>NZ_JBIWFT010000053.1:0-56784 GCF_044763205.1 Kitasatospora sp. NPDC096204
GGCACGAACCGGAAGTGGTGTTTCAGAGGATTGGCTGCCCCGGGACCGTCCGCGCGGTGCGTGTCCGGTGCTCCCTGCCAGGCAGCTCGAAGAACATTAGACCTCTGGACCCTCCGGGTCAAGCGGCGCAAGCGGATTTCCGGCTCTCTCTTCCGCCGGCAGCTGGAAGGCCAGGACGGCGACGTCGTCGTCGTGCTCGGAGGTCACGCCCATCGCCCGCAGCAGCCGGGCGCAGACCACCTCGGGGGCGCCGATCGCTCCGGTCAGGGTGCGGGCCAGGAGGTCGAGGCCCTGGTCGATGTCCTCGTCGCGACGTTCGACCAGTCCGTCGGTATAGAGGACGCCGGTCGTGCCGGGGAGCAGGCGCAGGGTGTGGGAGACGTGCAGGCCTCCGCCGGTGCCGAGCGGCGGGCCGTTCTGTTCCTCGCTGCGCAGGATGGTGCCGTCGGGGCAGCGCAGCAGGACGGGCAGGTGTCCGGCGGAGGCGTAGGAGAGGGTGCGGCGCTGCGGGTCCCAGACGGCGTAGGTGCAGGTGGCGATCTGGTTGGCGTCGATCTCCATGGCGAGGCCGTCGAGCAGGCGCATGACCTCGTGCGGGGGCAGGTCGAGGCGGGCGTAGGCGCGGACGGCGGTGCGCAGCTGGCCCATGACGGCGGCGGCGCGCAGGCCGCGGCCCATGACGTCACCGATGACGAGGGCCGTGCGCCCGCCGTCGATGGCGATGACGTCGTACCAGTCGCCGCCGACCGCGGCCTCGGCGCCGCCCGGTTGGTAGGTGGCGGCGACCCGCAGGCCGGCCGGCTGGTCGAGCTTCTGCGGGAGCAGGCTGCGCTGGAGGGTGACGGCGGCCTCGCGCTGGCGGCGTTCGGCCTCGCGCAGGCGGGCGGCGGCGAGGACCTGGTCGGTGACCTCGGCGGCGAAGATCAGCACTCCGGCGGGTTGCCCCTCGACGGGGGTGTCGCCGCTCTCCCCGGCGCCGAGCGGGACGCAGGAGACGTTGTAGTAGCGGTTGCCGGTGAGGCCCAGGATGCAGCGGGCCTTGACGCTGCGCGGGCGGCCGCCCCGGATGACCTGGTCCATCAGGGGCAGGACGCCCATGGTGGCGAGTTCGGGGAGCGCCTCCGCGGCCGGCAGGCCGGTGGGGCGTTCGCCGAAGAGTTCGCGGTACGCGCGGTTGGCGTAGCCGAGCTGGTGGAGCGGGCCGTAGGTGACGGCGACCGGGGCGGGGATGCGGTTGAGCACCTCGCGCAGGTTCTGCGGCTTGTGCGGGTCGAGGAGCTCGGCGGGGGCGGCGGGGCCGGTCGGGTCCCGGGGACTGGGCACGACGACGCCCTCGGGGCAGGGCGCACCGTCCTCGGTGCCGGTCCCGGTGGGCGGGAGGGCACGCCAGGGGACTCCGGCGAGCCGGGCGCTCCAGCGCATGAGGTTCAAACGACGGCCGCTTCCTCGTTTTCCAGGCATATCATCACTTTTTGTGTGCGCAGCACCACAAGGGGTAATGACCAGGTCGGGCTGATCCTGTCAGGCGGAGGCCCGGTTCCGGAAGTCGCACGCCCGGCGTGGCCGTCCGGACGACTGCCGGGCCGGCCCGGCGGGCGCGGTCACCGGGGGGCATCCGGGCCGGCGTCGGACCGCCGCCCGGTCTTCGGGTCGAACCCTCCCTCGAAGGCCGAACGCGGGTGCTCCGTCGCGCCCAGCGAGACCACCTCGCGGGAGAACACCCCGCCGAGCACCCAGTCCATCAGCACCCGCACCCGGCGTTCGGCGCTCGGCAGCCGCCGCAGGTGCCGGGCCCGGTGCAGCCACCACGCCCGGCGGCCGGTGAGCGTGCCGCCCCGCCGGGTGTGCGCGACGGCCCGGCGCGGGCCGAGCGAGGTCGAGCAGGCGGCGGGTCCCGGCCGGTAGTCGGCCAGGCGGGGGTCGTGCGGCCCGCCGTCCAGCGCCACCACGACGTTGCGGGCGAGCAACTCGGCCTGGGCGAACGCGTGCTGGGCGTTGGGGGCGCAGGGGGCGCCGTCCGCGTTCGGGTCGGGTACGGCGGCGCAGTCGCCGGCCGCCCAGACCCCGGGCAGGGCGCGTCCGTCCGGTCCGACGGCCTGCAGGGTCGCCAGGCACCGCACCCGGCCGAGGGTGTCCAGCGGCAGGTCGGTCTCACGCAACAGCGGGGACGGCCGGACGCCCGCCGTCCAGACCAGGGTGCGGGCGCCGAAGCGGCTGCCGTCGGAGAGCGCCACGACCCGGTCGGCGGCGGACTCCAGGGTGGTGCGCAGCCGGACGTCGACGCCGCGCTCGCGCAGTTCGCCCAGGGTGTGTTCGGCGAGTTCGGGCGACTCCCCGGCGAGGATCCGGCCGGTCGCCTCGACCAGGATCCAGCGCAGGTCCTCGGCGCCGACGTTGTGGTAGCCGCGCACGGCGGTGCGGGCCATGTCCTCCAGTTCGGCGAGCGCGCCGACGCCCGCGTAGCCGGCGCCGACGAAGACGAAGGTGAGCGCGGACTGGCGCAGCGCCGGGTCACGGGTGGCGGAGGCCAGGTCGAGCTGCTCCAGGACATGGTCGCGCAGGCCCACCGCCTCGCCGACGGTGGAGAAGCCGAGGCCGTGTTCGGCGAGCCCGGGCACCGGAGCCGTGCGGGAGACCGAGCCGGGGGCCACCACGAGGACGTCGTAGGGCAGTTCGACCGGGGCGGGGGGTTCGCCGGGGCCGGCGGCGTCGGCCAGGGCGCGCCGGGCGGCGTGTTCGATCCGGGTGATCCGGGCGGTGACCACCCGGCAGTCCGGCAGGACCCGGCGCAGCGGCACGACCACGTGTCTCGGGTCGATCGAGCCGGCCGCCACCTCGGCCAGCAGCGGGTGGTAGGTGAAGTAGGCCTGGGGCTCGACGACGGTGATCTCCACCTCGCCGCGCCGCAGCCGTTCCCGCAGGGCGCGCTGGAGGTGGAGTGCGGCGGCCGTTCCGGCGCAGCCGCCGCCGGCGATCAGGATCCTGATGGTGCGCCTCCTGCCGATGCGACGTTTCGTCCCCGGCCGCCCCGCGGCCGGGTGTGTCCCCCCATCACGCCCCCTATGAAGGACCGGCGGAGGCGGTCTTGTCCACAGTCCGTACGGGGCTGGTTGCGACGCGAGTGACCACCGTGGCCAGTTGTGCCTACTGGGCGACTTTCTGACGCACTTTCGGCCTCGGAGACTGGTGAACTATGGTCGGATTGTGTACCGGGGCGGCCGTCGCCATGACAATCGGCGGCGACGCACCGTGGAGCGGCCACTACGGCCAGTTCCAGCGTTGGCGTGTAAACCCGACTGGGGGACAGTCATCCGGGGAAGGGTAGTTCCCGGACAGGGCCCCGGACGGTGCCGACGCGCCGAGCCGGAGGTGGACCCGGCACGGCGGCACGAACCGTGGTCACCGGATCGGGACGGGCGGCACGAGCAATGGGTCATCGGGTCATTTCTGACGGGCTGAGCTGCACCGGGGGGTGCAGGGGCCGGCGACGACAGGGTCCGGTTTCGGACGCCTGCGGGGGAGAGCTGGGATGATGGATCAGGAGCAGGTGTTGGGGCGGGCGGTCGCACCGCAGGCCGGGCCGGGCATGGTGCCCGAGCAACGCGGCCCGGTGGAGCTGCCGTCGCAGAGCGGGCTCGGGCAGCTCGGCACGGTCCAGGCGGCCGTGCCGTACCGGGCCGAGCCGGCGGCGGCCGCCGCGGCGGTGCCCGGGGCCAGGCTGCGGGTGGACGCCCGGCGGAACCTGGAGAGCGTGCTGCGGGCGGCCCGCGAGGTGTTCGGCGAGTTCGGCTACGGCGCGCCGATGGAGGAGGTCGCGCGCCGGGCCGGGGTCGGGGTCGGCACCGTCTACCGGCGCTTCCCGAGCAAGGAGGTGCTGGTCCAGCGGATCGCCGCCGAGGAGGTGGCGTGGCTGACCGCCCAGGCGCGGGAGTCGCTGTACGGCGGTGACGGCGCCTGGGACGCGCTGGCCGGCTACCTGGCCCGCGCGGTGAGCAGCGGTGCCGGGCGGCTGCTGCCGCCGGAGGCGTTCCGTTACGCGGAGGAGCTGGGCCGGGTGCCCGAGCAGCGGACGGTGGAACAGCCCGCGGCGGTCCGCTTCGACCTGCGGGGCGAGGAGGCCCGCTCCGGCGGGGTGGTCGAGCCGTCGGCGGCCGACGCCGACCCCCGGCTGCTGCTTCAGTTGCTGGCCGCCCTGGTGGCGCGGGCCGGTGCCGCGGGCGAACTGCGGCCGGGCGTCACGGTGTCGGACGTGGTGCTGGTGCTGACCGCCTCGGTGCCGGTGCACGCGGTCCGTCCGTCGCTCTCCGCGCCGGCGGCCGGCGGTTTCTCGCCGATTTCTCCGCAGACGGACGGTCAACCGGTGGCCGGGCCCTCGGACCGACTGCTGCAGATCCTGCTGGACGGTCTGCGGGAGCGCTGACGCCCGTCGGCCGGCCGGTCCGCCACGCCCGGCGGGCACGGGAGTTGAAGGAAGGACCGGCGCGCGGCCCGGGTGCGCGCGCCGGGTGTGGGAGTCGCACACCCCACCGCCGCACGCTGGGCGAACACTCCCGCGACGGCCCCTCGGAGGGGTGGAAGGCGGTCGCTCCGGCTACCGCCCGCCCCTGCGCTATGCCATCCTTTGCCCGTGGTTGGAGCCAATGTCCCGATGCGCGCCGTTCGCGCGCCGTCGGCGCCGTACGCCGGGGAACCGTGCGCCCACGCACGCCCGCGCGCGCTGCCACACTACGGGGGCTGTCGTGGAATCTGGGGTCCGTTGTGAGCGCCGAGGAACAGAACGACTACGGGTACGGGCTCGACTTCGGAGGCCTCTCCGGTGACGGCGCCGAGGGGTCCGCCGCGGGCCCCTGCAGCCTCGGCAAGACCGGCGGGGCGGCCCAAGTGCCGGGCTCCGCACCGGGCACGGCCGCCGGACACGTCCCCGACCAGGCCGGGATGCCCAGCCGCGAGACGCTCTCCGCCTCCGCGCTGCCCCCGGGCCGGGTGCCCGGGCAGGCCCCGGCGGGCCGCGGCGGTGTCTCCCCCGAGGCGTTCGTCGGCGGACCGTTCACCGGCGACGGCCGGACCGCCCGGCCGACCGTGCCCGCCCCCGCCGATCCGGTGGACGGCGAGCGCCCCGCCTCCGACGCCGAGTTGACCGCCCGGGTGCGGGCCGGCGACGACACCGCGTACGAGGAGATCTACCGCCGGCACGCCGACTCGGTGCGCCGCTACGCGCGCACCTGCTGCCGGGACAGCTTCACCGCCGAGGACCTCGCGGGCGAGGTGTTCGCCCGCACCCTGCAGGCGCTGCGGGCGGGCAAGGGCCCCGAGTTCGCCGTCCGCGCGTACCTGCTGACCGCCGTGCGCAACGTCGCCGCCGCCTGGCACCGCAGCGAGCGGCGCGAGCAACTCGTCGACGACTTCGCCGTGTTCGCGCAGACCTCGGCCGCCGTGGTCGACGTCGACCTCGCCGACCCGGGCGCCGACGCCTGGGCGATGGCGATGGCCGACCAGCGGATGGTCATGCAGGCCTACGCCGAACTGCCCGAGGACGACCGGGTGGTGCTCTGGCACACCGAGGTCGAGCGGGAATCCCCGAAGACCGTCGCGGTGATGCTCGGCAAGACCGCCAACGCCACCGCCGTCCAGGCCCACCGGGCCCGGGACCGGCTCGCCGCCGCGTTCCTCCAGGCGCACGTCTCGGGCAGCCAGGACCGGGCGTGCGAGGCGTACGCCAACCGGCTCGGGGCGTACGCGCGCGGCTCGCTGCGCAAGCGGGCCTCGGCGGAGGTCGGCCGGCACCTCCAGGAGTGCGACCGCTGCACGGCGGCCTGCCTCGAACTGACCGAGATCAACACCGGGCTGCGCGCCCTGCTGCCCGGCGGGGTGCTCGTCTGGATCGGCGTCGGCGGGTTCGGCGCCGCCGCGGCCGCCGTGGGCGGTGCCGCCGCCGTCGGCGGTGCGGCAGCGGCCGGGACGGCCGCCGCGGCCTCCGGGTCCTCGGGGGCGGCGGCCGGTGCGGCCGCCGGCACGGCTGCCGCAGGCTCGACCGGGGCGGCCTCCGGCGGGGCCGGTGCCGCCGCGGTCGGCGAAGGCCTGGGCACCGCGGCCAAGGCCGGGATCGTCGCCGCCATCGCGGTGGCCGCGGCCGCCGTCGCCGCGTACGCGTTCACCGGCTCGCCCGAGCCGAAGCCCCCGGCGGCCGCTCCCCCGGCCCCCAGCGCGCCGGCCGCCGCCGCACCCGGGACGCCGGCGGCCCCGCCCGCACCCGCACCCGCGCCCACGGCGGCTCCGGCCCCGGCGTCCAGCGCCGCCGCCGCGGCCCCGGGGGCGCCCGCGGCGAGCCCCGAGGCCAAGGCGGCCGCCAAGTCCACGCCGGTTCCGCCGCCCGCCACCGACCGGGCGCCGCAGCCCGGAACACCCGCATCCGGCAGCCCGAAGCCACCGGCGCCGAGCTTCACTCCCCCGGTCGTCACCGTGCCGACCCTGCCGCCGCTGCCCACGCCCGACGTGCCGGTCATCCCGACGCCCACCCTGCCGCCGGTGCCGACCCCGACCGTCAGCACGCCGACGCCGCCGGTGCTCAGCGACTTCTGGGGCGACTCGCTGCCCGTGCTGAAGCCCGGCAACAACCGGGTGCCGCCCCCCGAGCCGAGCATCCGGCAGAAGGGCAGCGACAACTTCTGGCAGCGTGACGGCGGCTGGATCGGCGGCGACTACCACCCGCACGCGATCACCGTGCACGCCCCGGCGAGCACCGTGATCGACCTCAACCGCACCTGCACGTCCTTCGACGCGGTGGCCGGGGTGGACGACGCGACGCTCTCACCGGGCGGGGTCGTCTTCAGCGTCCAGGGTTCCGACGGCAGCACCCTGTGGCGTTCCCGCACACTGGCCGTCGGCGACGACGCGGTGCCGGTGCACGTGCCGCTGGCCGGGCAGAAGTCGGTCAAGCTGACGGTCACACCGGTGAACGGGATCTGGTCGGCGCTGAACGTCGCGGACTGGGCCCAGGCCCGCTTCCGGTGCTCGTGACCCGGACGTGGTCGGGGCGGTCATGACCCGAGGCCCGCTCCAGGGGTCCTGGAACGGGCCTCGGGCCTCGCGTGCCGACGGTGACCGTCGGGTGGCGTTGACCGTCAGATGGCGCAGGAGCCGTCCGCGCAGGCCTCCCCGGCCGGGGCGACCTGCACCGGGGCGGGGCGGCGCTCGCCGATCTCGGTGGCGACCTGCTCCAGCACCTTGCGGAAGGTCGCCGCGTCCTGGCCGCCCTGGACGGCCCACTTGCCCTCGAAGACGAAGGTCGGCACGGCGCTGATGCCCAGCTCCCGGCCCTCGGCCAGCTGGGCGTCGACCTCGGCGGTGCCCTCGTCGCCCGCCAGGTAGGCCGCCACCCGGTCGCGGTCCAGGCCGGCCGAGACGGCGACGTCGGTCAGCGCGGCGCGGTCGCCGACGTCGACGCCGTCGGTGAAGTGCGCCTTCAGCAGCGCCTCCTTCAGCCGGCCCTGGACGGCCGGGCCGTACTCGACCTCGGCGAGGTGCAGCAGGCGGTGGCCCAGGAAGGTGTTGGCGTGCAGCGCGGCGTCGAAGTCGTACGTGATGCCCTCGGCGCGGCCCAGCTCGGCCACCCGCGCGTCCATCGCCACCGACTGCGGGCCGTAGCGCTCGGCCAGCCAGGCGCGGTGCGGGCTCGCGGTCTCGGGGGCGTCCGGGACCAGCTGGTACGGGCGGTAGACGACCTCGACCCGCTCCCGGCCCGGGAAGTCCGCCAGGGCCTGCTCGAAACGGCGCTTGCCGATGTAGCACCAGGGACAGGCGATGTCGGACCAGATCTCGACCTTCATGCGGGGGGCTCCAGGGGCGTCTTGTCAGGTGTGGACAAGATGGGTGAACGGTGAACCATCTCGGTACATTCCCGGCACCCCGTCGATCAGGCCGCGGGCGGCGCCGGGACCACCAGCACCGGGCAGGCCGCGTGGTGCACGACCGCCGAACTCACCGAGCCCATCAGCAGCCGGGCGAAGCCTCCGTTGCCCCGGGTGCCGACCACCAGCGTGTGCTGCCGGGTCGCCGCCTCCAGCAGCACCTCGATCACGTTGCCCAGCACCACGTGCAGCGACAGCTCCCCCGCGTACGGCGCGGGGCGCTGGCGCTGCACGGCGGCCACCGAGCGGCGCAGCCCGTCGGCCATGCTCTCGACCAGCGTCTCCACGCTCTCCTGCACCAGCTCCGCCATGCCCGGCGGGTAGCCGGCCGGCGCCGGGTTGACCACGGCGAGCACGTACAGCGGCAGCCCGAACACCTCGGCCTCCGTCATCGCCCGGTCCAGCGCCCACAGCGACCCGTCCGACCCGTCGCACGCCGCCAGCACCCCCGGCGGCCGCCCCGACGGCGGACGCCCCAGCACCGACAGCACAACCGGCACGTCCCGCCCCGCGCTCCCACCGGCCACCGCACACCCTCCTCGCCCCGGACCCACACCCCCGCCATCATCACCGTCCCGCCCACCCGGGCCCGGCAACCGCGCCGCAGACCGGGGCCGACGCACGGGAGGGCCGGGGCCCTGCGGCCAGCGGGCCGGGGGACGGGGGAACAGCTGGTGGCCAGGGCCCGCCGCCGGAGGGACGAGGGGAGCGGCCCGCGCCGCAGACCGGGGCCGACGTACAGGAGGGCCGGGGCCCTGCGGCCGGGGAACGGGAGGGCACGACCCGGGTGCCCCCGGCGATGGCTCGGGCCGAGGCGGAAGCGTCCGGCGGCCCACCGCCGGACGACCGGGGCGAGGGAGGGCGTCGACCCGGTCGTCCTGGCCTCGGCCGGGCGGCTGGGCGTACGACCGGCGCCCGGGGAGCAGGCCGGGACCGCAAGCGGGGCCCGGCCCCTGCCCGGCCGCAGCGCCTGGCGGAAGCACGGTCGCCATCGCGCCCGTCGACCGTCCTCGGGCGGCCGCCCGAGGACGGTCCGGTCGGTGCGCGGGCAGGCTCCCGAGCAGTGGTCGGCGGGCGGGCGGCCGGGACGTGGCCGCGGGGGTGCGCGGTCCGGTCCGACAGGCGCCGTGGCGGCGGGCACGAATGCGACGCGACCACGGCTCGCCGGACGGGGTGGCGGGCAGCGCCAGGGACGCGGCCGGTGGTGTCAGGAGGTGAGCGCGGGTTGGCGGGGGGTGGGCAGGCCGGTCCAGCAGGCGCCGTGGCGGCGGGCGCGGACGCGGCGCAGCCACAGCTCGGTGGAGACGAGGTCCGCGAGGCCGGCGAGGGCGACCGGGGAGAGCGGGGTGGCGGGGTCGGCGGAGCGGGCGAGGTCGGCCCGGACAGCGGGAAGGTCGATCAGGCCGGCTTCGGCGAGCAGCGGTGCGTCGAAGAGTTCGGCGAGTCCGTCGGCGGCGAGGCGCAGGCCGGCGCGGGTGGGGGCGGTGCGGTCGGGGCGGGGGCTGCGGCCCCAGTCGGAGGGCAGGTCGGTGCGGCCGGCGCCGGTGAGAACGGCGTGCAGGAGGGCGTGCCGGGCGCCGGGCTGGAGGCGGACGTCGTCGGGCAGCAGCCGGGCGGCGCGCACCACCTGGTTGTCGAGGAAGGGCGCGTGCAGCCGCTGGCCGGGCTGTTCGGCGGCGTGCACGAGGGTGCGGAAGGAGCGCGCCTGCCGGTAGAGGGCGTGCCGGGCCCGGTGCGCACCGGGGTTCTCCTCGGGCGCCGGTCTGCGCGCCGCCAGGCGCAGCCGCAGCGCGACCGAGGAGAGCGCCTCGTCGGAGAGCCAGCGGGCGGCCGGGCCGGGCACGCACCAGGCGAGGTCGACGGCCGAGCGGGCCCCCGCCGTGCCGTCGCCGTCCGGGACGTGGCGGGCGGTCAGCCTGGCGGCCACCTCGTCCAGTGCCTCCGCGTAGCGGACCCGGGAGAGCCGGTGGGCGGCCCGGAGCACGGTGAGCGGGGTGCGCAGCGTGCCGGTGAGGACGCCCGCGGCCGCCCGGTCGGCGCCGGCCAGCGCGACGACCGGGGGCAGGAGTTCGCGCGGCCGGCCGGCCCGGATCAGGTCGGCGAGCCGGGCCGGGTGCCCGTCCAGGACCTGGCGGGCGCCGTAGCCGGTGAGGTGGTCGGTGCCGCCGGCGTCGAAGCGGGCCTCGGCCCGGGCGGCGGCGACGAGTTCGGGCCCCGGCTCGTCGGTGAGCCGGCCGGACTGCGGGTCGGCGTCCAGCCCGGCGTACGGGAGGGTGTCAGGGCCGGGGTCGAGCACGGTGTGCCGCAGCCGCGGGGTGTCGGGGGCGAGCGCGAGCCCTGCCGGGGGCTCGGTCTCGCCGAGGGTGACGGCGGCCAGCTGCTCGGGGGCGGCGGGTTCCCGGGCGGTGGCGCGGGCCCAGGAGCCCTTGACCGCGCCGCTCCTGGCCCCGGCGGCGGCCCGGGCCGCCGGAAGGGGCGCCGTGGACGCGGCGGCCCTCGGCGCCGGCGGCAGCGGGACGGCGGCGGCGAGCAGCGCGACGGTCGCGGAGGCCGTCCCGTACGAGAGGTCGACGCCGAGCCGGGCCCGCCCGGCCGGATCGATGGCCGGGGTGGGGGTGCGGACCCGGGAGCGGACGGACTCCAGCAGGGCACGGGTGAGTTCGCGGACGGCGGGCGCCTCGTCGCGCGGCTGCTCGGCGCCGGCCGGGTCGTCGTAGCCGGACAGGTACGGGCGGCCGCCGCGGATGCCGAGCACGTGGCCGGGCGGCACCCGCTGGACGTCCAGGTACGGGGTGCCGGTGCCGAGCGCCTCGGGGGACTCGGGGCAGGCGAGCCGGGCGGCGAGGTGGCCGGTGTCGAGCGGGGCGCCGACCAGGTCGGCGAGCGGCAGGGCGGCGGTGGCGTACGCGGTGCCGCCGGCCCACGGGGTGTGGAAGACGGGCCGGGCGCCGGCGAGGTCGGTGAGCAGCAGGGTGGAGCGGGTGCCGGAGCGCAGCACGACGGTGTAGCTGCCGGGCCAGGCGGTCAGGTGGCGGACGGCGCCGCCGCGGGCGGCGGCGAGGCCGGCGGCGAGTTCGGCGTCGGTGGCGCCGCAGTGGCCGAGGACGGCGAGCCGGGAGGTGGCGGGGGTGTCCTCGACCTGGTCGGGGGCGGTGGGGCCGGTGCTGACCACGGCGGGGGCGCCGGGGCGGAGGGTGACCAGGCGGATCTCCCCGGGGCGCCAGTCGCCGACGGCCCAGAGCGGGTCGGGCCCGGCCCACAGGGGGCGCGCGGCGATCGGCTCGACCCTGCCGAGCGTCTCGTGCGCCGGGGTGCCCGCGCTCGGCGCGCCCGTGCACCAGCCCGTCAGCCACCGCATCGCGCCTCCACCGGACGAGGACCTGCATCCGTACGACGCGTTCGCCGCCGCCGGGCGGCCGGGTGGGGTGCCGGACCGGCCCGCGCGCGTCCCGGCGTGCCCCCGCAGCTCGACGCGCCGTCAGGAGACATCGTGCCACCGCGGGGCGCCGCCGTGGTCGGTGTTCCGGGTTCCGTTTCCGTTCGAACCGACCGTTCGACGGCCGCCGCGGCCACGACCGCGGACGGGGGCGGGCTCTCCCGGACCGCTCCGGGTCGGGCCTCCTTCGCCCCCTCCCGATCACTCCGGGCGGGCAAGTTCCGTGCGCCGGAGGTGAGTTCGATCCGCCCGGCTCCCCGGGGGACGGGCGGGCCGGGCCTCCCCCTCCCCGACCCGGAACCGCCCGCGAACACCTTTGACATGGGCATCGCGAGATGGCCGAAAGGCGTCGCCCGGCCCGGGAGGGCATCCGCATGCCCTCCCGGACTTCACCGCCACCCGCGGGGATTGAGGCGGCGGCTTCCCCGGCCCGCCGGGTCCTCGACGGCAGGCCGACCCACGACCACCAGCGAATCGCCGACCTGCCGGTCGGGCCAGGGGGCACGGCCGGGCGCATGTGAACACGGGACCGGAGCACGAGGCTCCGGAGCGCCGCGCGGTCGGCCGGATCCGAGTGGTCCGGACCAACTCCGGTGCGGCACCGCCGAGTGCGCGATCCCGCCATCCGGAATGCGACCTCTTAACCGTCGGAACGCGTCCGACTACGCTAGGTACTGCAGCTACGACCCGGTGCCGCCCGGGCCCCGCGCACAAGGCCGCAGGAGGTGCAGCCGCCACCATGACCGTCAGCCCACGTGGACCGAACGAACGGCTCGGCACGCTCCTGACCCTCGCCCAGATCAGCAACGCCGGGCTGGCCCGCAGGGTCAACGACCTCGGCGCCCAACGCGGGTTGACCCTGCGCTACGACAAGACCTCGGTGGCCCGCTGGGTCAGCAAGGGCATGGTGCCGCAGGGGCCCGTCCCGCACCTGATCGCCACCGCGATCGGCGGCAAGCTCGGCCGGCCCGTCCCGCTGGAGGAGATCGGCCTGGGCGACACCGACCCGGCGCCCGAACTCGGCCTGGCCTTCCCGCGCGAGGTCGCCGACGCGGTCCGCTCCGCGACCGACCTGTGGCGGGTCGACCTCGACCTGCGCCGGGGCCCCGGCGGCGGCCGCTGGAGCGACAGCCTGGCCGGCACCTTCTCGGTCGCCGCCTACGCGACCCCCGTCTCCCGCTGGCTGATCAACCCGGCGGACGGCTCGGTGGCCCGCGAGGTCCCGCGCTCCCCCACCGACACCTCCTCCTACCGGGTCGGCCACTCGGACGCCGCCAAGCTCCGCGAGGCCGCCCAGGAGGCCCGCCGCTGGGACTCCAAGTACGGCGGCGGGGACTGGCGTTCGTCGATGGTGCCGGAGTGCCTGCGGGTGGAGGCGGCGCCGCTGCTGCTCGCCTCGTACAGCGACGCCGTCGGCCGGGCACTGTTCGGCGCGACCGCCGAACTGACCAGACTGGCCGGCTGGATGGCCTTCGACACCGGACAGCACGAGGCCGCCCAGCGCTACTACATCCAGGCGCTGCGGCTCGCCCGGGCCGCCGCCGACGTGCCGCTCGGCGGCTACGTGCTGGCCTCGATGAGCCTCCAGGCGGGCTACCGGGGCTTCGCCGAGGAGGCGGTGGACCTCGCCCAGGCCGCTCTGGAGCGCAACCGGGGCCTGGCCACCGCCCGCACCATGAGCTTCTTCCACCTGGTGGAGGCCAGGGCCCAGGCCAAGGCGCGCAACGCGGCGGCGTGTGCGACGGCGCTCGGCGCGGCGGAGAGCGCTCTCGAACGGGCGCGTGCCGGGGATCCCGATCCGGCGTGGATCGACTTCTACGCCTACGACCGGCTCGCCGCCGACGCCGCCGAGTGCTTCCGCGACCTCGGAGTGCCCTCCAAGGTCCGGCAGTTCACCCGCGAGGCGCTGGCCACGCCCACCGAGGGCTTCGTCCGCTCGCACGGCCTGCGGCTGGTGGTCTCGGCGATGGCCGAGGCGGAGGCGGGCAACCTGGACGCCGCGGTCGCCGCCGGCGAACGCGCCGTCGAGGTGGCCGGCCGGATCTCCTCGCAACGCAGCCGGGAGTACGTGGTGGAGATGCTGCGGCGGCTGGAGCCCTTCCAGGGTGAACGCCGGGTACGGGAGTTGACCGAGCGGGCCCGGGCGGTGATCGTCGCCCCGGCGTGAGCGGCGTACCCGCCAGGCGCGCGCGGCGTATGCGCCCGGCGTGCGGGCCCGGGGCCACGATCCGGGCCCGCCGGTGGATCCCGGCGGTAAATGGGGTGCGGCGGCGGGAGGGGCCTGGCTAGGGTTTCTCCCGTCCAGGTGCGCAGGCAGAGGTTACTTCCACTCCAAATGGGCAGGTCGCGGGTTCGAATCCCGTCACCGGTGCTCCGTACCGGTGTAGCTCAGCCGGCCAGAGCAGCTTCGTCACCTCAGCCGCCTTCGATCTCTGGACACCCACACGTGAATAGATTCCGCACCTCCCGGTGCGACGGCAGCGGTTACTTCTTGGTGAGGCGTCCGTAGGACGCTGCGGTTCGAGCCCGCGAAACACCGCCGCCATCCCTGATCTCGGGAGGCACCGCGCCCCGGAGTGCCCGGTGCGCAGGCGGGGGTTACTTCGGATCTTGCGGTTCCGGGTTCAAGTCCCGGGCGTGCCGTGCGCGAGCGCGGCCGCTAGCTCAATCCGGTAGAGCACAAGGCATACACCTCCGCCGACGTCGGCCGCCCCGCGGCCGGCACGATCTCGGGCACCCCTGGCCGCGGCATGCCTCCCTCCCCACTGACACCAGCAGGCCGAGGGGGGCTGCCGCATGTCCAGGTTCAACTTCCGCAGGACCAAGGCGAGTCCGAGCTCGCCGGTGACCACCACCGGCCGGCGCACCGTCAACCACAACGGCGGCACCGGATTCGTCCGGGACCGCAAGTCCGAGCTCTTCCTGCTCGCGGTGGCCAACATGGTCGGCCAGGACACCTTCCACGAGCGCGGCGGCGAGCGCGACGACCGCTACACCGCGCTGGTGCGCGAACTCGCCGTCGCCGAGCCGGAGTGGACCCTCGGGCTGCTGCGCTGGCTGCGGTACGGCGCCCGGATGCGCACCGCCGCCCTGGTCGGCGCCGCTGAGTTCACCCGGGCCCGGCTGGACGCGGGTGCCCACGGCCACTCCCGGCAGGCCGTCGCGGCGGTGCTGCGGCGCGCCGACGAGCCCGGCGAGCTGCTCGCCTACTGGACCTCGCGCTACGGCCGGGCGCTGCCCAAGCCGCTCAAGCGCGGTGTCGCGGACGCCGTCCGGCACCTGTACGACGCCCGCTCGCTGCTCAAGTACGACACCGCGGGCAAGGGCTACCGCTTCGGCGACGTGATCGAGCTGACCCACCCCTCGCCGGCCCCCGGGAAGGAGTGGCAGGGCGCCCTGTTCGCGTACGCGCTGGACCGCCGCCACCGGCCGGAGGAGGCCGTCCCGCCGACCGCCGACCGGATGCTGACCGCCAACCGGGCGCTGCTCGCGCTGCCCGTCGAGGAACGCCGGGCAGCGGTGACCGCCGAGGGCGGCGCCGAGCGGCTGGCCGCCGCCGGGCTGACCTGGGAGGCGCTGGCGGGCTGGCTGCAGGGGCCGCTGGACGCCGCGGTCTGGGAGGCGGTCATCCCCTCCATGGGACCGATGGCGCTGGTGCGGAACCTGCGCAACTTCGACCGGGCCGGCGTCTCGGACGCCGTCGCGGCCGAGGTGGCCCGGCGGATCTCCGACAAGGACGAGGTGCGGCGCTCGCGCCAGTTCCCGTTCCGCTACCTGGCCGCGCACCGCAACGTGACCTCGCTGCGCTGGGGGCACGCGCTGGAGACCGCGCTCGGCCACTCGCTGGCCAACGTGCCCGAACTGCCCGGCCGGACGCTGGTCCTGGTGGACCGATCCGGTTCGATGTTCGACCGCTCCGGCGGGCCGACCGAGCTCAACCGGGCCGACTCGGCGGCGATCTTCGGCACCGCGCTGAAGGTCCGGGCCGCCAGGGCGGACCTGGTCGAGTTCGGCACCACCAGCCGGGTGGTCGAGGTGGGCCGGGGGGAGGCGGTGCTGCGGGTGCTGGACCGTTTCTCCGACCTCGGCGGCACCAACACCGCCGACGCCGTCCGCACCCACTACCGCGGCCACGACCGGGTGGTGATCGTCACCGACGAGCAGACCGGCCCGAACCACTGGGGCGGCGACCCGCTCGCCGCCGTCCCGGCGCACGTGCCCGTCTACACCTGGAACCTGGCCGGCTACGCCACGGGCCACGGCCCCAGCGGCGGCGCCCACCGGCACACCTTCGGCGGCCTGAGCGACGCGGCCTTCCGGCTGATCCCCCTCCTGGAGGCCGGGGCGAACGCCCACTGGCCCTGGGAGGAGTAGCGGAACGCCGGGACGGCGCCGGGGAGAGGGGAGGGAGCCACCGACGGGGACGGCTCCCTCCCCTCTCCCCTTCCCGGTGTCCGGCCCCGGCGGCCGGGCGGATGAGCCCGGTCACAGGCCCCGTCGGAGCGCCCCGACAGCCCCGTAGACTCGGGTGATTGTGACTGCCACCGCCCCGATCCCCCAGCCCTCGCCGTCCGCCCGGCTGTCCGCCGCGCCGGCCGCCTACCCCGCGCCGATGTACCCGCACAAGGCCACCGAGGCCCAGCACCGCGAGCGCCGCATCCGCAGCTTCCAGCCGCGCCGGGGCCGGATGACCAACGCCCAGGCGAGCGCCCTGGACCGGAGCTGGGAGACGTACGGCATACCCATCGACGGCACCCCGCTGGACCTGCCGGAGCTGTTCGGCGGCCTGCCGGTGACCCTGGAGATCGGCTTCGGCATGGGCGAGACCACCGCCGCGATGGCCGCCGCCGACCCGGACATGGGCATCCTCGCCGCCGACGTGCACACCCCCGGCCACGGCAACCTGCTCGGCCTGCTGGAGCGCGACGGCTCCCGGAACGTCCGGACGGCCGCCGGCGACGCGGTGATCCTGCTGCGCGACATGCTCCAGGACGCCTCGCTGGCCGGTCTGCGGGTCTACTTCGCCGACCCGTGGCCCAAGCCGAAGCACCACAAGCGCCGGCTGGTCCAGCCCGCCTTCCTCGACCTGGTGCTGCCCCGGCTCGCCCCCGGCGCCCTGGTGCACTGCGCCACCGACTGGGAGCCGTACGCCGAGCAGATGCTGGCCGTGCTGTCCGACTCCCCGGAGCTGGAGAACCTGCACCCCGAGGGTGACGGGACCGGCTGGCTGGAGCCCGCGGACCACCCGGACGGCAGCATCCCCGGCTACGCCCCGCGGCCGGACTGGCGCCCGGTCACCAAGTTCGAACGGGCCGGGATCGCCAAGGGCCACGTCGTCCACGACCTGCTGTTCCGCCGCCGCTGACCCACCGGCACCGTTCGAACGGGCGCCCGCGCGGCGGCCGTTCGGGTCGGCCGGGGACGGCCGGTCCGGCCCGATTCCCCCCGACGGGCCGCCGCCGTGGCCTACCCTGTGCCGCATGGGCAGCCCGTCCGGCGGCGGGTTCCGGACGAACGGCCGGACGACGGTCAGCGCCGCCGCCGACGCACCGGAGACGGTCCCGAGCACCGGCGGCACCCGGACCATCCCGGGGCCCCGGAGGCTCCGGGCCCGCCGCCTGCTGTCCCGGCCTGGTACCGCCGCCGTGCGGGTCCCGGCCGTCGGCCCGGGGGAACGGCGCGAACGGCCGGCCGATCCCGGGGCCCCGCCGGGCCGCGGCCGCTCGGTGGCGCTCTCCTCCGTCACCGCGGCCACCGTGCTGACCCTGATCGGCTGCGGGGTGCTGATCCTCCACCTGGTCCAGCGGCAGACCGGCACGGTCGGCCTGCTGGTCGGCCTGGGCCTGGCGATGGTGCCGCTGCCGTTCGTCCTCGGCGGCCTGGCCTGGCTCAACCTCACCGCCCGGGTGCCGCTGCGGCACACCGTGTTCTGCCTCGGCTGGGGCGCCTGTGCGGCCACCACCGTCGCGATCCTGGCCAACAACTGGACGGCGGACTACCTGACCCGGCACCGGGGCCCGTTCGGGGAGCTGCTCGGCGCCGGGATCGCCACCCCGGTGATCGAGGAGACCGCCAAGGCCACCGCCCTGCTGGTGCTCCTGCTCCCGCTCGGCCAGCGGCTGCGCTGCCGCGGCCGCCACACCGGGCGCCCCTGCGCGCCGCTGCTGCACCGGTCGCCCGCGCCCCGGAGCCCGCGCCCGTACCCGCGCCACCCGGTCGGGCCGCACGCCCGCGGCCGGCTGCGGCTGCGCCCGTACCTGCGGCCGCTGCCCTACCTGCGCCCGGCCCCGCCCGCCGGCTCGCCGCACCACCGCTCCCGGCCGCGCACCCTGGCCGCCGGGGTGGTGCTCGGCGGGATGGCCGCCTGCGGCTTCGCCTTCACCGAGAACGCCCTCTACCTGGGCCGGGCCTTCACCAGCGACCAGCGCCAGCGGCTGGACAGCATCGGCCTCGGCGACCCGCCCAGCCTGCGCGACTTCGACAGCACCGTGCAGACCTTCGTGCTGCGCGCCCTGCTCTCCCCCTTCGCCCACCCGCTGTTCACCGCGCTCACCGGCATCGGCCTGGCCGTCGCCCTCACCACCGCGCGGCGCTGGCTGGCCCGGTTGGCGGCGCCGGCCGGGCTGCTGCTGGCGATGGCGCTGCACGGCGTCTGGAACGCCGCCGCCGACCTCGGCACGGACGGCTTCCTGGTGGTCTACGGGGCCCTGATGGTGCCCTGCTTCGCCGCGCTGGTCTGCTTCGCGGCCTGGGCGAGATGCCGTACGGCCCGGCATCCGGTGCCCGGCCGGGTGCCGGGCGCCGGGGTGTCCTGAGGAACCGATTTCCCATCTCGGCGACTTCCCCGTATGGTTGTGTTCACCGACGCGGGGTGGAGCAGCTCGGTAGCTCGCTGGGCTCATAACCCAGAGGTCGCAGGTTCAAATCCTGTCCCCGCTACTCAGTAGCCGAAAGGCCCGGAGGATTCTTCCTCCGGGCCTTTCGCGTTTCCGGGTACGCGCAGAACACGGTCCTGCCACGAAGCTGTAACAGCGGCCGGTCCCGTGATCCACTGTCGGGGGCCTGAACCATACTGATGAAAAATTCATCACATTTGGGGCGGGCTTTTCGGGCCGCCCCGGACAGGAACACCTCATGCTGTCGAAGCGACTGGTCAGCACCGCCGCGATCTGCCTCGTCCTGGCCGCCGGCACCGCCGCGTGCGGCAGTGAGAAGAGCGACGGGAAGGGCGGCGACGCCAAGGCGGGCGCCTCGAAGAAGCTCGACACCGACAAGCTCAGCGCCCAGGACATCATGAAGCAGGCCAAGGACGCCCTGGCCTCCGCGACCTCCCTCAAGATGGCCGGCACCATCGACGCCGGCGAGGGCAAGATGGAGATGAACCTGTCGCTGGACAACAAGAGCCAGTGCACCGGCACCATGGCGATGCCGGGCATGGGCAAGTTCGAGATCATCAGCGACGGCAAGACCTCCTACGTCAAGCCGGACACCGCCTTCTGGACCAACATGGGCGGCCCGAACGGCGCCAAGGCCGCCGAGCTGTTCAAGGGCCGCTACCTGACCGGCTTCGAGAACGACCCGACGATGGGCTCCCTCACCAGCATCTGCAACCTGGCCGAGTTCAGCAAGAAGATCACCGAGGACAAGAGCGCCGCCAACGAGAAGGCCGAGAAGGGCTCCGCCGGCGAGGTCAACGGCGTGAAGACCTTCAGCCTGAAGTCCACCGACGCCAAGGGCGGGGTCTCGACCATGCAGATCGCCACCGAGGGCAAGCCCTACCCGGTGCGGGTCGAGCACTCCGGCGGCGAGGACGGCAACGGCAAGATGGACTTCTCCGACTTCGACAAGCCGCTGACCATCCAGGTCCCGTCGCCCGACAACACGATCGACTTCACCAAGTTCAAGGACCAGCTCAAGACCGCCTGAGCGACGGACGCGGGCACCGCGAAACAAATCCGTTGCCCTCCGACCGGTGTGCTGCCTACGCTGGCAGCACACTGAAGGGAGGTGATCCTGAGTTGAGTTACATCAGGATGCGTGAGGTGGCTGCTCGCTAGAGCCGCCCCTGCCTGCGCAGGGTGAGGCCCTCGGCCTCCGGCAGGCGAAATCCAAGCAGTCACCCGGCCCGCGGGCTCACCGGTACATCCCCGGTGCCTCGGCGCCTGGCCAGTGCACGGGCCGGCGCGGAGGAGCAGCCCGCGGGCCGTCTGCGTTCCCGGGGAGCTTCCGGCATCGGTTCCGGAGGCTCCCCGCGGCGTGTCCGGGGTCGGCCCGGGGCGTGGCCGGGGCGTTGCCAGGGCCACCCGGGGCGTGGCCGCGACTGCGGCGCCGCGGCGCTAGAGTCGGCCCGGATTCCGGGGCGGAGCGGCGCGGACACAGGGGGTAGGCGATGGCGAAGGCGCGACGGCTGGGCGGCGGGGCGAGCGTGCTGCGGACGGCGCGGTGGGGCGCCGCCGGGGCACTGGCCGGGACGGGGCTGGTCGGACTGCTGCTGTTCGCGCTCGGCCGGGAGCATCTCTGGCAGGCGCTCGGCGGCGGGCTGGTGGTGGTCGGCGCCTCGGTGGTGCTGGGCGGCGGGCTGGGCTTCCTGTTCGGGGTGCCCCGGGTGCGCGGCGGCGCCGGCTCCGACGAACCGCCGGGCTCGTACGCGCCGAACACCAATCTGGAGCAGGTCTCGGACTGGCTGACCAAGGTGCTGCTGGGCGTCGGGCTGACCCAGCTCGGCTCGCTCGGCGAGCGGCTGCACGACCTCGGTACGGCGCTGGCGCCCGTGCTCGGCGGGGGCGAGGCGGCGGTGCCGTTCGCGGCGGCGCTGGTGCTGTACTTCCTGGTCTTCGGCTTCCTGGCCGGCTGGCTGGTGACCCGGCTGGCGCTGCCGCAGGCGCTGACCGAGACCGACCAGGCGCTGGACCTCTTCCTCGCCGGGCAGGACCGCGACCGGCACGGCGACAAGGTGGGCGCGGACGACCTGCGGGTCCGCGCGATGCAGCAGCTCGGGCTGCTGGGCGGCACCGCGGAGCGCCCGGCCGCGCTGGCCGGGCAGCTGCCGCCCTCCTCCGGCGCGCCGACCGGGCCGGAGGGCGTGGTGGCGGAGGTCCGCTCGACCGCGCGGCGCTCGGCGCTGACCGCCGAGCAGGTGCGGGCCCTCTTCGCGGACGGCTCCGAGGGCCGGCGGATCCAGGCGCTCGCGCTGATGCAGGGCGATCCGGCGCTGGCGGACCTGTCGAGCGTGCTGGACGCGATCGAGCGCCCGCACTCCGACTTCGAGCAGTACCACGCGCTGCTGGCCGCCCGGGGGCTGCTGTCCCGGCTGCCCGCCGCCGGGGCGCAGCGGCTGCGGGACGCGGTGGCGCGGCAGCTGGTCGACCCGCGGGGCATTCCGTACGGGTCGGACCGCAGCTGGCTGGCGGAGAAGATCCTCTCCCGGCTCCCGGCGGCGGCCGTCCTGCCGGAGCAGCAGCCGGCGGCGCCGGCCGCGCAGGGCGTACCGACGGTGCCGGCCCAGCCTGGCGGGCCGTCCGCCGAGGCGACCTCCTAGGAGCCGACGGCGAAGCGCAGCTCGGGCCGGTCCCAGGTGATCCGCCCCCGGGCCGGGAAGGTGCCGACGCGCTCGGCGCCGACGCGCAGATAGAACTGCTCGGCGGGCGGGTTGGAGACGACCCGTACCTCGGCGATGCCGGTGCTGCGGGCCAGCTCCAGCATGTGCGCGATCAACTCGCGGCCGGTGCCGCGCCCCTGGGCCTCGTCGGCGACGAACATCAGGTCGAGTTCGGCCGGTTCGCGGATCAGGGCGTAGAAGCCGAGCAGTCGGCCGGTGGCCGAGTCGGCGGCGAGGAACACCTCGTGGCGGGCGATGTACTCGGGCGTCACCCGGTAGCCGTCGATCATCGGGGCGTACTCGCCGTGGTAGGCGGAGGACGCCTGGACCAGGTCGGTGAGCAGGTCGGCGTCGGTCTCGTCGGCGCGCCGGATCATGGTCTCGTTCATGCCGGCGAGTATAGGAGCGCACCCCGACACTGACCATTACATGCTCACTCGGAGCGCGGCCCGGCGGCGCCGGTCGGCGGCCCGCAGCACCAGGACCCGGCAGGTGCGGCCGTCCACCGGGCCGGGCAGTCGGCGGACCTCGCTGGCTATCCGGCGCTCGCCGAGCGCGTACCGCAGCCGGTCGAGGTGGCCGCAGCGGCGGCCGTACCCGTCGTTCAGCGGCTGGACCCGGACCTCGCCGTCCGCGGCGGTGACACGGACCAGCTCCACCAGTGCGGCCACCTGGCGTGCCGGGCCGAAGAGTTCGGGATAGGCGAAGAGCAGGTGTCCGCTCAGGGTGAGCGCGAACGAGCCGTCCGCGAAGGGCAGCCGGGGCAGCTCGGCGGCCACGTACCGCTGCGGGTGGGCGGCCGAGTCGGCGGCGAACAGCCGGCGGGCGCGGTCCCAGCTGCGCAGGTAGCGCTCGGACCGGTACGGGCGGGGCGAGGGGTAGAGGTGCGGGCGGGCGGCCATCGCGGCGGCCATCGCCGCCCGGGCGGCCAGGGCGCGGTCCGCGACCACCGGCAGCGGCAATGCGTACGCCGGGTCGACGGCGATCACCCGGCAGCCCAGCTCGCGCGCCTCGGCGGCCAGTCCGGCCGCACCGCCGGGGCAGTCCAGCAGCGGCCCCGGCAGGGCGGCGAGCCGAGCCCGGGTGAGGCCGAACAGGGCGCAGTACTCGTCCAGTGGGCGGGAGGTGACCAGGACGTCCGGGGGCGCGGGGGGAATGCCGGCGGCGGCCACCCGGCCATCCGAACACGCGGCGGCCCCGGCCGCATCCGGAAGCGTCCCGGGTGCGGGCGGGGCCTGGGTGGGGAGCCGGGCGGGGCCTGGGCGGTCAGCGGCCGAGCAGGCCCTGGGCGGCGGCCCGGTTGACGTTGGTCAGGCCGCGGACCAGCTGGGTGGTGAGGAAGACCAGCACCAGCCCGAGGACCGCGAGTCCGGCGATCTGCCACGGCGCCTGGACGTCGTACACGTGCCGGATGCCCTCGTCGTCGGTGAAGTCGAACACCCGGTACCCGTTCCAGGGGGTGTAGGTCGGGAAGACCCAGTGGTACAGCGGGTAGAGCGTCAGGACCCAGCCGAGCACCAGGAACACCAGCGTCACCGCGAAGCTGAACACCGCCCAGGGGAACATCACCACCTGGTACAGCACCGCCTTCCAGCCGGCCCCGTCCGCCAGCCGAGCGGTGACGGCGCCCCAGCCGCCCGGGCGGACCTGGCGCACCGGCTCCGGGCCGGGGACGTCCAGGGCCAGCATGCCGCGCACCCGGGCCCGCTCCAGCCGGCCGAAGCCGCGGGCGAGGCCGGTCAGGGCGCCCAGCACGGGCAGGCCGATGACGGTGACGAAGGTGCCGAGGCCGAGGCAGAACAGGATGATCGACGCGGCGAACCCGGCGATCGCCACCGGCAGGCCGCTGAGCGCGAAGCCGACCTCGCGGTAGTAGTAGGCCGAGAACGGCGCCCGCCACAGGGCCGGCCGCCGCTGCGTCCGGCGGGCCCGGACAGGGCGCGGGTCGTCACCGTAACCGCCCGGGACATCCCGACCCCGGTCCTCCATGCTGCGGCTGCTGCTCATGCTCCCGGCCCCCGGCCCCTCGTACTGTCGGTCGTTCGTCCCGCTGACGAGGTCCAGTCTGGCGGACGGGCCGGCCGGCGGGGATCCGGAGGCCTGGCGGATCCGGGGTGGGGTTAACCCCCCTCCGCCCGGACGGCCGGGCCCGGCCACTCGTCGGCGAGCAGCGAGTAGAGGTACGAGTCGGACCAGACGCCGTCCTCGAACACGTCGTGCCGCAGCCGCCCCTCCAGCCGGAAGCCCAGCCCGGTGAGCACCTTGACGGAGGCCGTGTTGGCCACGGCGACCCGGGCGGCCAGCCGGTGCAGGTCCAGCGGGCCGAAGGCGAGGTCGCAGAGCAGGCCGACGGTCTCGCCCGCGTAGCCGCGGCCCCAGCACCCGCGGGCCAGCACGCACCCGAGCCAGGCGGCACGGTGCCCTTCGAGGGTGAGCGAGGCCTGCCCGATCGGCGTCGCGTCGTCCGGCTCCTCGGCGTCGGCGAGCCTGGTGACGGCGAGCCGGTAGGTGTCCCGCTCCTCGGCCATCGCCTCCTCCAGGTAGAGCTCGACCTGGTCGGCGCAGTCCTCCCGGTCGCTCGGCCCGAAGGGCAGGTACCGGGTGACCTCCGGGTCGCCGAGCAGCGCGTGCAGCGCGTCCACGTCGCCCTCGGTGTGGTGGTACTCGCGGACGGCCAGTCGCGGGCCGGTGAGTCGTACGGGGACCATGGCTGCCGACCCTATCCCCGCCCGGCGGCTACCGTTCGGACTATGAACGACGAAGACCTGCGGCTCGCCCCGCGCACCAAGGCCGCCGACCTGCTCGCCTGGGCGGCCGAGCAGGGCCGCGCGCCGGTGGCCGAGGGGCCGCTGCGCGCGGTGCTGGCGCTGCTGGAGCTGGGCGAGGGCAGGATGCACGACGGCTGGCCCGAACTGACCTCCGACGCGGTGGAGCACCTGCTCCACGAGCGGCTCCACCTGTACGTCCAACCCGCGCCCGAGGAGGACCCGCTCGCCTACGGCGACGCCGTCCGGCTGCTGGTCGACCACCAGCGGGCGGCCCGCCGGCTGAACGCCAAGCGCCAGGAGCGGCTGCACGAGGAGGCCGAGTGGCAGGGAGAGGTCGCGACCGGGCTGCTGCGCCGCGCCGACCTGGTGACCTGGCCCCGGCTGTACGCGCTGCTGCTGCACGCGCACGGGGCGGACGTCACGGACCCGGAGGCGGTGCGGGAGTGGCTGGCCGGCTTCGGGGAGTTCGCCGAGGAGGAGCGGCTGGCGGCGTTCGAGGCGCTGGCGTCGGCCGGCTGGCTGGACGAGCCGGACGAGCGGGGCTGGGGCCCGGCCCGGGTGCTGTCGGTGGGCATGGCCACGGACGGCGCGCGTCGGCTGCTGGAGCAGGGCCTGATGCGGCGCAGCTACCGCAACCTGGCGCGGCTGACCGCGCTGGGCCGGCCGATGCCGGACGAGCTGGCCGGGGACTTCGGGAGGTTCGAGGAGGCGGCGGTGGACGCGGCGCTCGACCTGTTCGGCGCCTGGACGGTGCCGGGGCTGCCGCGGCTGCTGGTGACGGAGTTCCCGGAGCTGGCGCCGGAGCCGGGCCCGGAGGAGATCGACGCGTACCTGGCGCAGCTGCCCGTCGAGGAGTGAGACGCGGCGCGGGAGGCCCCCGGCCCGGGGGCCTCCCGCGGGTGCGTCGGTGCGCGTGCGTCAGGGGTTGAGGCCGCGCTGCTGGAGCCAGGGCTCCGGGTCGACCGGGGCGCCGCCGCCGGGGCGGACCTCCATGTGCAGGTGGGGGCCGGTGACGTTGCCGGTCGCGCCGACCTTGCCGATCTGCTGGCCGGAGGCGACCTTGCCGGAGCCCTTGGTGATCGAGGAGAGGTGGCAGTACCAGATCTCGGTGCCGTCGGGCAGGGTCTCGACGATCCGGTAGCCGTACGAGCCGGCCCAGCCGGCCGAGGTGATGGTGCCCTGGCCGAGCGCGTAGACGGGGGTGCCGGTGTCGGCGGCGAAGTCCAGGCCGGTGTGCAGGTTGGCCCAGTAGCGGGCGCTCTGGCCGTAGTGGGCGGAGAGCCGGTAGTCGTTCACCGGGAGGGTGAGGGCGGCGGCCTTGGCCCGCTCGGCCTCCTCGGCGGCGCGCTTGGCCTCGGCCTCCTTGGCGGCGGCCTTGGCCTCCGCCTCCTGGGCGGCCTGCACCCGGGCGGTCTCCTCGGCGGCGGTGCGCTGGCTGTCGGCCTGGTGCTGGATGCGGGCGGCGAGCGCGAGGCCGGGGTCGGCGGCGAGGGCGACCGGGGTCTCGTCCGGGACCTCGACGGCGGGGGCGGCGGCCGGGGTCGCCGAGGCGAAGCCGGTGGCGCCCAGCGTGGCGGCGACGGCGGTGACGCCGAGCAGCGGGGAGGCCCCGCGGGTCTGACGCGGCATCCGGTGGCGGTTGGTGTCGGCCTCCGCGGCGAATGCCTCCGGGCCGAAGGCCTCGGGGCCGTCCGTGCCGGGGTGGTCGAGGAGCTGGGTACCGGCTGCGGGGCCGGCCGGGTGTGCCGGGGTGTGCGTCGACGCCACGGAGGCGCGCTCCTTTCCTTCCTTCGCGCCTACCGGGTTAGCTGACGGGTTCGGAGCAGGAAGGTCTCCTACGGCCGGGCCGGAGCCCCGCCGATTCACCCCAAGGAACGTGGTTCCCCGGCTCCCTGACCTGCCCGGAGGCGGGTCTGCGGGATTAGGCGACGGCGCACGGTGCCGTCTGGGTACGGCGTTGACGACCGCGCTGCGTTATCAAACGTTAATCCTAGGAGGCTCTGATTCCAAGCCATCCGTTTCGGGCCGCCCGATGGCAGGTGAACGGACGTCAACGAACGGCCCCTCACGCACGGCCCCATCTGAGTACCCCTACTCATGTGCGGCCCGGCCGGACGGCCGCATCCTGACGCCATGAGCGCACCGATGCAGACCCGCACCACGGCCGCGTACCACATCCAGGCCGTCCTCTCCTTCGCCCTGTCGGGCATCGCCCTCGCCGCCGGGATCGCCTACCTGCCGGTCGGCGGGTGGACCAGGGCCTTCCTGGGGATCGGGCTCCTCTACACCGTCACCTCCGCGTTCACGCTGGCGAAAGTGGTCCGGGACCGGCAGGAGTCCAACGAGATGGTCACCCGGGTGGACCAGGCCCGGCTGGAGAAGCTGCTCAGCGAGCACGACCCGTTCAAGGTGGAAGGGGCCTGACCACACCCGCCCGACCGCACCCGCCCGACCGCACCCCCTTCCCCCGGCCCGCAGACCGCTTGACGGCTAAGGCTATTAGCCTTAGCTTTATGGCTATCGGCAGTACCGCCGATGCCCCGCACCGGCGGCCCGAGGAGGACCCCGTGAACGGCACCATCACCCCGAGCACCCAGTACCTGACCGTCCCCGGCGGCCGGATCGCCTTCGACGACACCCGGCAGGGCAACGGCACCCCCGTCGTCCTGCTCCCGGGCATGCTCGACAGCCGGGCCGCGTACCGGCACCTGCGCCCGCTGCTGGTCGCCGCCGGCCACCGGGTCGTCACCATGGACCTGCGGGGCTTCGGCGAATCCTCGATCGGCTGGGACGACTACGGCCCGGCCGCCATCGCCGGCGACGTCCTCGCCCTGCTGGACCACCTCGGCATCGAGCGCGCCGTCCTCGCCGGCAACTCCTACACCGGGGCGACGGTCGTGAAGGCCGCCGGGGACGCGCCCGAGCGGGTCGCCGGGATCGTCCTGATCGACGCCTTCGTCGAGAGCCCGCCGCCGAACGCCCTGATGCGCGGCGTCATGGCCCTCATGGGCACCGCCCTCGTCCACTGGCCGGCCTCCTGGGGCTTCTACCTGCGCCGGATGGCCTTCCCCGGCGCCAAGCCCGCCGACTTCGACGCGTACGTGGGCGGGCTGGTCGCCGCGCTGCGCACCCCGGGACGGAAGACCGCCACCCGCGGCTACGTCCACGGCGACTCGGCGCCGGTCGGCTGGACGGCCGCGGTGCGGTGCCCGGCACTGGTGGTCATGGGCGGCAAGGACCCCGACTTCCCGAAGCCGGAGCTCGTCGCCGACCGGCAGGCCGCCGCGCTCGGCGCGCGGAAGGCGATGATCGAGGGGTCCGGGCACTACCCGATGGCCGACAACCCGGCGGCCACCGCGGACGCCCTGCTGCCGTTCCTCGCCGAGCTCGGCTGAGCGGCGCCCCCGGCCCCACCCGGCCCCGTCCGGCCCCGTCCGGCCCCGCCCGGCCCCGCCCGACCCCGCCCGACCCCGCCCGACCCACCGACGTCACCGGCACCCGCCCGACAGCGCCCGACGTCACCCGACTTCGACCCGTACGGAGAGCCCGAGCCCATGCCCCGCGTAGGACTGACCCCCGACCAGGTCGTCGACCACGCCCTCGCCCTCATCGACGAGCAGGGCGCCGAGGCCCTCACCCTGGCCTCCGTCGCCGCCCGGGCCGGGGTCGCCACCCCCTCGCTGTACAAGCACGTCAGCGGCGGCCTCGCCGAACTGCGGCGGCTGATCGCCGTCCGGGTCACCGGGGAGCTGGCCGACCGGCTGGCCGAGGCGGCCGTCGGACGCAGCGGGGACGACGCCGTCGCCGCCGTGCTGCGCGCCTACCACGCGTACGCCACCGAGCACCCGCACCGCTACAACGCCCTCCCCCAGGCCCCGCAGCCCGACGACGACCTGGCCCGCGCGGCCGCCCGGCTCGTCGGCGTGATCGTCGCCGTCCTGCGGGAGTACGGCCTCGACGGCTCCGAGGCGATCCACGCCGCCCGCACCGTCCGCTCCCTCGCCCACGGCTTCGCCTCGCTCACCACCGCCGGCGCCTTCCAGCTCGCCGAGGACCTCACCACCACCCACGACCGCCTCATCGCCACCCTCACCACCGGGCTGCGCGCCTGGCCCGCGTAGCGGAACGGCGCCGGAGCGGAACGGCACCGGAGCGGACCGGCGCCGGTGTTCCCGCACCCGGCCGCTCCCCTTCCGAACACCGTGCGCACAGACCCCACACACCGTGGAACGCGATCCGGCCACCCGGCTCGATTCCGACGCCGTCCGCCGGTGCCGGTCAGGCAGGTCGGGCCGCTCGTCAGGCGGTGGGGTCGGGGTCGAACGAGTGCCGATTGCCGCCGAATTGACTCGATATTGACGAGATCCGGTCACTTGGCGAGATCCGTTCACACCTTCGTAGGATCATCACCCTAGAATTCGCCGCGTGACGATGACTCAGTGGTCCGTAACGGCAACCGGCGTGCTCGCCGTCCTCGCCCTCGTGGCCGCCGCGCGGTACCGCGCCGTGTCCGTCACCCAACGCGGCCGCGCCGACCGGCTGCACGGCGAACTCACCGCCGTCCAGGAACAGCTGGCCACCGAACTCTCCCGCCGCGGCGCCGACCTCGCCGCCGTCCAGCAGGAGCATGAGCACACCGCCTCCACCCAGCGGGCCTTCCTCAGCGTCGCCCGCCGGATCCTGGTGATGGCCCACGACCAGCAGGCACTGCTGGACGAGATGGAGCGCACCCACGACGACCCGGCACTGCTGGAGGGCCTGCTCAAGGCCGACCACGCGGCCGCCCAACAGGCCCGGCTGGCCCAGACCCTGGCCGTGCTGTGCGGCGCGCGGGCCGGCCGGCACTGGCCGGAACCGGTCTCCCTGGAGGACGTCGTCCGCGGCGCCCAGTCGCGCATCCTGCCGTTCCAGCGCGTGGTGGTGCGCAGCCGGATCGAGACCGCGGTGGTCGGCGCCGCCGCCGAGGCGCTGATCCACGCGATCGCCGAGCTGCTGGACAACGCCACCCGCTACTCCCCGCCCAGCACCCAGGTGTTCGTCACCCTGATGCCGGTGCACAACGGCGCCGTCATCGAGATCGACGACGGCGGCGTCGGCATGCCGGAACAGGCCGTCGCCAAGGCCGCCGCCGCACTGGCCGGCGGCAGCACCCTGGAGGTCTCCCGGCTCGGCGAGGTGCCCCAACTGGGCCTCGCCGCGGTCGGCCGGCTCGCCGAGCAGTACGGCTTCCGAGTCACGCTCAGCTCGGCACCCTCGCCGTACGGCGGCGTGCGCGTCGTCCTGCTGCTCCCGAACGCGCTGCTCACCGAGCCGCTGCCGCCCACCGTCCCCGGCCTCGGGCCGGACGACCGCGCGTTCAACCCCGGCCCCCCGCCGGCCTCTCCCGCCGGCCACCCCCTGGTGGAGACCCCACCGCCCGGCCGGCACGCCGCCGACGGCACCCCTCCCCCGCTGCCCCGCCGGAGCCACCGACGCGACCGCAACAGCCGCCCGGCCCAGCACGCCGCTCCCCCTCCGCCGCCCGCGCCGCCCTACCGCTCGGCCCGGGACGCGCAGGCGTTCATGGCGATGTTCCAGGCCGGAACCGCCAGCGGCCGGTCCGCCGCCCGGGCCCAGGCCCAGTTCGACCCCTCCCTGCCCGTTTCCCCCCGACTTCCCCAGCGCTCCGGAGAGTTCCATGACCACCACCCCTGATCTCGGCTGGCTGCTCGCCGACATCATCGCCGTCCCGCAGGTCCAGCACGCCGTCGTCGTCTCCAACGACGGCCTGGAGATCGGCCGCAGCGAGGGCATCGGGCGCGACGACGCCGAACGGCTCGCCGCCGCCTGCTCCGGACTGCAGTCGCTGGCCCGCGGCGTCGCGACGGGCTTCGGCGGACCGGGCAGCGCCACCCGGCAGATCATCATCGAGTACGGCGGCGGCTACCTCTTCGTCGTCGCCGCCGGTGCCGGCGCGCACCTGGCCGTGGTGACCAGCGAGGCGGTCGACGCCGGCCTGGTCGCCTACCAGATGCAGGTCCTGGTCGAACGGATCGGCACCCACCTCACCAGCCCGCCGCGCGTCGACCACGCGGCGGGGGGCCACCGGTGAGCGGGCCGGTCCGGCCGTACGTCATCACCGGCGGCCGCAGCCGCCCCACCCGGGCCGAGCTGGCCGTGGAGAGCCTGGTCAGCGCGTCACCCGAACCACCGGACCTGCCCGAGCACGAGCTGCTGAACCGCGAACACCGGCGCATCCTCGACCTCTGCCACAGCCTGCTGTCCATCGCCGAGGTGGCGGCCCACCTGGGGCTGCCGCTCGGCGTCGTCAAGGTGCTGGTCGGGGACCTGTGGGACCTCGGTGCCGTGCAGGTGCTCCCTCCCGTCCCGCAGGCCGAACGCCTGCCCGCAACCCTCCTGGAAGAGGTGCTCGTTGGCCTCCGCCAACTCCGCTGAAGCCGTCCCCGGGGCCGCCGGGTCCGCCGACGGGCCGCGGTACCTGCCCTCCTCGGTGCAGGGCGCGGTCAAGATCCTGGTCACCGGTCCGTTCGGGGTCGGCAAGACCACCCTGGTCGGTTCGCTGAGCGAGATCACCCCGCTGCGCACCGAGGAGACCATGACCGCCGCCAGCGCCGGCGTGGACGACCTCACCGGGCGCCCCGGCAAGACCACCACCACGGTGGCGCTGGACTTCGGCCGGATCACGCTCAACTCCCGGCTCGCGCTGTACCTGTTCGGCACGCCCGGGCAGCAGCGGTTCTGGCCGCTCTGGGACGACCTGTCGCGCGGCGCGCTCGGCGCCATCGCCATGGTCGACCTGCGCCGCCCGGACGAGAGCTTCGACGTGCTCGGCCGGCTGGAGGAGCAGCGCATCCCGTTCGCGGTCGCGGTCAACACCTTCCCGAACACACCGAGTTACCCGGAGGAGGAGCTGCGCTCCGCGCTGGACCTGCTGCCGGAGGTGCCGATCCTGCACTGCGACGCGCGCGACCGCCGGCAGTCCTACGACCTGCTGATCGACTTCGTCGACCACCTGCACCGCAGCTCGATCCTGGAGCTCCAGCGATGACCGCTCCCGAACACCCCGTGACCCCCGGCACCGCCGGAGGATGCCCCGTCGCCCACGGCGGCGGCCTGCCGGGCGGCCTGCCCGTGGGCGTGCCGCTGACCCCGCTGTACGGCCCGGCCCTCGCCGAGGACCCGCACGGCCTGTACGCCCGGCTGCGCGAGCGCTACGGGCCGGTCGCGCCGATCGAGCTGGAGCCCGGGGTCGAGGCCTGGCTCGTCCTCGGTTACCCCGAGCTGCTCGAACTCACCCGCAACGAGGCCCTGTTCTCCAAGGACTCGCGGCGCTGGCGGGTGCCCGCCGAGGGCCGGCTGGCCGCCGACTCCCGGCTCCAGCCGATGACCTCCTGGCGCCCCACCGTGCTCAACCTGGACGGCGCCGAGCACCAGCGGCTGCGCACCGCCGTCGCCGACACCCTCGCCCAGATCGACCACCGGCAGCTGCGCGGCACCACCGAGGCCGCCGCCAACGGGCTGATCGACAGCTGGGGCCCGGACGGCACCGCCGACCTGGTCACCCAGTACGCGAACCGGCTGCCGCTGCTGGTCTTCACCCAGCTGCTCGGCCTGCCCACCGACGCCGGTCCGCACCTGATCCGGCTGATCAACGACATCTCCGACAGCGGCGCCGAATCGGTGCGCGCCAACGAGGAGTTCCACGCGATCCTGGTCGACCTGGTGCGCCGCCGCCGGGCCGAGCCCAGCGCCGACCTCACCTCCTGGCTGCTGGCCCACCCGGCCGCGCTGACCGACGAGGAGGCGGTGCACCACCTGGTGGTGATGATGGTCGCCGGGAACGAGACCACCATCGGCTGGACCGGCAACACGCTGCGGCTGCTGCTCACCGACCGGCGCTTCCGGGCCACCCTCACCGGCGGGCGGCTGACCGTCTCCGACGCGCTGGAGGAGGTGCTCTGGCGCGACCCGCCGACGCAGAACTTCCCCGGCCGCTGGGCCACCGGCGACACCGTCCTCGGCGGCCAGTACATCAGCGCCGGCGACCTGCTCGTGCTCGGCCTGGCCGCGGCCAACGCCGACCCGGCCGCGCAGGGCGCCTCGGCCGCCGCGCAGGGTTCGCTGGGCGGCAACCGGGCCCACCTCGCCTGGGGCGCGGGCAAGCACGTCTGCCCGGCCCAGCAGCCGGCCCGGATCATCGTCGAGACCGCCGTCGAGACCCTGCTGCACCGCCTCCCCGACCTCCAACTGGCCGTACCGGCCGGCGACCTGACCTGGCGCCCGTCCCCGTGGGCGCGGGCCCTGAACGCCCTTCCGGTGCTCTACAGCGCCTTCACCCCACCCCGTCCGCCAGCCCCCGAGAGGCCCGCATGGACACCACCGACGACGGAACCCGCGCCGAGCCCGTCAGACTCGACCCCTTCGGCCGCGACCACCACGGCGAGAACGCCCGGCTCCGCGCGGCCGGCCCCGCGGTCCTGGTGGAGCTCCCTGGCGGGGTGGTGGTCTGGGCGATAACCCACCACGACACCCTCCAGTCGCTGCTGGCCGACCCCCGGGTCGGCAAGGACGCCCGGCTCTGGAACACCTTCCGGGAGGGACGGCTGCCGGAGGGCTGGCCGCTCCTCAACTTCGTCACCGTCCCCGGCATGGTCACCGCCGACGGCGAGGACCACCGACGGCTGCGCGGACTGGTCTCCCAGGCCTTCACCCCGCGCCGGATAGCCGACCTGGCCCCCGCCGTCGAGGCCCGGACGGTCGCGCTGCTGGACGAGGTCGCGAAGCTGGAGGGCGAGTTCGACCTGCGGCGGCACTTCGCCTACCCGCTGCCGATGCAGGTGATCGGCGAGCTGCTCGGCCTCGCGCTGGAGCAGCAGGACGACCTGCACGAGCTGTCCGACACCATGGTCTCCAGCTCGGCCACCCCGGCGGCGGCCGTCGCCGCGCAGCGGGGCCTGAACGCGCTGCTGGCCAAGGTCGTGGCGGCCAAGCGGGCCGAGCCCGGCGACGACCTGACCTCCGACCTGATCGCCGTCCGGGAGGAGGGCGACCGGCTCAGCGAGGCCGAGCTGGTCGGCACCCTGCTGCTGATGCTGGTCGCCGGGCACGAGACCACGCTCAACCTGATCACCAACGCCGTCCGTGCCCTGCTCGCGCACCCGGACCAGCTGCGGCTCGTCCTGGACGGGGAGCAGCCGTGGTCGGCGGTGGTCGAGGAGACGCTGCGCTACGACTCCCCGGTCGGGCAGTTCCCGCTGCGCTACGCGATCGAGGACATCGAGGTCGGCGACGTGGTGATCCGGCGCGGCGAGGCGCTGCTGGCCTCCTACGCGGCGGCCGGGCGGGACTCCGGGCACCACCCGGACGCGGACCGCTTCGACCTCACCCGGCAGCCCGCCAGGCACCTGTCGCTCGGCCACGGCCCGCACTTCTGCCTCGGCTCCGGGCTCGCCCGGCTGGAGGCCGAGACGGCGCTGCGGCACCTGTTCGCCCGCTTCCCGGGGCTGGCCCCGGCGGAGGGCAGGACCGACGAGCCGATCGCCTCGTTCGTCAGCAACAGCGTGCGCACCCTGTGGGTGACGGTCTGAGCCGACCGGTTACCTGAGGGCGGTCCGGGTCGTTCGGCAGGGCATGAAGAAACTCGCCACCCTGGCCGCCCTCACCATGGCGGGCCTCGCCCTCGCCGTCCCGGCGGCCTCCGCCACGACCCAGACCGCCGCCGCGCCGGACGTCACCGGCGGGCTCACCGACGGGCTCACCCTCTCCCCGGCCGACCTCGCCCTGAAGACCGCCGGCAGGCTCCCGGTGGTCGGAAAGGCCGCCAACGAGATCGAGGCGATCGGGGACAACCAGATGGAACACCCGGGGCTCAGCGGGCACGTCCTGAACTGACCGGCCGCCCGGGTGCCCGACCCGTGGGCGGCCGACCGACCCCCGAACGGTCGGCCGCCCACGGCCGTCGGGCCACGGCACCGAGCCCCCGCGGCCGCACGGCAGGCGGCGGTCGGCGCCGGCGGGTCGGCGCTCAGCCCGCGGACAGCCGGTTGAGCTCCGGGTAGCTCAGTCCCTCGGCGAGCACGGTGAACGTGCCGCTCCGGTACACCTCCTCGGCGGCCCGGCGGACCGCCGCGTACGCCACCTCGGCGAGGCCGGGGCCCAGACTGATCCTGGCCACCCCGAGCTTCGCCAGCTCGGCGACCGCCGGGGCGCCGGGGCCGGCCAGCACGTTCAGCGGCGCCGGGACGGCCTCGACCAGGGCGGCGATAGTCTCCGGGTCGGACACCCCGGGGGCGAACACCCCGTCCGCGCCCGCCGCGACGTACGCCCGCAACCGGCGGACCGCCTCGTCCAGCCGGCCCTCCGGGGCGCCGATCCCGTGCAGGAACACGTCGGTGCGCGCGTTGACGAAGAGCGGCACACCGGCCGCGTCCGCCGCGGCCCGGGCGGCCGCGATCCGTTCGGCGGCCTCCTCCAACGGGCGGCCCTCGTCCTCCAGGTTCACCCCGACCGCGCCGGTGGCGAGCAGCCCGGCGACCGTCTCGCCGACCCCGGCGGCGGTGTCCGCGTAGCCGCCCTCCAGGTCCGCGGTGACCGGCAGGTCGACCGCCCGGACGACCTGGGCCGTCCGGGCCAGCACCTGCTCGCGGTCCGCGCCGCCGCCGTCCGCGCTGCCCAGCGACCAGGACACGCTCGCGCTGGCCGTCGCCACCGCGCGCGCCCCGGCACCGGCCACCAGCCGGGCGCTCGGCACGTCCCAGGCGTTCGCCAGCACCAGCGGCTCGCCCGGGCGGTGCAGTTCGCGCAGCAGCCCGGCCTTCTCCCGCCGGACGCTCCGATCGGCGGCGCTCACTTCGCGGCCGGGCTCATGCGGGTGGCGATGCTGAGCCGGTTCCAGACGTTGATCGTGGCGATCAGCGCGATCAGCTGGGCCAGCTCGGTCTCGTCGAACTGCGCGGCGGCCTGCGCGTAGACGTCGTCCGGCACGTGGGTCTGGGCCACCAGGGTGATCGACTCGGTGAGGGCCAGGGCGGCGCGCTCGCGGGCGGTGAACCACGGGGTCTCGCGCCAGGCCGGGAGGGAGAGCAGACGGTGGTCCAGCTCGCCGGCCTTCTCCGCCTCGGTGGAGTGCATGTCGATGCAGAAGGCGCAGCCGTTGATCATCGAGGCGTGCACCTTGACCAGGTGGGCGAGCAGCGGGTCGAGGCCCTGCCGGGAGGCCCGCTCCACGGCGATCATCGCCTGGTAGTAGTCGGGGGCCAGCTTGAACATCTCCAGCCGCTGCTCGGGGGCGGGCACCGGGCTCTGGTTCGTACGCGTCGTCTCGTCCGTCGTCTCGTTCGTCGTCATGGCCGCCAGCCTAGGAGCGCGGCGGCCCACCGTCCTGGTGCGATCGGCCGTCCGTTCCTTGGGCCACTTCCGGCGTACGAACGGCCGTGCGAGGATCGCTGGCAGGAGATCGCCGACAGGACGAGGTCAGGGGGCGCGGTCGTGTGCACGGCGTTCGTCAGCATCGAGCCGGAAGCGGCCGTCCCGGTGCTGCTGCTGTCCGTCCGGGACGAGTACCTGGGCCGGGCCTGGCTGCCGCCGGACCACCACTGGCCGGACCGGCCCGAACTGCTCGGCGGCCTGGACCTCGCGGCCGGCGGCACCTGGCTGGCCGTCGACCCCGACCGGCGCACCGCCGCCTGCCTGCTGAACGGCTTCGGCCCGCTCGCCCCCGCCGACGCCCGGCGCACCCGCGGCCGGCTGCCGCTCACCGCCGTCCGGGAGAACGGGATCGGACACCTCGACCTCACCCCGTACGACCCGTTCCACCTCGTCCTGGTCCGGGCCGACGGCGCCCGGGTGTTCAGCTGGGACGGCGGACGGATGGACGAGCGCGAACTGCCGACCGGCCTGAGCGTGGTGCTCAACGACGGGCTGGAGGGCGTGGCCGCCGGCCGGACCACCTCCGCGCGGATCCGCGCCCTGATGGCCGCGCGGGCCGCCCACTTCCGCGCCCGCCTCACCGCCGAGCCCCGGCCGGAGCCGACCGCCGAGGGGCCGGCCGCGACGGCCTGGGGCGGCTGGCTGCCGGTGGTCGCCGGGGACGGGCTGGCGCCGGACGCGGACGCCGCGCTGATCCAGCGGCGGGACTTCGGCGACGGGCGGATCTGGGGCTCCTCGTCGATCTCGCTGCTCGCGCTCGGACCGGACCTGCTGCGCTACGACTTCGCGGCCGCGCCGGTGGCCGCGGACGGGCCGGGCTGGCGGCGGGTGACGGCAGGCTGACGGCGACGGGCTGACGGCGGCTGATGGCGGACCGCCGGCGGGCGTCCGCGGAGAAAAGGACTTGAACCTGACGTCGCGGTAGGCGGCATCGTGGCGCGGGTCGAGCCCGAAGGAGCCCCGCCGTGACCCGTCCGGACCGCCCGCACCGCCCCCGCCGCCTGCTCGCCGTACTCACCGTCGCCCTGCCGCTGGCGGGCACCCCGGCCGCGGTCACCGCCGTCGTGCTGCTCGGCGACGCGGCGCACCGGGCCGTCCCGTCCGCCACCGTCCTGGCCACCGTGGCGGCGGTGTTGCTCGGGCACCTCGGCCATGGTGTCCCGTAGCCGTACGGTCGGTGAACTTCCGACGGCGGGGTTGGCGAACGTCTACATGCGCGTAGTAGCTTCGCGAGGGCCCCGGATCCGGCCGGCCACCGACCCCCCGAGCGAAGGTGCGCGATGTCGACCCTGACCTACCCGGAAGCGATAGGCGTCGGCCTGCTCCAGGGCGTGACGGAACTCTTCCCGGTCTCCAGCCTCGGCCACAGCATCCTGCTGCCCGCCCTGGTCGGCGGGAGGATCCAGCACGACCTCGACATGACCGCCGAGGGCTCCTCGTACCTCGCCGCCCTGGTCGCCCTGCACCTGGCCACCGCGCTGGCGCTGGTGGTCTACTTCCGCAAGGACTGGGTGCGGGTCTTCGAGGGGCTGGTCGGCTCGATCCGGCACCGCCGGGTGGAGACCCGCAACGAGAAGCTCGCCTGGCTGCTCGTCCTCTCCACCATCCCGGTCGGCGTGGCCGGCCTCGTGCTGGAGAAGGCGCTGCGCAACGCGCTCGGCAAGCCCGTCCCGGCCGCGGTCTTCCTCGCCCTCAACGGGCTCGTGCTGCTCGGCGCCGAGCGGCTCAAGCGCGGCGGCACCGGCCGCCGCCGGGCCGGGCACGCGGCGCCCGCCGACGAGCCGGGCGTGGACCCGGCGATCGCCTCCGACCACCGGCTGACCGGGCTGGGCTACGGGCAGGGCGCCTGGATCGGCGCCGCGCAGATCCTCGCGCTGTTCCCTGGCATCAGCCGTTCCGGCGTCACCATGAGCGCCGGCATCCTGCGCGGACTGCACCACGAGGACGCCGCCCGGTTCTCCTTCCTGCTCGCCACCCCGGTCATCCTGGCCGCCTCGGTGCTGAAGGTGCCCGAGCTGTTCAGGCCGGAGAACTCCGGCGTGCTCGGCCCGGTCCTCGCGGGCAGCGTCGCCGCCTTCGCGGCCGGCTACGTCTCGGTGCGGTTCCTCACCAGGTACTTCGAGACCCGCAGCCTGACGCCGTTCGCGCTCTACTGCTTCGTGGCGGGCGTCGGCAGCGCGGTCTACCTGTCGCTCTGAGCCCGGCTCCCGGCCCCGGCCAGGACCCGCGCGAGTTCGGCCGGCCGGGAGAACATCGGCCAGTGCCCGGTGTCCAGCTCCACCAGCCGCCAGTGGCCCGCCTCGATCAGCTCGGCGGCCACCGGCGGCGGCTCCGGCCAGTCCAGCAGGCACTTCACGTACGCCGCCGGGAGCGCGCTCAACGGGCCCGCCAGGACGGCGGGTTCGGTCAGCGACGGGCCCGGGTGCGGGGTCGCCCCGGCGGCCATCCGGTTGATCTGCCCGACCGTCAGCCCCTGCCCGGCGAACTCGGCCGGCGGCAGCGGCGGCCACCAGCCCCCGTGCGCGGCGAGGTCCGCCCGCAGCGCGGCCGGCTCCGGCATCTGGTCCGCGAAGGACTCCCCCGCCACCGGCACGTTGGCGTCCACCAGGACCAGCCCGGCCAGCCGGTCTCCGATCCGTTCGGCGGCCTGGCCCACCGGGATGCCCGAGTAGCTGTGCCCGACCAGCACCACGTCGCGCAGGTCCAGCCGCTCCACCTCGGCGACGACGTCCGCCACGTGCGCCTGCTGCCCGGCGGGCGTGCCGCGCCTCTCGGCGAGCCCGGACAGCGTCAGCGGGTACGCCCCGTGCCCGGCCGCGCGCAGCTCCGCCACGACCTCGTCCCACGCCCAGGCCCCGAGCCAGGCCCCCGCCACCAGCACATAGTTCGCCATGGGCGGCACGGTAGCGCGCGGGTACGACAGCGGCCCCGGACGCACCGGGAAACACCCCGTGGAGGAAGTGTGACGACCGCCCCGGCCCTTCGGGTGACCCCGCCGGCCGGCGGCCGGCCCCGCTGCCCGTCGCCGGCCCCGGACTCCACGGTGCCGAGGCCTGCGGACAGCCGGGCGAGAATGGGGCCGTGAGCACCTCCCGGACCACCTCCTGGACCACCTTCGGCGGCGACCTGCACCTGGACCTCACCGAACGGCGGGCCGCCGGTACCGGACTGCGGGCCGCCCTGGAGGACGCGCTGCGCGAGGCCGTCCAGGACGGACGGCTCGCCCCCGGCACCCGGCTGCCGTCCTCCCGGGCGCTCGGCGAGGACCTCGGCATCGCCCGCAACACCGTCGTCGAGGCGTACGGCCAACTCACCGCGGAGGGCTGGCTCAGCTCCCGGCAGGGGTCCGGCACCACCGTCGCCCGGCAGGCGGTGCCCGAACCGGCCCCGGGCCGACGGCCCGCCGCCCGGTCGGCACAGCAACGGCCCACCGCCCGCTACGACCTGATGTCCGGGCGGCCCGACCTCTCGCTCTTCCCCCGCACCGCCTGGCTCGCCGCCGCCCGCCGCGCCCTCGCCACCGCACCGCACGAGGCCCTCGACTACGGCAGCCCGCTCGGCCGGATCGAACTGCGGCAGGCACTCACCCACTACCTGGCCCGTGTGCGCGGCGTGCGCACCGACCCCGACCACCTGCTCGTCTGCACCGGCGTCACCCAGGGCCTCGCCCTGCTCTGCGCGGCCCTGCGGGAGCGCGGCGCCCGCACGCTGGCCGTCGAGGAGTACGGGCTGCCGCCGCAGCACGTGGTCGTCCGGGCCGCCGGGCTCGCCACCGCCCCGGTGCCGCTGGACCGGGACGGCGCCCTGGTCGACCGGCTCGACGCCCGGGCCGGCGCCGTCCTGCTCACCCCCGCCCACCAGTACCCCACCGGCGCGGCGCTGTCCGCCGACCGGCGGGCGGAGGCGGTGCGGTGGGCGCGGGAGCAGGACCGGTACGTCGTCGAGGACGACTACGACGGCGAGTTCCGCTACGACCGGCAGCCGCTCGGCGCGATGCAGGCACTGGACCCGGAGCGGGTGGTGTACGCCGGGACGACCGCCAAGAGCCTCGCGCCCGGCCTGCGCATCGCCTGGCTGGCCCTGCCGGACGCGCTGGTCGAACCGGTCGCCCGGCTGAAGGCGCTGGCCGACACGATGTCCCCGGTGCTGGACCAGCTGACGCTGGCGGAGCTGATCACCTCCGGCACGTACGACCGCCACGTGCGGCGCTGCCGGCTGCACTACCGGCGCCGGCGCGACCATCTGGTCGCCGCGCTCGCCGAACACGCCCCGCACGTCCGGATCACCGGGATCGCGGCCGGCCTGCACGCCGTCCTCCAGCTGCCGCCCGGCTCCACTCCCGAACCCGAACTCCTCGCCCGCGCCCGGCAGGCCGGCCTCTCCCTCAACGGCCTCACCTGGCACCGCGCCACCCCGTCCCCCACCGAAGCCCCGCCCGCCCTGGTCATCGGCTACGGCACCCCGCCGGAGCACGCCTTCCCGGCGGCGATCCGGACCCTCTGCGAGCTGCTGCGCGGGGCGTAGGGGAACGCCGGCGGGGTCGGACCCTCGGCGGACCCGCGCGGGGCGCGGCAGTCCGGGGACGGCGGTCCGGGAACGGCGGTCCGCCCGCCTCCCTCGGGGGTGGGGGCGGGCGGACGTCGGGGGCGGAACTACTTGTTGCGGCTGCCGAGTTCGAACAGGAGGATGATGAAGCCGGCGAAGAGGTGGCCACCGGCGGTGTAGATCAGCAGGCGGAGGTAGATCCGCTTGTTGGCCCACTTGCCGGCGTCCATGGTCTTCGGGCCGGCGGCGGTGTCGGGGGCGACGCTGGTGGTGGGATCGGCCATGGTGATCTCCTCCGGGATGTTCTGACGGCGGGTCAGTGCAGGGCGGCGGGGCCGCCGCCGAGGCAGAGTTCGCCGCCGGGGCTCTGCAGCAGGGTGTGGACGAAGAGCAGTTCGACGCCGCTGTCCGACTCCGCGGCGATGCAGTGCGGGGTCAGCGAGTCGTAGTGGGCCGAGTCGCCCACCGCGAGGTGGTGGACGCGGTCCCCGAGGGTGACCCTGAGCGCGCCCTTGAGGACGTACAGCCACTCCTCGCCCGGGTGGACCCGGACCACCGCGTCCTGCACGCCCGGCGGGACGTGCACCCGCAGGGCCTGCATGGCGCGACCGGGGGCGCCGGCCCGGCGGTAGCCCCAGCCTCCGGCCCGGCCGGGCTCGATGGCGCCGCCGCGGACGATCGGGTCGGGCTCCGCCAGCGTCTCGCCGAGCAGACCGGAGACCGAGGTCCCGTACGCGCGGGCGAGGCCGAGGAGGACGGGCAGCGAGGGCTGCCGACGGCCGGTCTCCAGCCGGGACAGATAGGCTGGGGAGAGTCCGACCCTCCCGGCGGCCACCTCCAGGGTGAGGCGGCTGCTGAGCCGGTGCTCACGAAGGCGGGCGGCGAGGCCGGCGACCTCCTGGTCGTCGAGCTGTTCGCCCGTGGCGGCGGCACCGGTGGAGCTGCTGGTCATGTGTCCAGTGGACACCTGCCGTGCCGCACGGGCAAGAAATTTGCCCCAGAGGCAAACCTCCCCGGATCCCCCGGCGGACCCGCGCTCACGGCCGCGGGATGTTCCGCAGGTTGCTCCGCGCCAGGTCGATCATGCGCCCGACGCCGCCCGAGAGCACCGTCCTGCTCGCCGCCAGCGCGAAGCCCTTCAACTGGGCGGCGGTGATGTGCGGCGGGATGGACAGCGCGTTGGGGTCGGTGACCACGTCCACCAGGGCGGGGCCGGGCCGTTCCAGCGCCTCCACCAGCACCTCCCGGACCCGGGCCGGCTCGGTGACCCGCTTGGCCTGGATGCCCATCGCCCGGGCGATCCCGGCGTAGTCCACGTCCCCGTTGTCGATCTCGGACTCCGGGTAGCCGGAGACCAGCATCTCCAGCTTGATCATGCCGAGCGCCCCGTTGTTGAAGACCACCGTCTTCACCGGCAGCCGGTGCTTGGCCACCGTGAGCAGCTCGCCGAGCAGCATGCCGATCCCGCCGTCGCCCGCCATCGCGACCACCTGCCGCCCGGGGCAGGCGAGCTGGGCGCCGATCGCGTGCGGGAGGGCGTTGGCCATCGAGCCGTGCAGGAAGGAGCCGATCACCCGGCGGCGGCCGTTGGGCTGGAGGTAGCGGGCGGCCCAGACGTTGTTCATGCCGGTGTCCACGGTGAACACGGCGTCCTCGGCGGCCACCTCGTCGAGCACCGAGGCGACGTACTCGGGGTGGATCGGCAGGTGCTTCTCGATGTCCCGGGTGTACGCGCCGATCACGCCCTCCAGCGCCCGGACGTGCTTGCGCAGCATCCCGTCCAGGAAGGCGCGGTCGGACTTGGCGTCCAGCAGCGGCAGCACCGCCCGCAGGGTGGCGGCCACGTCGCCGTGGACGGCCAGGTCGAGGGCGGTGCGGCGGCCGAGCCGGGTGGCGTCGTGGTCGACCTGGACGGTGTGCGCCTGCGGCAGGAAGGAGTCGTACGGGAAGTCGGTGCCGAGCAGCACCACCAGGTCGGCGGAGTGCAGCGCCTCGTGGCAGGCCCCGTAGCCGAGCAGGCCGCTCATGCCGACGTCGTACGGGTTGTCGAACTGGATCCACTCCTTGCCGCGCAGGGAGTGGCCGATCGGCGCGTTCAGGGCCTGCGCGGCCGCCGTCACCTCGGTGTGCGCGCCGCGCACCCCGGCGCCGCAGAACAGGACCACCTTGCGGGCCGCGTTGAGCAGCCGGGCCAGTTCCTGCACCTGGGACCAGGGCGGCGCGGCGACGGCCTGCTCGGTGAGGAAGTGGCTGGTGCCGGTGGGCGCGGCGGCGGGGAGCGCGGCGACGTCCCCGGGGAAGGAGAGCACCGAGACCCCGTGCGAGCCGAGCGCGTGCTGGATGGCGACCCGCAGCAGGCGGGGCAGCTGGGCGGGGGTGGAGAGCATCTCGCACCAGGTGCTGCAGTCGGTGAACACCCGCTCGGGGTGGGTCTCCTGGAAGAAGCCGGTGCCGATCTGCCCGGACGGGATGTGCGAGGCGAGCGCCAGCACGGGCAGGCCGCTGCGCTGGGCGTCGTAGAGGCCCTGGATGAGGTGGGTGTTGCCGGGGCCGCAGGAGCCGGCGCAGACCGCGAGCCGGCCGGAGAGCTCGGCCTCGGCGGCGGCTGCGAAGGCGCCGGCCTCCTCGTTGCGCACGTGCACCCAGGCGATGCCGTCGGCCCGGCGGATCGCGTCCACGACGGGGTTGAGGCTGTCGCCGACGACCCCGTAGACCCGCTCCACCCCGGCCTGCCGGAGCACCTCCACCATCTGTTCGGCCACGCTGGGCACGGCTGCGCTCCTTCGGTCGCCACGGGACACCTGCACCCTCCGCCGGGGAGGTCGGGGGCGCAGCCGGGGCGGGCCGAAGGAGTGACCGGGTGCGGCTACTCGGCCGCCAGGTGGTCCTGCTGGCCGAGCTTGCCGGCCGCGAGGCCGGCCTGGGGCTGGCGGCGGGCGGGTTCCCGGCCCGGGGGCTGGGCGACCCGCTCCTGGGCGGGCGGGACGGTGGTCGGCACGGTGGTCGGGGCGCCGGTCTTGACCTGCACCGCCTCGCCGTCGTGCCGCAGGTGGAGGACCTCGCCACGGCGCAGCGTGTACGTCGTCCGTTCGTGGGTGATCTCGATGCCGAGCAGGTGGCCGCGCACCAGCAGCGAGAAGCTCAGCCGCATCAGCCCGGAGGGCAGCCGGGGCCGGAACGAGAGCGTCTCGCTGTGGTCGCGCAGTCCGCCGAAGCCGGCCACCAGGGCGATGCAGGCCCCGGCGAGCGAGGCCATGTGCAGGCCGTCGCGGGTGTTGCCGCCGAGGTCGTGCAGGTCCATCAGGGCGGCTTCGGCGGTGTAGTCGTAGGCGAGGTCGAGCTGGCCGACCTCGGCGGCGATGACCGCCTGGGTGCAGGCGGAGAGCGAGGAGTCCCGGACGGTCAGCCGCTCGTAGTAGGCGAAGTTGCGGGCCTTCTGCTCGTCGGTGAAGGCGTCGCCGCGGACCTGCATGGCGAGCACCAGGTCGGCCTGCTTGACCACCTGCTTGCGGTACAGGTCGAAGTACGGGTAGTGCAGCAGCAGCGGGTAGTTCTCCGGCGGGGTGTGCTCGAAGTCCCAGACCTGGTGGTGGGTGAAGCCGTCGGCCTGCGGGTGGACGCCGAGGTCCTCGTCGTACGGGATGTACATCGCGGCGGCCGCGTCCCGCCAGGCGGCGGTCTCCTCGGTGTCCACGCCGAGCAGGGCCGCCTCGTGCGGGTGGCGGACGGCGGCCTCGGCGGCGGCCCGCAGGTTGGTCTGCGCCATCAGGTTGGTGAAGACGTTGTTGTCCGCGACGGCGCTGTACTCGTCGGGGCCGGTGACGCCCTCGATGCGGAACCTCCCGGCCACGTCGTGGTGGCCGAGCGAGCGCCACATCCGGGCGGTCTCGACGAGCAGTTCGAGCCCGTACTCGCGCTCGAACTCCGCGTCCCCGGTGGCCCGGACGTAGCGGGCGACGGCGGCGGCGATGTCGGCGCCGATGTGGAAGGCCGCGGTGCCGGCCGGCCAGTACCCGGAGCACTCCTCGCCGCGGATCGTCCGCCACGGGAACACCGCGCCGGACAGGCCGAGTTGGATCGCCCGCTCACGGGCCAGCGGCAGGGTGGTGTGCCGCCAGCGCAGGGCCTGGTTGACGGCGGTGGGCAGGCAGTAGGTGAGCACGGGCAGGACGAAGGTCTCGGTGTCCCAGAAGCTGTGCCCGTCGTAGCCGGGGCCGGTCAGCCCCTTGGCCGGGATGGCCCGCTCCTCGCTGCGGGCGCCGGCCTGCAGGACGTGGAAGACGGCGAACCGGACGGCCTGCTGGAGTTCGACGTCGCCCTCGATCTCGATGTCGCTGGTCTCCCAGAACTCCTTGAGGAACTCGGCCTGTTCGGCGACCAGACCGTCCCAGCCGGTGTACCGGGCGGCGGTCAGCGCGGCCTCCACCTGGTCCCTGAGGGCGGGCAGCGAGCGGGTGCCGGACCAGCCGTAGGAGACGAACTTGGTCAGCCGAAGCCGCTGTCCGGGCTCGAGCACGGTGGTGACGCTGATCCGGCAGTGGTCGGCCTCGGCCTCGGCGACGGTGTCGGACTTCTCCGGGCCCTCGATGACGTGGTCCATCCCGGCCGCGACCCGGATGCCGCTGTAGCGGGTGCGGTGCACCAGGACGGCCTTGGTGGCGCTGGCGTGGTGCGCCTCGGGTTGCAGCGGCGCCTCCAGCACTGCGGCGGCCCGCGGATCCCCCTCGGGGCCGCCGGGCAGCTGCTCGTTGGCGACCAGCTCGGACTGGAGCACGATCCGCACCGGGCCGTCCACCGCCTCGACGCTGTACTCGACGGCGGCGATGGCCCGCTGGGTCAGCGAGACCAGCCGGGAGGAGCGCACCCTGATCGTCCGCCCGGCCGGGGAGGTCCACTCGGCCTCGCGGTGCAGCAGGCCCTCCCGGAAGTCCAACCAGCGCTTGTGGCTGACCAGTTCGCCGTAGCGCAGGTCGAAGGGCTCGTCATCCACCAGCAGCCGGATGATCTTGCCGTTGGTCACGTTGATGACGCTCTGGCTGGACTCCGGGTAGCCGTAGCCGCCCTCGCCGTACGGCAGCGGGCGCAGTTCGAAGACGCCGTTGAGGTAGGTGCCGGGCAGGCCGTGCGGCTCGCCCTCGTCCAGGTTGGCGCGCAGGCCGATGTGCCCGTTGGAGAGCGCGAAGACAGACTCGGCGCGGGCCATCGAGGCCAGGTCCAGGCCCTGTTCGGTGATCTGCCAGGGGTCGATCGTGAAGTTGGCCTCAGGGCTCACGACGTGCCCCCCAGGAGTTCGGAGAGGTCCTGGACGACCACGGTGGCGCCGTCCCGGCGCAGTTCGGCGGCCTGGCCCGTGCGGTCCACCCCGACCACCGCGCCGAAGCCGCCGGCCCGGCCGGAGGCGACCCCGGCGAGCGCGTCCTCGAAGACCGCGGCGTGGGCGGGTTCGACGCCGAGGGCGCGGGCGGCGTAGAGGTAGGTGTCGGGGGCGGGCTTGCCGGGCAGGCCCTCGGCCTTGGCGACGTTGCCGTCGACGACCACCTCGAACAGCTCCTCGATGCCGGCCGCCCGCAGCACGTCGCGGCAGTTGGCGCTGGAGGAGACCACGGCGCTGGGCAGCCCGGCCGCGCGCAGCCGGTGCACGTAGTCGACCGAGCCCTGGTACGGCCGGACGCCCCGCTCCCTGATCAGCCGCAGCACGGTGTCGTTCTTGGCCCGGCTGATCCCTTGCACGGTACGGGAGTTGGGCGGGTCCTCCGGGGTGCCCTCGGGCAGTTCGATCCCCCGGCTGCGCAGGAACGCGCGGGTGCCGTCCAGGCGTGGGCGGCCGTCCACGTAGGTGTCGTAGTCGGTGACGGCGTCGAAGGGGACGAACTGCCCGCCGGTGCGGGCGGCTTCGGCGCGCAGGAAGGCGTCGAAGGTGTCCTTCCAGGCCGCGGCGTGCACCTTCGCGGTCTGGGTGAGCACCCCGTCGAGGTCGAAGAGGAAAGCACGGATGTCGTCCGGTAGCCCCAGCATGGGTGCAGTCTTACCCGGGAACGCGGGGGAAGCCGCCCATTTCCCGGCGGCGCGTCGCGGGAAGGGCGGCTTCCGGCCGGGGGCCCGTCGGTCGGCGGTCCCGGGTCGGTCGGCCGGCCGGGGCGGAACGGGCCACGGCGGCGTTACGGGGAGTCCGGCATCTGGGCCTCGGGCGACTCGATGACCGCGAAGGCCGCGCCCTGCGGGTCCTGGACCACCGCCATCCGCCCGGACTGCATGTCGAAGGCCGGCTGGATCACCGAGCCGCCGGCCTTGACCAGGGCGTCCACCGTGGAGTCGGCGTTGTCCACCGAGAAGTAGGTCATCCAGTGCGAGGGCGTGCCGGGCGCCAGGTAGTCGGGGATCCCCTGCATGCCGCCCACCGTGCGGTCGCCGACGTTGAGCGAGAAGTAGCCGTCCATGCCCTGGATGGTGGCCGGACGCAGCCCGAGGGCCGGTTGGTAGAAGCGGCCGGCCGCGCCGGTGTCGGCGGTGTTGAGCTCGTTCCAGACCAGCGCGCCGGGCTCGTTGACCACGCCCGCGCCGATGAAGTCCATCGCCTGCCAGACCCCGAACACCGCGCCGGTCGGGTCGGCGGCGACCAGCATCCGGCCGATCGTGCCGACGTCCATCGGGTCGTACAGGACCGTGCCGCCGGCCCCGGCGATGGACGCCCTGGCCGCGTCGGCGTCGTCCGAGGCGAGGTAGGTGGTCCAGGCGACGGGCGGCACCGGCTGCCCCTCGGGCGCCGTCTGCGCCATGATCCCGGCGACCGGCCGGCCGTTGAGCGTGCACACGGCGTAGCCGCCGAACTCGGCCGGGCCGACCTCGCCCTGCCAGCCGAACAGGTCGCGGTAGAAGTCGAGCGCGGCCTGCTGGTCGCTCGCCATCAGGTCGACCCAGCACGGGGTGCCGGGCGTGTACGGATCGGTGACTACGGGCATTGCTGGGCCTCCCGGAGGCGGTGGTGGCCGGCTGTGGTGGTCGGGGCGGTCGGGGCGGCCTGAGCCGTCCGGCCGTCTGGGCTGTCAGGACGGTCGGGCCGCCGTTCCGGCCGGGCCGGGTGGGGGTGCGGCCCCGGCCGGGAGGACGGCGGTACACCGCCACCTTCGGCCCGCCGCCGCGATCCCGCCACCGGACGGCGCCCTGGCGGGCGACCGGCGGCCGAACCGTCACGGGGCGTCCGCGGGGTGTTCACGGGGCGTCGTGGCGGTGCGCGGTGACGAAGTAGGGCTGTACCTTGCCGCTCTGCGCGTAGTCCTTGAGCCGGACCAGCAGTTCGGCCCAGGTGCCGGCCACGGCCGGGACGCCGTCCTCGCTGCCCGGCTGCCAGCCGCCGTGCCGGAACAGCAGCCGGGTGCGCTCGGGCGCGGCCTGCCCTTCGGGCACGGCGGGCTGCTCGGGGGCGGCGGGCTGGTCGGCCAGCTCCCAGCTGATCCAGGTGCCGGCCCAGTGCGGCGGGAAGGAGCCGGCGTTGGTCCACACCACCCGGTCCCGGTCGGCGCGCTCCACCCGCAGCCGGAACGGCTCGGGGACGTCTGGGAAGTCGAACAGCAGGACGTCGCCGTCCCGGTCCACCCCGGTGGTCCACCAGGCGGTCAGCCCGTCGTGCGTGGTGAGCGCGGCGAGCACCACGTCCCGGGGCGCGGCGATGTCGAGCTGGAGGGCGATCTCGGGCATGGGGGTCCGCCTTTCGCGGTGACCGCTGGGTCCCCGCCCTGGGGCCCACCATGGCACGACCCCCGGGCCCGCGCGCCCCGGAGGGCGCCGGCCTGCGGGTCGCCCCGTGCTCCGGTGATCAGGTCGGCCCGGTCAGCCGCCGCTGCCGAAACTGGTGTTCGCGCAGATGTCGTCGTCCGCGGAACGGGCCTCGTTGGTGATGGTTGTCGGCAGCGGCTGCGGGGGCGCCGGGACGCCGGGGGCCGCGGACGGTGCCGCACCGCCGGCGGGCGCGCCGGACGCCATCCCCGCGGCGGCCGCGAAGTCCTGGCCGACGATCACCGAGATGCCCCGTGCGCTGCTGGGCTCCAGGTTGGCGCCCGGGAACAGCTCGGCGACCTTCTCGGCGTTGGCCTTCTGCCCGGAGCCGTACTCGATCGTGGTGGTCTTGTACCTGGTGCTCGCCGCCTGGCCGGCGGTGCTGGCGGTGAACTTGGCGCCCTTCAGCTGCTCGGTCGCCTTGCCGGCCAGGCCGTTGAAGAGCGTGCCGTTGTAGACCGCCACCCGGATCGCCGAGTTGCCGGCGTCCGTGGCCGGAGCGGCCGGGGTGGTGGCCGGCGCGGGCTGCTGCGGGGCCGCGCCGGCGCCGCCGGTCGGGGCGGCGTCCGGCTGCTGGCCGGTGGCGTTCTGCCCGTCGATGGTCTGGTCGGCCTTGAGGGTCTCCCAGAGCTTGTTGGCGTCCGGCTGGACCAGGTCGAGGTCCTTGTCCTGGGTGCGGTAGCGCCAGGGCGCCGTCACGAACTTGAGGTCGTGCATGTCGATGTTCTTCAACGACAGGCCGAAGGAGAGCAGCTTGTCGGCCGAGTCCAGCCCCGGGTCGACGACCAGCGACTTGGTGGCGGCGTCGGCCAGCGGCAGGAGGGTGGTGGGGTTCATCCCCTCCTTCTTGATCTTGGCGGCGAGCGAGCTCAGGAACGCCTGCTGGCGCTTCATCCGGCCGATGTCCGAGCCGTCGCCGATGCCGTGCCGCAGCCGGACGTAGTCGAGCGCCTTCTGCCCGTCCACCGTCTGCTTGCCCTGCGGCAGGACGAGCGCGCCCTTCTTGGGCAGCTTGGGGTTGATGTCCCCCTCGTAGATCGGCTGCGGCAGGCATATGTCCACGCCGTTGACGGCCGAGGTCATCGCGGCGAATCCGTTGAAGTCGACCACCATCGTGTGGTCGACCCGGATGCCGGTGAGCTTCTCCACCGTGTTCTGGGTGCAGGCCGGGTTGCCGTCGTCACTGCCGCCCATCGAGAACGCGGCGTTGAACAGGTCGACGTTGCCGCCCTTGGTCCACTTGCCGTTGGGCAGCTTGCAGGAGGGCAGCTCGACCTTGGCGTTGCGCGGGATCGAGATGCCCACGGCGTGCTTGTGGTCGGCGTAGACGTGCAGCAGGATCGTGGTGTCGGAGCGGGCACCGCCGTCCTCGCCGCCGCCGAGGTCGGAGTTGTTCTTGCCGCGGCTGTCGGAGCCGATCAGCAGCACGTTGACCGGCTTGTTGCCGTCCGCGTCGGCCTGTGCCTCCGGCGGGCGGTTGCGGGCTATCGCGTCGGCGTCGAAGGACTTGATGTTGGCGTTCAGCTTGAAGTAGATCGCGCCACCGACACCGGCTATGACCACCAGCACGCCGGCCGTCGACCAGGCGACGATCTTCTTCACGTTCTTCTTGGGCTTGGCGCTCTTGCGCGCCGCGGCCCTGCCTCCGCCCGCGGCCGCCGAACCGCCGCCCTTGCCCTGGGCGGCACGGCGGGCTTCCGCCCGGCCGCCGCGCGGTCCGGGTACGGAGCCCGTGGCGTCTTCGGTCTTGGGCACGTCCCCACCCCGAGTCGGGCTCTCGCCCCTCCGACCTGACATGCGCGTACCTTTCACCGACGGAAGCGACGCCCCTGACGATCCGGCGCACCGCACACAGAGAGACGGTCCGGACCGTTCCCAGGTTGCACATACGACCGTCACCACTAACCGACGATCGTGGCTTCCGATCATATTTAGGCCCGACACGATCACCGACGCTCGCCCCTCGAACAACCCCACCGGCCGGTAGGCAACATCCGTACAGAACGGCCGAAAATGCCCTATTCCGGCGTGACCCATGCCACTCCACCGGCGCCGGGCCTACGCCGAAATCCGGCCACCGGCACGCCCCGTGGGCGTCGTGGCGGCGGCACCCGCCGCGGACCCCGTCCCGCCCGCGGCGGCACCGGAGCGGCCCACGGCGCACACGGATCCGCAAGGCCGCGGTGGGGCAAGGGAGTTGGGCACGGGCCCCCGTCGGAGAGGCCCGCGCCGGAGAACGGCGGAGGCCGGATCGGAGATCGCCCGATCCGGCCTCGCACGTGGTGGGCCACCAGGGGCTCGAACCCTGAACCTACGGATTAAAAGTCCGCAGCTCTGCCAATTGAGCTAGTGGCCCGCGGCCCTTGCGCGCCGGAGTTCCGGACAGGAGGACCACGGCGATCCTACCCGGTGGGGCCCAGGGCTCCGCCAGTGGATTGCACGGGCGTGCCGGGGTCGTGGAACGGTTCCCGGGTCGGGGTGTAGTGGGCGGCGCGGACCCGGCGGAGCCAGGACTCGACGGGACGCGGGTCGGGCGCGGCGGGCAGCACGCCGGGGCGGGCGAGGCGGTCGGCGGCCCCGGCGAGCAGGCCCTCGGCGAGGGTGGGCCGGTCGGCGATGCGTTCGCCGAGTTCGCGGACGCGTTCGGGGTCGGGCAGCCGGATCAGGTTGCGGCCGGTCTCGTGCAGGCGGACGGCCTGCTCGACCAGCCGGACCAGGTGCCGGGCGTGCTTGGCGGCCCGCCGGCGGGTGGCCGGGTCGGTGGTGTCGCGGGTCAGCAGTTTGCGGAACTGCCGGTCGGCGTAGCCGAGATAGGCCTTCCGTACGGCCGGCGCACTGAGGAACGACGCACGCAGGCCGACCAGTTCGTCACCGAGCGGGGTGCGGACCTCGTACAGCTCCTCCGGCAGCCAGACCAGTTCGGAGGCGGTCGGGTTGCAGCTCAGCGCCAGCCGGCACCACTTGGCAGCCTCGTGCAGGGTGAGGTCGGGCGCGGTGCCGACATGGGACTCGGCGGGGCGCTCCAGGCCGTGCAACTCCTCCGTGGGAGTGGCGAACAGGCCCAGCCGGTCGATGTCGGAACCGGCGTGGGCGAAGCCGTACGCGGTGGAACCGACGATGCCGGAGAGCAGCACCGCGCCGGGGACGGCGGGGACGGCGGGGGCAGTGGGCATCGGCGGGCTCCTCTCGGACGGACGGGCGGGCACCGCATCCTCGTTCCGGCATCCTCGCCGGAGGGGGCCGCGCCGGGGAAACGAATTCCCGTCCGGGGCCGGTCCGGCCGCCGATACTGGGGCCCATGAAGCACGACCCGCTCACCGAAGGACCCCCGGAAGCCGCCGGAACCGCCAAGCTGCGCGCCTGGTGGTCGCACCGGCAGTGGCTGGACCGCCCGCACACCGGCGCCGGTGTCGCCGAGGTGCTGGCCGCCACCGGCTGGGCCCGCTCGGTGGGCGGCGCGGCGCCGTACCTGGGCCTGTTCGCCCGGGCCGGGCTCGGGCGCGCGGCGGTGGACGCGGCGGTGGCCCGGCTGGAGGTGCACGAGCTGCCGTCCGCGCGCGGCTGCACGTACGTGCTGCCGGCCGCCGACTTCGCGCTCGGACTGGCCGCGGGGGCGGCCGCGCCGGCGGGCGAACTGGCGGCGGCGGAGAAGCACCTGGGGATCGGCCGGGACGAGGTGGAGAAGCTCTGCCTGGCCGTCGAGCGGGTGCTGTCCGAGGAGCGGCCGCTGGCCCCCGCGGCGATCCGGGAGGCGGTCGGCGACGCCGTCCGGCCGCTCGGCGAGGCGGGGCGCAGGCGGGGCCTCACCAGCACCCTGCCGCTCGCCCTCGGGCTGATGCAGTCCCGCGGCCGGATCCGCCGGGTGCCCGTCAACGGCCGTCTGGACCAGCAGCGTTACGGCTACGTCGGCTGGGACCAGCCGGTCGCCGGGGACGCCGTCGACCTCGCCCACCGCTACTTCTCCTGGGCCGGCCCGGCCACCCTGCGGCACTTCCGCTGGTTCTCCGGCTTCACCGCCGCCACCGCCCGCCGGGCCGTCGCCGAGGCCGGCCTGGTACCGCTCGGGCCCGGCTCGGAACTCCTGCTGCCGCCCGGACTCGCCGAGGAGTTCGCCGGGTTCGAGGTGCCGGACGAGCCGCACTACACCCTGCTCGCCGGCATCGACGGCATCCACCTGCTGCACCGCGACCTGCCCCGGCTGCTCGACCCCGCCGACGCCGCCCGCCCGCTGCCCGCCGGCCGGGCCGGGCGCGCCTTCGGCACCGAGGCGGACCCGCAGACCCACGTGGTGCTCGACCGCGGCCGGATCGTCGGCCTCTGGGAGTACGACGCCGAGCGCTCCGAGCTGGTCCTGCTGCCCTTCGTCCCGCTCGACGACGCCCTGCGGGAGGCGGCCGCCCGCACCGAGGCCTTCGTCCGGGACGACCTGGGCGACGCCCGCGGCTTCAGCCTCGACTCGCCGAAGAGCCGGGCCCCGAAGATCGCGGCCCTGCGGGAGGCGGCCGCGCGGGCCCCCGGCGTCCGGGGTCCGGCCGCGGGTGTCCTGGGCCCGGCCGCCGGGTAGCGTACGGGCCATGCCGACCACCCCGACCGACGAGGTCCTGATCATCACCGGCGCGAGCCGCGGCATCGGTGCCGCCACCGCCCTGCTGGCCGCCCGCCGCGGCTACCGGGTCTGCGTCAACTACCGTACGGACGAGGCCTCGGCGGCCGCCGTCGTGGACGCGATCCGGGCCGAGGGCGGCACCGCCCTCGCGGTCCGCGCCGACGTCTCCCGCACCGCCGGGGTGGAGCGGCTGTTCACCACCGTGGACGACGAACTCGGCCCGCTCACCGGGCTGGTGAACAACGCCGGCACGCTGGAGAAGCAGTGCCGGCTGGAGGAGATCGACGAGGACCGGCTGAACCGGATCTGGGCCGCCAACATCACCGGCCCGTTCCTGTGCGCGGCGCAGGCCGTCCGCCGGATGTCCACCCGGCACGGCGGGCGCGGCGGCGCCATCGTCAACGTCGGCTCGGCCGCCTCCCGGATCGGCTCGCCGAACGAGTACGTCGACTACGCGGCCGCCAAGGGCGCGGTGGACTCGATGACCCGCGGCCTGGCCCTGGAGGTCGCCGCCGAGGGCATCCGGGTCAACGCGGTGCGGCCGGGGCTGATCCACACCGGCATCCACGCGCTCGGCGGCGAGCCCGGCCGGGTCGACCGGGTCGCGCCGAACCTGCCGATGCGCCGCGGCGGGCAGCCGGAGGAGGTCGCCGAGGCGATCCTCTTCCTGCTCTCCCCGGCGGCCTCGTACACCACGGGGGCGTTCCTGGAGGTCTCGGGCGGGCGCTGAGCGGCCCGCTCCGCCCGGCCGGGAGCGGTTTCGGCCGACGTCGTCCCGCCACCGGACGGCCCGCTCCGGTCTCCTTCCGCCGGTACGCCCCCGCCCGTACGGTGGTGGCCATGACCGACGCCTTCATCGACATCCCCGGGGTGCGCAACTTCCGTGACGCGGGCGGGATAGGCGCTCTCCGCCGGGGCGTGCTCTACCGCTCCGGCTCCTTCCACACCCTCACCGAGGAGGGCGCCCGGCGGCTGGAGGCCCTCGGCCTGCGGACGGTGTTCGACCTGCGCAGCGCGTACGAGCTGGAGGCCTGGCCGGACCAGCGGCACGGCCTCGACCACGGCGCCCTCAACCTGCCGACCCTGCCCCCGCACCCCAGGAACGGCGACCGGCCCTGGCCCGAGGACCAGGCCGCCCTCTACCCCTTCATGGCCGAGACGGCCGGCCCCTCGATCGCCGCCGTCGTGCGCCGCCTGGCCGCCCCGGACACGCTGGCCGCCGTCGTCCACTGCGCCGTCGGCAAGGACCGCACCGGGGTCACCATCGCCGTCCTCCAGTCCCTGCTGGGCGCCTCCGAAGCCGAGATCACCGCCGACTTCCTGCTCTCCAACATCGGCCTCGGCCTCGACAAGGGCCCCATCCCGTACTTCGACGAGACCGGCACCGAGCGCCTCTCCCGCCCGGTCGGCGCCGAACTCCTGGCCTCCTCCCTGGCCTGGATCCACGACCACCACGGCACCGTCCCCGGCTACCTCCGCCATCACGGCACGACGGACGCCGAACTCGACGCCGTCCGCGCCCACCTGTCGGACTGACCGGGACTCAGCCCGCCCGGCGCTCGAAGCGCCACCACTGGGTCGGGGCGTCGACGTCCTCGTGCTGGTGGACGTCGGCATCCGGGGCGTCGCCCGCCGTCAGGGGCTTGCCGCTGATGAAGCTGCTGACCGTGTAGGTGCCGGGGGCGTCGACGTGGGCCTCCAGCAGCCACTCCTGGGCGCCGAAGGCGTTGGTCCACCACTGCTGGATCCGGACGCCGTCCTGCGTCGACGCTCCGGTGACGTCCAGGCGCTTGCCGCTGTGGACGTTCTCGATGTGGAACAGCGCGCCGCCCGGGTGGACGGCGGTGAGGCGCCAGAGCTGGGCGTCGCTGCCGTCGTCCGCGCCGAGGACGATCCGGGCGCCGCCGCGCCGGGAGGCGCCGGCGACCTGCAGCAGCAGGCCGCTGCCGACGTTGCGGACGACGTAGCTGCCGTCGGTGATCTCGGAGTCCGTCACGCTCGCAGTCTGCCACCGGGCACCGACAGACCCCGCACGGCCGGGGAAGCGGAGGAGTTTCCACCGGACCGGCTCCGCCCCCTATGCTGCGGCGAATGTCCACCGAGCAGATACCGTCGCACCGTCAACAGCCCACCTTCGCCGAAGCCGTGGCCGCCCTGGAGGCCGTGGTCGCGGCCGGCGACGACGAGCGGTTCGGGCCCGCCCTCGGGCAGGTCGGCGGGCTGTTCGGCGCGGCCGACCCGGCGGAGCGGGTGGCGGCCGGCCCCCGGCTGGCCGCGCTGCTGCCGGACGCCCCGCCGTTCCCCCGCGCCCACCTGGCGATGGTGGTGGGCGCCTGCGTCGAGCACGGCGCCGACCCGGTCGCCTGCTCCGGCCCGGTGCTGGCCGGCCTGCGCGGGGCGCTGACCGGCGCCCAGCTGCTGGTGCGGCGGTGGGTCTCCACCGGCGGCGGCCCGCTGCCCGACCCGGAGCAGGACGATCCGGCCGAGGCGCACGAGCGGATCGCCGACCCGGCGCACCTGGACGAGTGGCACGCGCACCTGGCCGTGGTCGCCTGGTGGACGCTGCACCTGTGGCAGCAGGCGGCCTGGGCGGTGTACGCGCACGCGGAGGTCCGGGCCGAGGCCCGCGCCACGGGCGTGACCGAGGTGCTCCTGGAGCTGTTCGACCGCCACCAGGGCGAGCAGCACGACTTCAAGGGCCTGGTCCACCTGGCGCTGATGCTGGACGACGAGCCGCTGCTGGTCCTCGACCGCCCCACCGGCACCGGCTACCTGCTGCGGATGAGCGGCCTGAGCGACACCTTCCAGCTGCACACCCTGCTCGCCGACGTCCTGATCGGCGGCGGCCACCTGCCCGGCGCCCCGCAGGACCGGGAGGTGGTGGCGCTGGCCCGGACGGCGTTCCTGGACGGCCGCCGGGTGATCGCCACCGGCGCCTTCAACCTGGTCGCGCCGGACGGCTCCTGGATCTGGAACGAGGGGACGCCGAGCGACGTCCCGGTGGTGGACGGCGTGCGCACCCTGGTGCTGGAGCCGCTGCCGTACGAGCGGAGCTGGTCGGCCGGGCGGTTCATCCAGGAGGTCCCGGGCGACCTGCGGCTGGAGCGGGTGCTCGACCCGGCGGAGGCCGCCCGCCGGCTGGCCGCCACGGTGCCGGGGCAGACGCCCGCCGAGGCGTTCCGGTAGGAGGCCCCGACGGCCGCGACGGTCCACCGGGTTATGGTCGGAAACCGACACAGCCCCTACGAGTGGAGTCGACGATGGCGAAGGTCCCGAACGTTCTCGCGGCGGCCGCGCCCGCCGCGCTGACCGCGGCGAGCGGTCTGGTCGGCGGTTACGGCGTCGCCCGCTGGAGCGGCCGGCGCGAACTGGGCGGCGCGGTGCTGGCGGTGGCCGGCGCCGGAGCGGCCGCGCAGTGGCGCCGCAGCTCGGGCACGGGCACCGCGGCGGCGCTGACCGGCCTGTACGTGGCCGCCTTCGGCGGCTCGCACCCGCTGGCCAAGCGGATCGGCGCCTGGCCGTCCGTCTTCGCCGTGACCGGCGTGGTCGCGGCGGCCTCCACGGCCGCGACGGCGCTCTCGGCCCGCCGGAAGTAGGCCGCCGGAAGCAGCCTGGCCGCCGCCGGAAGCGGGCCGCCGGAAGCGGGCCGCCGGCCGGGGGTGGCCGGCGACGCCCGCGGGGCGTGGCCGGCTACCGGACCGCCGCGCCGAACCGGGCCTCGAAGGCGGCCCGGTTCGCGGAGACCGGCGAGCGGTCCCAGACCGCGAACACCACCCGCTCGAAGGCCGCCCCGTACCGGGCCAGCGCCCCCTCGAAGGCCTCGGCGACCTGCGCCGGGTCGTTGCCGAACACCCCGCAGCCCCAGGCGCCGAGCACCAGCGTGCGCACCTCGTGCCGGGCGGCCGCCGCGAGCACCCGCACGGCCCGCTCGGCGAGCACGTCCCGGACGTCCGCACCCGGCGAACGCCGTTCCAGCTGACCGGCGTTGGGCGCGGGCGAGGTCAGGAAGGTGACCGGGTACGGCTGCGCCAGCAGCTCGCCGTGCCCGTCCCGGATCACCGGCACCGCCGGCGAGACGATCACCCGGTGGCTGTACCGGAGGTCGGTGGAGGCCCGGTGCGCCTCGTAGTAGTCCGGCGCCTCCACCAGGCAGCTGTACAGCAGCGCGCTGCGGCACAGGTCCTCCTCCTGGGCGCGGGCGCCGCGCAGGTAGCCGCCGCCGGGGTTGCGCGCGGAGGCGAAGTTCAGCACCCCGACCGGCCCCGCCCCGGCCGCGACCAGCCGGCGGGCGGCCTGGATGCTCCCCTCGGCCGTCACCTCGATCCGCCCGGCCGCCGGCCCGGGCCCGGCGTCCCCCGCGGCCAGCAGCGCCGCCAGGCCCTCCGGCGCGTACGACACCGTGCCGGCCTTCGCCGCCGCCAACTCCTCCCCCACCTGCACGAGTTCGCCCCCGGTCGTCCGGTAGCTCCCCCGCTCGGCGATCCCCTCGTTCACCCGTGCCACTTCGTGCAGTCTGCTGCTCATGGCGGCGACGCTACGGGACAGCCGCGCCCGCGCGCCACAGGTTATTCTCACCCCCAGAACAACGCCTCGGGGCGCCCCGGGGAAACGCGAAGGGCCCGCTCCGGGGGGGCGGTTTCTACCGGTCGTCGCAACACGTGGTCGGTTTGATCAGGCCGCGATGAGTTTAGCCAGACGCTCGGCTGGGGTTTCCCAGCCGAGCG
>NZ_JBIWFT010000054.1:0-52185 GCF_044763205.1 Kitasatospora sp. NPDC096204
TGCGGGGTGGTGGTTCGCTGCCCTACCGCGCCGCCGCGGCGTGGTATGGGCGGTGGCGCCCGCCGGGCGTGGCCGGGGGGGGGGGGGGGGGGGGGGGCCCGCGGGGGGGGGGGGGGGGGGGGGGGGGGGGGGGGGTGCGGGGGGGGGTGGGGGGGGGGGGGGGGGGGGGGGGGGGGGGGGGCGGGGGCCCCCCACCCCGGTAGGACGCGGTGGAGTGACCCCGGGTGCGAACGCTCCTAGTCGGCCAATCCGGTCGGTGCGCCGCCCCGCCTACCCTCAAATCCGGGTCCCACGTCCGTGGGCCGTAGGACAGACGAGGAGAGGGCCGGTACCACGGTGACCACCACGTACGATTTCTGGCTCGCCGGCCGCCGGGCGAGCGGTGACGCCGACTTCGAGGTGCACAACAGCTGGGACGGCCGTCTGGTCGGCAGGGTGAGCATCCCGACCGAGGCCCAGGTCGACGAGGCGCTGGACGCCGCCGTCGCCGCTCTGCCGGTGTTCGCCGCCACCCCGGCGCACCAGCGTGCCGCCGCCCTGGACCACGTGGCCAAGCGGCTGACCGAGCGCACCGAGGAGCTGGCCCAGCTGGTCAGCGCCGAGAACGGCAAGCCGATCAAGTGGGCCCGCGGTGAGATCGGCCGTGCGGTGTCGGTCTTCCGCTGGGCCGCCGAGGAGGCGCGCCGCACCAACGGCGAGACCATGCGGCTGGACACCGACCCGGGCGGCGTGGGCCGTTTCGCGCTGGTGCGCCGTTTCCCGCGCGGTGTGGTGCTCGGGATCGCCCCGTTCAACTTCCCGCTGAACCTGGTTGCCCACAAGGTCGCCCCGGCGATCGCGGTCGGCGCCCCGATCATCCTGAAGCCGGCTCCGTCGACGCCGCTGTCGGCGATGGTGCTGGGCGAGATCCTGGCCGAGACCGACCTGCCGGCCGGTTCCTGGTCGATCCTGACCGTGCCGAACGACCGGATGCCGGCCCTGGTGCAGGACGAGCGCCTGCCGGTGATCTCGTTCACCGGTTCGGACAAGGTCGGCTACCAGATCATGGACTCGGTGCCGCGCAAGCACTGCACCCTGGAGCTCGGCGGCAACGCCGCGGCCGTGGTCCTCGCCGACTGGTCCTCGGAGGCCGACCTGGACTGGGCGGCCACCCGGATCGCGATGTTCGCCAACTACCAGGGCGGCCAGTCCTGCATCTCGGTGCAGCGGGTGATCGCCGACGCGTCGGTGTACGACGCGCTGGTGGAGAAGGTCGTCGCCAAGGTCAAGGCGCAGGTCACCGGTGACCCGAGCGACGACGCGACCGACGTCGGCCCGCTGATCGACGAGAACGCCGCGAAGCGCGTCGAGTCCTGGGTCGAGGACGCGGTCGCCAAGGGCGCCAAGGTGCTCACCGGCGGGACCCGCGAGGGCGCGACCTACGCTCCGACCGTGCTGGCCGAGCTGTCCGAGGACGCCATCCTGGCCAAGGCCGAGGTGTTCGGCCCGGTGCTGTCGCTGCACAAGGTGGACGGCGTGGACGAGGCCTTCGCGGCCGTCAACGACTCCGCGTTCGGCCTCCAGGCGGGCGTGTTCACCCACGACCTCCAGACCGCCTTCCGCGCCCACCGGGAGCTGCAGGTCGGCGGTGTGATCATCGGTGACGCGCCGTCCTACCGTGCCGACCAGATGCCGTACGGCGGTGTCAAGGACTCCGGTGTCGGCCGCGAGGGCGTCAAGTACGCGATGGACGACTACACCGTCGAGAAGGTCATGGTCCTGAGCGGCCTCGACCTCTGAGAGAGCCCGTGACGGCGCCGTAGCGGTGTCGTGGAGGAGGGCCCGGTTCGGCCGAACCGGGCCCTCCTCGCGTTCGCGCCCGGCGGGTTCAGCCGTCGTGCCCGGCGGCCGCGGCGACCGCCTCCTCGACGGTGGTGTTCCCGGCGACCAGCTCCAGGGTCAGTCCGGCGGTGCGGGGTTCGTGCAGCACGGCGGCCAGGACGGCGGCCACGTCGGCCCGGTCCACCGTGCCGCGGTCGACCGAGGGGGCGAGCCGGACCAGGCCGGTGCCGGGGCCGTCGGTGAGCCGCCCGGGGCGCAGCACCGTCCAGTCCAGCGCGGTGCGGGATCGGACGGCGTCGTCGGCGGCGCCCTTGGCCCGCAGGTAGGCCTCGAAGACCTCGTCGGGGTGGTGCGCCGCAGCGTCGGCGGCCATCGTCGAGACCATCACGTACCGGCGGACTCCGGCGAGTTCGGCGGCGTCGGCGAGCAGCACGGCGGCGTCCCGGTCGACGGTGTTCTTGCGGGCGGCGCCGCTGCCCGGTCCGGCGCCGGCGGCGAAGACCACCGCGTCGGCCCCGGTCAGCAGCCCGGCGAGCTGCGTGGCGGTGGCGGCCTCCAGGTCGAGCAGCAGCGGCTCGGCACCGGCGTCGACGAGGTCCTGGGCCTGTTCGGGGCGGCGGATGATTCCGGCGGGGCGCTCGCCGCGTGCGGCGAGCAGCCGTTCCAGCCGGAGCGCGATCTGTCCGTGGCCCCCGGCGATGACGGTACGCATGGCTCCGACGGTAGCCCGGACGGGGCGCGGCGGCCCGGGGAACCCCGGAAAAGGCCGTGCGGGGCCGGGAAGGACCAGGGGGCTCGGCGGAGTCCGGGGAACCCCGCGGAGGTCGGGGGCGGTGCCGCGGACAGGACACAATGGGCGCATGACTTCGCTCGCCCACCCGCAGCTGCGCTTCACGCCCACCGTGGCGGACCCCTCCGGCCCCCGGGAGCTGGTGATCCTGGGTTCCACCGGTTCGATCGGCACCCAGGCCATCGACGTGGTGCTCCGCAACCCGGACCGCTTCCGGGTGGTCGCCCTGTCGGCGGCCGGCGGCCGGGTGGAGCTGCTCGCCGAGCAGGCGGTGCGGCTGGGTGTGCACACCGTGGCGGTGGCCGATCCGGCGGCCGAGCCGGCGCTGCGCGAGGCGCTGGCCGCGAAGGCGGCGGGCGGTCCGCTGCCGACCGTGCTGGTGGGTCCGGACGCGGCGACGGAGCTGGCCGCCCTGGAGTGCCACTCGGTGCTGAACGGCATCACCGGTTCGATCGGTCTGCGGCCGACGCTGGCCGCGCTGCGGGCGGGCCGGGTGCTGGTGCTGGCCAACAAGGAGTCGCTGATCGTCGGCGGTCCGCTGGTGAAGGCGGTGGCGAAGCCGGGCCAGATCGTGCCGGTGGACTCCGAGCACGCCGCGCTGTTCCAGGCGCTGGCCGGCGGTACCCGGGCCGAGGTGCGCAAGCTGGTGGTCACCGCCAGCGGCGGCCCGTTCCGCAACCGCACCCGTGACCAGCTGGCCGGCGTGACCCCGCAGGACGCGCTGGCGCACCCGACCTGGGCGATGGGCCCGGTCGTCACGATCAACTCGGCCACCCTGGTGAACAAGGGCCTGGAGGTGATCGAGGCGCACCTGCTGTACGACGTGCCGTTCGACCGGATCGAGGTCGTGGTCCATCCCCAGTCGGTGGTGCACTCGATGGTGGAGTTCACCGACGGTTCGACCCTGGCCCAGGCGAGCCCGCCGGACATGCGGATGCCGATCGCGCTGGGCCTGGGCTGGCCGGACCGGGTGCCGGACGCCGCCCCCGCCTGCGACTGGACCAAGGCCGCCACGTGGGAGTTCTTCCCGCTGGACGACGAGGCCTTCCCGGCGGTCGAGCTGGCCCGTGAGGTGGGCACCCTGGGCGGTACCAGTCCGGCGGTGTTCAACGCGGCCAACGAGGAGTGCGTGGAGGCGTTCCTGAAGGGCCGCCTCGCTTTCACCGGAATCGTGGACACTGTTGCCAAGGTCGTGGCCGAGCACGGCCGGCGGGACGGCGGTTCGGCGTCGGGAACTTCCCTGACGGTGGAGGACGTCCTGCACGCGGAGGACTGGGCGCGCGCCCGGGCCCGCGAGCTGGCGGCCGGCTGACGGTCGGCTGACGACCCCGATTGCGGTAGGACGAAACGATGAGCGGAGCGGCATGACGGAGGACCAGCGGTGGCAACGGTTTTGACGGTGGTCGGCATCCTGGTCTTCGTCATCGGGCTGCTCGTCTCGATCGCCTGGCACGAACTCGGCCACCTCTCCACGGCCAAGCTGTTCGGCATCCGGGTGCCCCAGTACATGGTCGGCTTCGGCCCGACCCTCTGGTCGCGCCGGAAGGGCGAGACCGAGTACGGCATCAAGGCGATCCCGTTCGGCGGGTACATCCGGATGATCGGGATGTTCCCGCCGGGCGAGGACGGCCGGATCACCAAGCGCAGCAGCTCGCCCTGGCGCACCATGATCGAGGATGCCCGCGAGGCCTCCTACGAGGAGATCCAGGAGGGTGACGAGGACCGGCTCTTCTACACCCGCAAGCCCTGGAAGCGCATGATCGTCATGTTCGCCGGGCCGTTCATGAACCTGATCCTGGCGTTCGGGCTCTTCCTGACCGTCATGATGGGCTTCGGCGTCAACATGAGCGTGCCGACGGTCAGCTCCGTCGAGAAGTGCCTGGTCAAGGTGGGCCAGCCCAGGGACACCTGCCCGGAGGGCGCCCCGCAGACACCGGCCGCCCAGGCCGGACTGAAGGCGGGCGACCGGATCCTCTCCTTCGACGGCGACCGGATCGGCACCTACGAGCAGCTCCAGGCGGACATCCGCCGGTCGGCCGGCCTGACCGTGCCGGTCGTGGTCGAGCGGGCCGGGGAGCAGATCACCCTCAACCCGACCATCGCGGTCAACGACGTCCAGAAGTACGACGGCAACGGCGTCCCGCTCAAGGGCCAGACCCTCCAGGCCGGGTTCCTCGGGTTCACTCCCGCGAGCGGTGTGGTCCAGTTGGGGTTCGGGCAGTCGGTCGACCGGATGTACGACATGGCCGAGAACGGGGTGAAGTCGCTGCTCGCGTTGCCCGGCAAGATCCCCGGGTTGTGGACCGCGGTCGTCGGGGACGCCCCGCGCGACCCGGACTCGCCGATCGGGATGGTCGGCGCCGCCCGGGTCAGCGGCGAGGTGTTCTCCCTGCACGAGTCGGCCACCCAGAAGATCGCGATCTTCGTGAACCTGCTGGCCGGCATCAACCTGTCGCTCTTCCTCTTCAACATGCTGCCGCTGCTCCCGCTGGACGGCGGGCACATCGCCGGCGCGGCCTGGGAGGCGGTGCGGCGCCGCTTCGCACAGCTGTTCAGGCGGCCTGACCCGGGCCCCTTCGACGTCGCCAAGCTGATGCCGGTGGCGTACGTGGTGGCCAGCATCTTCATCGGTTTCACCCTGCTGGTGATGGTCGCCGACCTGGTGAACCCGGTGAAGATCAGTTAGGGCGTTCGGGTACCACGGGTGTGCTGGGCGCCATGGCGGTGCCGTACCGTGGAGGCCGGGTGCGCGATCGTCAGCGCGCCCGGCCTCGGCCGTGTCACGGCCGGGCGGTCGACCACACCTCAACCCCGGGGAACCCTGCGCACATGACCGCGATCTCGCTCGGTATTCCGTCCCTGCCGCTCAAGCCGCTGGCCAAGCGCCGTCACTCCCGGCAGATCATGGTCGGCAACGTGCCGGTCGGCGGCGACGCCCCGGTCTCGGTGCAGTCGATGACCACCACCGTGACGTCGGACATCAACGCCACGCTCCAGCAGATCGCCCAGCTCACCGCGTCCGGCTGCCAGATCGTCCGGGTCGCCGTGCCCTCGCAGGACGACGCCGACGCGCTGCCGATCATCGCCAAGAAGTCGCAGATCCCGGTCATCGCGGACATCCACTTCCAGCCGAAGTACGTCTTCGCGGCGATCGACGCCGGCTGCGCGGCGGTGCGCGTGAACCCGGGCAACATCAAGGCCTTCGACGACAAGGTCGGCGAGATCGCCAAGGCCGCCAAGGACGCGGGCGTCCCGATCCGGATCGGCGTCAACGCCGGCTCGCTGGACAAGCGCCTGATGGAGAAGTACGGCCGGGCCACCCCGGAGGCGCTGGTCGAGTCGGCGCTGTGGGAGTGCTCGCTGTTCGAGGAGCACGACTTCCGCGACATCAAGATCTCGGTCAAGCACAACGACCCGGTCGTGATGATCAACGCCTACCGCCAGCTCGCCGCCGCCTGCGACTACCCGCTGCACCTCGGCGTCACCGAGGCCGGCCCGGCCTTCCAGGGCACCATCAAGTCGGCGGTCGCCTTCGGCGCGCTGCTGGCCGAGGGCATCGGCGACACCATCCGGGTCTCGCTCTCCGCGCCGCCGGCCGAGGAGATCAAGGTCGGCAACCAGATCCTGGAGTCGCTCGGGCTGCGCGAGCGCGGCCTGGAGATCGTCTCCTGCCCGTCCTGCGGGCGCGCCCAGGTGGACGTCTACAAGCTCGCGGAGGAGGTCACCGCCGGGCTGGAGGGCATGGAGGTGCCGCTGCGGGTGGCCGTCATGGGCTGCGTCGTGAACGGCCCGGGCGAGGCGCGCGAGGCCGACCTCGGGGTCGCCTCCGGCAACGGCAAGGGGCAGATCTTCGTCAAGGGCGAGGTCATCAAGACCGTTCCGGAGTCGAAGATCGTCGAGACCCTGATCGAGGAGGCGCTCAAGCTCGCCGAGCAGATGCGGGCGGCGGGCGTCGAGGCGGGGGCGCCGACGGTGGTCGCCGGGGAGTAACCCCGCGCGGTTCGCCGTTCGTGGGTCGTCGTTCGTCCCGACAGCCGTGGGTTGTCGGCAGTCCTGACCGCGCGGGAGCGCCCGTGCGGTGTTCTCCGGAAGCGGGGCCGTCCGTTCGCGGACGGCCCCGCGGCCGTAGCCGGGTGGGGCCACGGATAGGGTGCGGCCAGAGTCGTCTCAGTGAGGTGCTGTCTCGATGCTCGATCGAGGTGTGATGCTCCCGAGCTCCTTCCAGGCCGCCCGGGCCCTGGCCACCACCCGCGTGCTGGAGCCTCCGGACCTCCCGGACGCCCTGGAGATCCTCCACCGCGACCCGGTCGCCAACGCCTTCGTCGCGACCAGGGTCGAGGCCGTCGGGCTGGATCCGTGGCGGCTCGGCGGGGAGTTGTGGGGCTGGTACGACGGGCAGGGCGTGCTGGACGCGCTCTGCTACGCCGGGGCGAACCTGGTCCTGATCAACGCCGGGTCCGAGGCGGTCGCGGCCTTCGCGGAGCGTGCCCGCCGACAGGGGCGGCGCTGCTCCTCGATCGTCGGGCCGGCGGCGGCCACGGCGGCCTTCTGGGCGCTGCTGGAGCGCAGTTGGGGGCCGGCCCGGGAAGTGCGGGCGCACCAGCCGCTGTTGGCGACCTCGGTGCCGTCGGCGGAGATCGCGCCGGATCCGCTGGTGCGCAGGGTGCGGCGCGACGAGGTCGAGACCTTGATGCCGGCGTGCGTGGCGATGTTCACCGAGGAGGTGGGGGTGTCGCCGCTGGCGGGGGACGGCGGACTCCTCTACCAGGCCCGGGTGGCCGAACTCGTGTCCACCGGACGGTCGTTCGCGCGGTTCGGGGAGGACGGGCAGGTCGTCTTCAAGGCGGAGATCGGGGCGGTGACGGAGGGGGCCTGCCAGGTCCAGGGGGTCTGGGTCGCGCCGGAGCACCGGGGGCAGGGGCTCTCCGAGACGGGGATGGCGGCGGTCCTCGACGTCGCGCTGCGGGAGGTGGCGCCGGTGGTGTCGCTGTACGTCAACGACTTCAACCTGCGGGCCCGGGCGGCGTACCGCCGGGTGGGGTTCCGCGAGGTCGGGGCGTTCATGAGCGTGCTGTTCTGAGGGGCCCGCGGCGGGCCGTGCGGTGGGTCGCGAGGTTCCGGGCCGGGGGCTGTTGGGATCTTCGGCCGCGCCGCGGGGCCGCTGGTAGTAACGTCCGGAGCATGGATCAGCTGACCGGGGTGACGATCGAGGCCATCGACCTTGCGGCCTGGGCGCCGCAGGCGCTGGAGGTCCAGGCGGTGGCGTTCGGGCTGACGCCCGAGGAGGTCGCGGTGCGGCTGCACATCGTGGGGCGGCACGCCCTGCAGCCGGGGGTGATCGCGCTCGGGGCGATGAGCGGGGGGCAGCTGGTCGGGTTCGGGTACGGGATGCCCAACCAGCGGGAGCACTGGTGGAGCACGGTGATCGAGCCCTACCTGACCGCCCGGGGGTACGGGGACTGGCTGGACGGGGTCTTCGCCGTCACCGAGTTGCACGTGCTGCCGGAGTTCCAGGGGCAGGGGATCGGCTCGCGGCTCATCCGGACGCTGTGCGAGGGATCGGGGCTGGAGCGGAGCATCCTCTCGGCGATCGACGCGGAGACGCCGGCGCGGCGGCTGTACCGGGCGCTGGGGTACCGGGACCTGGCGCGGGCGGTGCAGTTCCCGGCGACGGAGCGGCTGTACGCGGTGATGGGGGCTCGGCTGCCCCTGCGCGGGGCCGAGAGCGGGGCGCTCGGGGCTTAGAAGCCTCAACGGCCTTCGGGTCAGAGGGTGTTGGCGAACTCGAGGTAGAGCTCGGCGTCCTCGCGGCGGTCCGCGGCGAGGGCACGGAGGGCGAGGTCGACGGCGCGGAAGAGGGTCCAGCCGCGGAGGCGGTCCTGGTCGACCTCAAGGGCTTCGGAGAGCCGGCCCAGCCGGCGGCGGACGGCGGCGGGGGCGCCGGGGGAGCCGAACAGGGTGTCGGCGCGGTCCAGGGCGAGGCGGGCCAGGTCGAAGGCGCGTTCGCCGGCCAGCGGTCGCGGGTCGATGGCCAGCCAGGGGGCACGGTCGGCGGCCAGGACGTTGCCGTGGTGGAAGTCGCCGTGCAGGAGGAAGGACTCGTCGGCGGAGTCGGCCAGGGCCCGGGCGGTGTCCAGGGCCTCGTCGATCAGCTGCCGCGCCTCGGTGGCGGCGTGGGGGCGCTCCGCCAGGCGGGCGGTGGCGGCGATCCGCTGGGCGGGGGCGGGGAAGGGGTGGCCCTCGGGGAGCTCCGTCCAGAGGCGGTGCAGCAGGCTGGTGGCCTCCAGCATGGCCTTGGGCTCGGCGAGGGAGCGCAGCGGGATCTCGCCGTGGAGGCGTTCGAGCAGGAGGACGCCCTCGGTGGGGGCGGCGTCCAGCAGGAGGACGGCTCCGCGACCGGCCCACTGGGTCAGGGCGGTGTGCTCGTGGGCGGTCTCGGGGGTGGGGAGGCCGACCTTGAGGACGGCGGGGGAGAGGTCGTCGCGGTGGACGTACGCGACGAGACTGAGGCTGCCGCCGGGGTCGAGGGTCCGTTCCAGGGTGAGGTCCCAGGCGGCGAGGTGGGCGGCGGCCCTGGCGGGGAGGGTGGCCAGCCATTGGCGGCCGCTCTCGCCGTGGGTGGCGGTGACGGAGTTCGTCAGCCGGCTGGGGACGGTGATGGTGGGTTCGGCTCCCGACATGGGTCCATTGTCAGGGTTTGGGAGCGGGTGCGGGGCTTTCGGGAGGGTTCGGGGTGGCGGGCGTGCGGGCCCTTGCCCCGCGTGCCCGCCGCGTCAGGTGGCGGGGATGCCGGGGAAGGCCGTGGGCGGGGCGCCCCAGCGGCGGGCGCGCAGGGCGGTCTCGCGCAGGGCGGTCGCGGCGAGCGGGCGGTGGAAGGCGGGGAGGGTGGTGACCAGCTCGGCGTAGGTGGCGGTGAGGCGGGTCTCCAGGTGGACGGCGAGCTTGGTGGCGTCGGCGGGGGAGGCGACGGGGAAGGGGAGCTGGTAGCCGCCGGCGGCCGGGGTGGGGGCGGCGGTGGCGGCGGTGAGGAGGCGCTGCCAGGCGTCGCGTTGGGCCTGGTGGGCGGCGAGGGTGGTGCGGGCGTCGGTGCGCTGGGGGTCGTCGGGGAGGTGGGCGCCGACCACGCCGTAGCCGTAGACGGCGGCGTGTTCGGCGCTGAGGGCGGTCTGGAGGGCCGGGCCGGGGTCGGCGGCGCGTTCGGCGCGGGCGTGGCCGGCCGGGGTGCCGATGGGGGTCTGGTCGCCGAGGGCCGCGGCGTGCAGGGCGTTGGAGGCGGACACGGAGGCGAGCAGCCGGGCGAGGGGCGGGCTGACCTCGTCGAAGCCGTAGAGGTGGGACTCGGCGGTCCGGTGCTCCATGAGGGCCAGCTCGGGGAGCGTGGGCAGGGAGCGGTACGGGGTGCTGGTGGGGGAGGGGGTCGCGGCCGGCAGGCCCTGGACGAGGGCGGTGCGGTGCTGGACGGTGTCGTCGCGCAGGGGCTGGAGCAGGGCGGTCGGGGCGCCGGCGACGGTGAGCAGGTTGTCGTAGGCGCCGAGCAGGAGGTCGGTGTCGGCGATCGCCCGGAGGCGCGCGGGGGTGTCCGGGTCCTGGGGCGGGGTGGGGTCGGCCGGGCGGCCGCCCGGGTCGGCGGTGCAGGCGGCGAGGGTGGTGAGCAGTCCGAGGGCCAGGAAGGTCCGTCGGCTGGGCGGCTGCATCGGGAATCACTCCGGGCGGGTACGGGAGGACGGCCTCCCCGCCTGCCCTCGTTGGCGTGAATGATTACAGAATCCCCACGTTCCCGGGCCCGGTTCGGGGATGCGGTGCCGGGTGTGAGCTTGCTCGCAGTGGATGGTGTGCGCGCGGTCGGCGGAGGTCCGGAATCGGTGGTTGGGGGCTTGACCGGATAGGCTTTGGGCCGAGCTGCCGTGATCCGGTGCGTGACACCGGGGGCGCGGGGCGACCTCTGACAACAGCAGACGCGGCCGAGGAGTCCACCCGGATGAGCACCACCCACACCGACCGGCTGCGAGCGTTGCTGGAGCCGCTGGCCGAGCAGGCCGGACTGGATCTGGAGGACGTCAGGGTCACCAGGGCGGGCAGCCGCCGGCAGGTCCAGATCGACGTCGACACCGATGGCGGCGTGGACATGGACACCATCGCCGAGTTCAGCCGGGTGGTCGGTGAGGCCCTGGACGAGTCGGACCTGATGGGGGACGACGCGTACCTGCTGGAGGTCGGCTCGCCGGGTGCGGAGCGCCCGCTGGCCCTGCCCCGGCACTGGCAGCGCGCCGAGGGTCGGCTGGCCAAGATCCACCTGGTGGACGGCGGGGAGATCGTCGCCCGGGTGCTGGAGGCCGACGAGGACGGTGCACTGGTCGAGGTGCAGCCGGTGAAGGGCCGTGGCCGCCCGAAGGAGCGCCGTCTGGCGTACGCCGAGGTGGCCCGTGCCCGGGTCCAGGTCGAGTTCAACCGCAAGGACGACGAGAAGCTCCTGGACGAGGCCGCTGACTTCGACGAGGGGGAGGACGGCGCCGAGTGACCCTCGAGTGCCGTACGACCATGACGAACGTGACGAAAGACGAGGAGGCGTAGCCGTGGACATCGACATGAGTGCCCTGCGCACGCTGGTCAACGAGAAGAACATCCCCTTCGACCTGCTGGTCGAGTCCATCGAGTCCGCCCTCCTCACCGCGTACCACCGCACCGAGGGCTCGCGCCGCCGGGCCCGGGTGCACCTGGACCGCAAGAGCGGCCACGTCACCGTGTGGGCCATGGAGGACCCGGCGGAGCTGGACGAGGGTGTCGAGCCGAAGGAGTTCGACGACACCCCGAACGGCTTCGGCCGGATCGCGTCCAGCATCGGCATCCAGGTGATGATGCAGCGTCTGCGCGACGCCGCCGACGACCAGACCTTCGGTGAGTACGCGGGCAAGGAGGGCGACATCGTCACCGGTGTCGTCCAGCAGGGCAACGACCCGAAGAACGTGCTGGTCGACATCGGCAAGCTGGAGGCCATCCTGCCCCCGCAGGAGCAGGTCCCGGGCGAGGACTACCGGCACGGCACCCGGCTGAAGTGCTACGTGGTGGCCGTTCGCCGGGGCGTGCGCGGGGCTTCGGTGACGCTGTCGCGCACCCACCCCAGCCTGGTGAAGAAGCTGTTCGCGCTGGAGGTCCCGGAGATCGCGGACGGCAGCGTGGAGATCGCGGCGATCGCCCGCGAGGCCGGCCACCGGACCAAGATCGCGGTCTGGTCGCGCCGCCAGGGCCTGAACGCCAAGGGCGCCTGCATCGGCCCGATGGGCTCCCGGGTGCGCGCGGTGATGGGCGAGCTGCACGGCGAGAAGATCGACATCGTCGACTGGTCGGAGGACCCCCGGGAGATGGTGGCCGCCGCCCTGTCGCCCGCGCGGGTGACCAGCGTGGAGATCGTGGACGCCGCCCAGCGCTCCGCCCGGGTGATCGTGCCGGACTACCAGCTGTCGCTGGCGATCGGCAAGGAGGGGCAGAACGCCCGCCTGGCCGCGCGCCTGACCGGCTGGCGGATCGACATCCGCCCGGACACCGAGGGCCAGGCCGAGGAATCGCAGGCCCGCTAGTCAGTGTTGTCGTTGCCGAGCCCGCCGTCCTCCAGGATCGGCGGGGCGGCGCCATGTCGCTCCGGAGGGGTAGACTTGCCTTCGTCTGGCCGGACGCATGTCCGAGCACGCCCGGAACGCACCTGCGTGGGCTGCCGCAAGCGCGCGGCCAAGCACCAGCTGTTGCGTGTCACGGCGGTCGAGGGCGAGTGCGTCCCTGATCCCCGTGGCGCACTCCCGGGCCGGGGTGCTCACGTGCACCCCGATCCGGCCTGCCTCGACCTCGCGGTCCGCCGTCGGGCGTTCCCCCGGGCCTTCCGGCTCCAAGGAGCGCTCGACACGGAGCGGCTCCGCGGGTTCATCGGGGAGCGGGCGGACGAAGCCTCGTAGCAGGGCCGTCTCCCGCGACGGCCGCCGCTCGCGCGGCGGAGAACCACCGCAACAAGCACGGCATGCGGGCAGCCGCGCGTCGTGCCACCAGTCAGGTACCTCGCGATGTGGAAGTAGGTCGAGATTGCGATGAGCACTCGATGAGTACGCGATGAGTACGCGATGGGTACGCCCATGAAGTAGCGACAGTCCGGCGGACGAGACCCCCGGACTCATAGACAGGAGTGAAGTGGCTAAGGTCCGGGTTTATGAACTCGCCAAGGAACTTGGCTTGGAGAGCAAGGCCGTCATGGCCAAGCTCACCGAGCTCGGTGAGTTCGTCCGTTCGGCGTCCTCGACGATCGAGGCGCCGGTCGTGCGCAAGCTGACTGACGCGCTTGGTGTGGCCCCCACCGGTGGTGGATCCGCTGCCAAGCCGGGCCCGCGGAAGACCGCGGCGCCCTCCCCCGCCGCCGGCTCGGGTGCCCCGAAGCCGGGGGCTCCGACTCCGGGTCCGCGCCCCGGCGCGACCCCTGGTCCCCGTCCGACCCCGGCTGCCGCCGCGCCTTCCGCGCCGGCCGCCCCCGCCGCCCCGAGGCCGGGCGCGCCGACTCCGGGCCCGCGCCCGGCCGCGCGTCCCGCCGCTCCGGCGGCCCCGGCCGCGCCCGCGGCCGAGTTCTCCTCGCCGGCTCCGGCCGGCGACGCCCCGCGTCCGTCCACCCAGGCCCCGCGCCCGGGTGGCCAGGCCGCCGCCGGTGCCCGTCCGGGCCCGCGTCCGGCCGGTCCGCGTCCGGGCAACAACCCGTTCACCTCGGGTAGCGCCACCGGCATGGGCCGTCCCGGCGACCGCCGTCAGGGCGGCCAGGGCGGCGCCCCGCGTCCGGGCGGTGCTCCGGGTGCCGGCGCTCCGCGTCCCGGTGGCGACCGTCCGCGTCCGGCCGGTGCCCCCGGTGCCGGTGCTCCGCGTCCGGGTGGCGACCGTCCGCGTCCGGGCGGTGCTCCGGGTGCCGGTGCCCCGCGTCCCGGTGGCGACCGTCCGCGTCCGGCCGGTGCCCCCGGTGCCGGTGCTCCCCGTCCGGGTGGCGACCGTCCGCGTCCCGACGGCATGCCGCGTCCGGCCGCGCCGCGTCCCGGTGGCCCGACCCCGTCCGGCATGCCGCGCCCGAACCCGGGCATGATGCCGCAGCGTCCGGCCGGCCCGCGTCCGGGTCCGGGTGGCCGTGGTCCGGGTGGCCCCGGCGGCCGTCCGGGTGGTCCGGGTGCCGGTGGCGCCCGTCCCGGCTTCCAGGGCCGTCCGGCCGGTCCGGGCTCGCGTCCGGCCGGTGGCGGTGGCTTCGGCGGTCCGCGTCCCGGTGGCGGTGCCCCGGGTGGCGGCGGTGGCTTCGGCCCGCGCCCCGGTGGCTTCGGCGGTCGTCCCGGCGGCCCGGGTGCCCGTGGTGGCACGCAGGGCGCCTTCGGTCGTGGCCCGGGCGGTCGCCCGGCGCGTGGCCGTAAGTCGAAGCGGGCGAAGCGCCAGGAGTACGAGGCCATGCAGGCCCCGTCCGTCGGCGGTGTGATGCTGCCTCGCGGCAACGGCCAGACCGTTCGCCTGTCGAGCGGCGCCTCGCTGATGGACTTCGCGGAGAAGATCAACGCCAACCCGGCCGCGCTCGTCTCCGTCATGTTCAACCTCGGTGAGATGGTCACCGCGACCCAGTCGGTCTCCGACGCGACCCTCGAGCTGCTGGCCGGCGAGATGGGCTTCCAGCTGGAGATCGTCAGCCGGGACGACGAGGACCGCGAGCTGCTGGAGTCGTTCGACATCGACTTCGGCGCCGACGAGGGCGACGAGGACCAGCTGGCCCCGCGCCCGCCGGTCGTCACCGTCATGGGTCACGTCGACCACGGTAAGACCCGCCTGCTGGACGCGATCCGCAAGTCCAACGTGGTGGCCGGCGAGGCCGGTGGCATCACCCAGCACATCGGTGCCTACCAGGTGGCGACGATCGTGAACGGCGAAGAGCGTCCGATCACCTTCCTCGACACCCCGGGTCACGAGGCGTTCTCCGCCATGCGTGCCCGTGGTGCCAAGTCCACCGACATCGCGATCCTGGTGGTCGCGGCCAACGACGGTGTCATGCCGCAGACGGTCGAGGCGCTGAACCACGCCAAGGCCGCCGGTGTGCCGATCGTGGTCGCCGTCAACAAGATCGACGTCGAGGGCGCCGACCCGACCAAGGTCCGCGGCCAGCTGACCGAGTTCGGCCTGGTGGCCGAGGAGTACGGCGGCGACACCATGTTCGTCGACATCTCCGCGCGCCAGGGCCTGAACATCGACCAGCTGCTGGAGGCCGTGGTCCTGACCGCGGACGCCTCGCTGGACCTGCGGGCCAACCCCGAGCAGGACGCGCAGGGTATCGCCATCGAGGCGCACCTGGACAAGGGCCGCGGCGCCATGGCGACCGTGCTCGTGCAGCGCGGTACCCTCCGCGTCGGTGACTCGATCGTCGTGGGCGACGCCTACGGTCGCGTCCGCGCCATGCTGGACGAGAACGGCAACAACCTCACCGAGGCCGGCCCGTCCCGCCCGGTGCTGCTGCTCGGTCTGACCTCGGTGCCCCGCGCCGGCGACAGCTTCATCGTCGTCGACGAGGACCGCACCGCCCGCCAGATCGCCGAGAAGCGCTCGGCCCGCGACCGCAACGCCGCCTTCGCGCAGCGTCGCGTCCGGGTGTCCCTGGAGGACCTGGACAAGGCCATCGCCGCCGGCTCCATCGAGCAGCTCAACCTCATCATCAAGGGTGATGTCTCCGGTTCGGTGGAAGCCCTCGAGGACGCCCTCGTCAAGCTGGACGTGGGCGAGGAGGTCGAGCTCCGGGTCCTGCACCGCGGTGTGGGTGCCATCACCGAGTCCGACGTGGACCTGGCGATGGGCTCGGACGCCATCATCATCGGCTTCAACGTGCGCGCCGAAGGCCGTGCGCGCGCCGCGGCCGACAAGGAAGGCGTGGACGTCCGGTACTACTCGGTCATCTACCAGGCGATCGAGGAGATCGAGAACGCCCTCAAGGGCATGCTCAAGCCGGAGTACGAGGAGGTGCGCCTCGGCGCCGCGGAGATCCGCGAGGTCTTCCGCTCCTCCAAGTTCGGCAACATCGCCGGTGTCCTGGTCCGCGACGGCATCATCCGCCGCAACGCCAAGGCCCGCCTCATCCGCGACGGCAAGGTCGTGGCGGAGAGCCTCACCATCGAGGGTCTGCGCCGCTTCAAGGACGACGCGACCGAGGTCCGTGAGGGCTTCGAGGCCGGTGTCACCCTGGGGTCGTTCAACGACATCAAGGTCGAGGACATCATCGAGACCTACGAGATGCGCGAGAAGCCGCGCGCCTAGTCGGTGTCAGCCGGGGCCGGTCGACGGGTGGTATTTCCGTCGACCGGCCCCGGTCTCGCTGTGTAGGGTCCGGGAGTAGTCAGAAACAGTGGCACCAGCCCGGTTCCGGGCTGCCCCCGAGGCCTTCCAGGTCGGCGAGACCTGTCACACATGTTCGTGGGAACACTCACCTTCGACCTGCTGCTGGGCGACGTCCACTCGCTCAAGGAGAAGCGTTCGATCGTGCGGCCCATCGTGGCCGAACTGCAGCGCAAGTACAGCGTGTGCGCTGCCGAGACCGGGAACCAGGACCTGCACCGCCGGGCCGAGATCGGCCTCGCGGTGGTCTCCGGCGAAGCCGGGTACGTCACCGAGGTCCTGGACAGCTGTGAGCGGTTGGTCGCCGGCCGCCCCGAGGTGCAACTCCTCTCCGCGAGGAGGCGCTACCACAACGACGACGACGAATGAGGACCGTGGAGCCGGCCGGCGGAAGTCGCCGTTCTCACACGGATCAGGACCGAGAGCGCCCGCAAGGCCGGGCGCGGGCCGGTACTTTGGGGCGTGGGCCCCGACGGGTGCGCAGCTCGCCCGGGTACCGGGCCCACTGCACGAGGAGGCAACGTGACCGACACCGCAAGGGCGCGCAAGCTCGCCGACCGCATCCAGGTGGTCGTCGCCCAGACTCTGGAGCGGCGGATCAAGGACCCCCGGCTGGGGTTCGTGACCATCACCGACACCCGGGTGACCGGAGACCTGCGCGAGGCCACCGTTTTCTACACCGTCTTCGGTGACGAGACCGAGCGCGAGGCCACCGCGGCCGCGCTGGAGAGCGCCAAGGGCGTGATCCGCTCCGAGGTCGGCAAGATCGGGGTGCGCTTCACCCCGACGCTGACCTTCGTCGCGGACGCGCTGCCGGACAACGCCCGGAACATCGACGACGCGCTCGACCGGGCCCGCACCTCGGACGCCGCCGTGCGCACCCAGGCCGCGGGAGCGAGCTACGCCGGCGACGCGGACCCGTACCGGGTTCCGGCGTCCGAGCGTGACGACGAGGACGAGTAGTCATGGCGGGTGAGCCGGCGCGGGCCGCCTCGCGAGCCGGATCGACCACGGGGGCGTCCTCCACCACCACGGTGGAGGGTGCCCTCGCGGCACTCCCGGGCCCGCGCACCGAGGAGAGCGGGTTCGAGCTGCTCTGGCAGCAGGTGGTGGCGGAGATCGGGCGGGCCCGTTCGATCGACCTGATCTGCCACATCTGCCCGGACGGCGACGCGCTGGGCTCCTCGCTGGCGGCCGCGCTGGCGCTGCGCGCGCTCGGCAAGCGGGTGCGGGTCTCCTTCGGCGACGACCCGCAGATCGTGCCCGAGTCGCTGGCCTTCCTGCCCGGCCAGGAGCTGATCGTGCCGGCCGGCGAGGTGCCGGACGTGCCCGAACTGGTGCTCTGCTTCGACGTGGCCGCGGAGAGCCGGCTCGGCCTGCTCCGGGACAAGGCCTTCGCCGCGCCCGTCCTGGTGGTGTTCGACCACCACGCCTCCAACCCGGGTTTCGGCACCCACCAGTTGATCGACCCGACCGCGCCGGCCACCGCCGTGCTGGTCGACGAACTGCTGCGCAGGCTCGGCGTGGTGCTCGACCAGGAGCTGGCCACCTGCCTCTACACCGGTGTCGCCACCGACACCGGCTCGTTCAAGTACCGGGCCACCACGCCCGCCACCCACGAGCTGGCCGGCCGGCTGCTGGCCACCGGTATCCGGCACGACCTGATCTCCCGGCAGCTGTGGGACACCTCCTCCTTCGGCTACCTCAAGGTGCTCGCCGGCGCGCTCGACCGGGCCGTCTACGAGCCGGAGGCGGCGGACGGACTGGGCCTGGTGTGGACCTGGGTGCCGTACCAGGACCTCGCGCTGTTCAGCGTCACGGTCGAGGAGATCGAGGGACTGATCGACATCCTGCGCCGCCCGGCCGAGGCCGAGGTGGCGCTGGTGCTCAAGCAGGACCCGGACGGCACGCTGCGCGGCTCCTCGCGTTCCAAGGGCGCGGTGGACGTCGCGGCGGCCTGTGCCGAACTGGGCGGCGGGGGGCACGTCTACGCGGCCGGATTCAGCGTCCGGGAGGACGTGGCCGCAGTGGTCGAGCGGTTCCGGGGCGCGCTGCGACCGGTACGTTGATCATCTCCGCTGATGTTGTTGAGAGAAAGAACCCGATGAAGCGCAAAGGCACCGGCCCGGACGGCCTGGTGATCGTCGACAAGCCCGAGGGCATCACGTCGCACGGGGTCGTCGCCAAGTTGCGGTGGCTGGCCGGGACCCGGAAGGTCGGGCACGCCGGCACCCTGGACCCGATGGCCACCGGCGTGCTGGTGATCGGCGTCGAGCGGGCCACCCGGCTGCTCGGCCACCTGATGCTCACCGCCAAGACGTACGAGGCCACCATCCGGCTCGGCCAGACCACCGTCACCGACGACCGCGAGGGCGAGGTGACCGCCTCGACCCCGGCCGACGCCGTCACCCGGGAGGCGATCGACGCCGGGATCGCGGCGCTCACCGGCGAGATCATGCAGGTGCCGTCCAAGGTCAGCGCGATCAAGATCGACGGCAAGCGCTCGTACGCCCGGGTCCGCGAGGGCGAGGACTTCGAGCTCGCGGCCCGGCCGACCACGATCCACTCCTTCAGCGTGCACGAGCAGCGCGCGGCGGTCGCCGAGGACGGCACCCCGGTGATCGACCTGGACGTCACCGTCGAGTGCTCCTCCGGCACCTACATCCGGGCGCTGGCCCGGGACCTGGGCGCCGGGCTGGGCGTCGGCGGGCACCTGACGACGCTGCGGCGCACCAAGGTCGGGCCGTACGGGGTGGAGTCGGCGCGCACCCTGGAGCAGCTGGAGGCCGAGGTCACCGGCGAGTCCGCCAAGCCGCTGGAGGTGCTGCCGATCGCCGACGCCGCGGCCGCCGCCTTCCCGCGCTGGGACCTGGACGAGGCCTCGGCGCAGAAGCTGTCGCACGGCGCCCGGCTGAAGGCGCCCGGGATGGGCGTGGACGGGCCGATCGCGGTGTTCGGACCGGACGGGCGCTTCCTCGCGCTGGTCGAGGAGCAGGGCGGGCAGGCGAAGCCGGTCGCGGTCTTCGTCGGCTGACGGTCCGGTAGCCGTTCGGAGCCCCCGTCGGGAGTCATCCCGACGGGGGCTCCGCCGTTCCCGGACGCCGTTCACCCGCGCGAGGGAGCGCACGGAGTGAACGCCCGTGGTGAGCAGCGCGGGCGCGGTCGGGCGGGCACCTCGGCGGGCAGGCTCCGGGCGGCGGGCGAGCGACGGCCGAGGGGGCACGAGATGCCGGGTTTTCCGGAGGGCGATCCGGGGCGGTACCTGCTGCGGATCCGCGACCTCAACGGCCGGCTGCACGGCTTAGGGTTCGTCGCCGACCCGCAGGGGGTCGTGCTGACGGCCCACGAGAGCGTCGCCGGACTGGACCGGGTCGTCCTGCACACCCCCGGCGGGCAGACCAGGGTGCTCGGCCCGGACGCCGTGCTGCCGCTGCCCGGGTACGGGCTCGCGCTGCTGCGCACCGAGGCGGTCGGCGGGCTGCCGGTGCCGCCGCTGCCGCTGGCCGCCGTCGCGGCCGGGCCCGAGGTGCTGCTGCCCGCGCTGGTGGGGGAGGACGGACGGGTGGTCGCGCTGCGCTGCGGACTGCTCGGCGTCGCCGACGCGGCGTACGGCGGGCACCGGTCGGCCGGGGTACTGCTGCTGGACGTGCCGGTGGTCGGCGGGGTCGCGGTGCCGGCCGGCTCGCCGGTGCTGGACGCCCGCAGCGGGGCCGTGGTCGCCCTGGCCGCGCCCGCCGTGCGCGGGCCCCGGCACGGCGGGGCACTGCCGGCCGTGCCGGTGGGCGCGGCGGCGGTCGGGGCGGGCCCACCGGGCGGAACGGGCGGCGCCGAGGTGCTGGCCGGGCTGCTGGCGAGCAACGCGGCGGCGGTGCCCGGCTACGGCCCGGCGCTCAACCTGGCCGGGGTGCTGCGGCTGACCGCCGCCCAGGTGGCGGCCGCCGGCGCCGGACCGGGCCGGCTGCCCCACCTGGCCGCCGACCGGGTGGACCGGCCGGACGGCCTGGCCGGGGACGAGCCGGTCGCGACCGTCACCGTGCTGGTCGGCGCCCCCGGCAGCGGGCGCACCACCGAACTGGCCGCGCTGGCCGCCCGCCGCACCGGCGGCGCCCACCCGCTGCCCACCCTCTGGCTGCGCGGCGCCGACCTGCGCGCCGGGGACCGCTCGCTCGCCGAACCGGTGGAACGCGCGCTGGCGGCCGCGGCGGCCGGGCTCGGCACCCCGGCGCCCGCGCCCGAGCCGGTGGCGGCGCTGTGCGCGGCGGCCGGCCGGCGGCTGCTGGTGGTGCTGGACGGCCCCGAGGAGGCCCCGCTGCCGGTGGACGCCCGTTGGCTGCGCGGCGCCGGGCAGTGGCTGACCGGCTGCGGGGCCCGGCTGGTGACGGCCTGCGGGGAGGAGCTGTGGGAGCTGCTCGCCGCCGAGACCTGGGGGAACGGCACCCCCGGCCCCCGGCGCGCGGAGGAGCCGCACCCGGACGGCGACCTGGGCAGCGCCCCCACCGTGCGGATGGACGGCCGCGGCGCGGGCGGGCCGAGCCTGGCCGGGCAGCGGCTCGGCCCGCTGCCCCCCGAGGCGGCCGAGCGGGTGCGCCGCCGGTACGGGCTGCCGCCGGGCCGCCCGGCCGCCGCCGAGGACGCCCGGCACCCGCTGGCCGTCCGGCTGGCCGGGGAGTTGTGGGCGCAGGGGCTGCACGACGGGCCGGTGCGCCGGAGCGAACTGTTCGGCGCCGTCCTGGACCTGCGCTGCCTGCGGGTGGCCCAGCGGCTGGCCGAGGACGACCGGCCGCGCCGCCCGGGCGCCCACCGGCGGGGCGCGGTGCGCCCGGGCGGGCCGCGGCACCGCCGGGTGCGCCGGCTCGCGGCGGCGGTGGCCGGACGGGTGCACGAGGCGGCCCGGCGGATGCTCGGCGACCGGTGCGGCGGCGGGCTGGACCGGGCCGTCTTCGAGGAGCTGTTCCCGGTCGAGGGCGGCTGGGCCACCGCGGTGCTCGCCGAGGGCCTGTTCGTCCCGGCCGGGCCCGGATTCCGCTTCGCGCACGGGGAGTTCGCGGACTGGCTGCAGGGCCGGCACCTGGACCTGGACGCGGCGCTGCGGCTGCTGCTCGGCGAGGCCGAGGACACCCCGCCGTGGCCCGCCGACGAGGCGCGGGAGCCCGGCGGCCACCCGGCGGGGGAGCCGGCCGGGGTGAACGCCGTCGCCCGGCACCGGATCGGCCCGGTCGCCGCCGCACTGCGCCGGGTGGCGGAGACCTGGGGCGCCGGCGCCCTGGACCCGTGGCTGCACCGGATCTGGCGCGCCCTCGACCTGCGCCCGCCGGGCAGCGAACCCGCCTGGTGGGCGGCCCGGTTGCTCGCCGCGGGCCTCGCCGCCAGCCCGGACCGCTCCGAACACGTGGCCCTGCTCGAACAGTTGGCGTCCCGGATCGCCGAACGGGCGGGCGCGGCCGGTGCGGTGGCGCTCCCGGCGGCCTGGCTCGGCCGCTTCGGCCCGGCCTTCTGGACCGGCCTCGGCCTGCCCGTCGAGACCGAACTCGCCCTGCTGCGCCGCCTGGTGCCCGCCGACGGCCCCGGGCAGCGCTTCCTCGCCGCGGTGGCCGAGCGGCTGCGCGCCGACCCGGTCGCGGTGTTCCCGCTGCTCTGCGCCTGGTTCGAGGACGCGCGCGGCCTGCCGGGGCGCCCCGGACGCACGACGGCCGACATCGCCCACGACCTTCTGCTCGCCCACCGCCGGCTCGCCCTGGACGAGTTGGCCGACGCGCTGGCGGCCGCCGCGCACCCGCGGGCGGACGCGCTGCTCACCGTGCTGGCCGCCGAGGAGCCGTCCGCGCTCTGCCGCGCGGTGGACCGCTGGAGCCACGACCGGCGGCCCGAGCGGCACGTCGCGGCCGCCGTGCACGCGCTGCGGACGGCCCCGTACGCCTCCGGTGCCGGGGTCGAGCTGCTGCGGTACACCGCGCTGACCCTGCTCGCCCGCGAGGACGAGCCCGGTCTGCACGGGGCGGCGCTGGCGCTGCTGGTCGGCGACCCGGTGACCAGGGCCGAGTACCTGCCGGCCGCGCTCGCCCGGTTCCGGGCCGGTGGCGACGCCTTCCTCACCCCGCGGGCGCTCGGCCCGGCCCTGGAGAGCGACCCGGAACCCGTCCTGGCCGCGCTCGCCGACCGGGCGGCCGCCCCCGGTGCGGCCCCCGCCGAGACGCTGCGGGTGCTGGCCGACGCCACCGCCCCGGCGGCCCTGCGGCGGGGCGTCGAGCTGGCCGCCGGGCTGCTGCGCGGGAACCCGGCGCTGGCCGGTCCGGTCGCCGTCGACTACCTCGGCCGCCGGCTGGGGCGGGCCGCCGCGGTCGGCCCGGGCGGCCGGCCGGAGCTGCGGATGCTGCTCGGCGCCGCGCTCGCCGACCGCGGCGCGGCGGTCCGGCGGCCGTTCGCCGAGGTGCTGTCCGTCCCGGTGGCCGACCCGGCGGCGGACGCGCTGCGCCGCGAGCTGCTGGACGCCCTGCTCGCCGCCGAGACCGACCCGGCGGTGCTGACCGCCGTCGTGGAGCGGCTCGCCGAGCACTGCGCGGCCGAGGACCCCGCCCGGGCCCGGGCGGTGCTGGCCAGGGCCACCGCGGGGCTGCCGGGCGCGGACGAGCTGCTGGTGCGCTGCGCCGGGCGGTCGGCGGCCTTCGCCCGGCTGCTCGCCCGGTGGCCGTCCGGTGCCGCGCCGACCGCCCCGGACGGTCCCGGGCCGGCCCGGATGCGGGCCCTGGCGGCGGCCGGACGGGACGCGCGGTACGCCGCCGCGGAGGCCGAGCGGGCCGTGCCCGGGCGGTCGGCGGGGCCCTCGGTGGGCTCAACCCGTATTCCGGTGCCTGAGCCGGGGCAGGCGCATGGCACGCTATAGGGGTTCGGGTTTTGAGCGTTTGAGCGTACAGAGGGTACGCACCGTACGGAACAAGGAGCGGTCAGGTGCAGCGCTGGCGTGGCCTGGAGGAGATCCCCGGGGACTGGGGACGCAGCGTCGTCACCATCGGCTCGTTCGACGGGGTGCACCGCGGACATCAGCTGATCATCGGGCGGGCGGTCGAGCGGGCCCGTGAACTCGGCATCCCCTCGGTCGTGGTGACCTTCGACCCGCACCCGCGCGAGGTCATCCGCCCGGGCAGCCACCCGCCGCTGCTCGCGCCGCACCCGCGCCGTGCCGAGCTGATCGCGGAGCTGGGCGTGGACGCGGTGCTGGTGCTGCCGTTCACCACCGAGTTCTCCCAGGAGTCCCCGGAGGTCTTCGTCCGGCAGGTGCTGGTGGACGCGCTGCGCGCGCGGGTCGTCATCGAGGGCCCCAACTTCCGCTTCGGGCACCGGGCGGCCGGGGACGTCGCGCTGCTCGGCGAGCTGGGCCGGGCGGACGACTTCGAGGTCGAGGTGGTCGACCTCCAGGTGTGCGGCACGGCCGGGGACGGCGAGCCGTTCTCCTCCAGCCTGACCCGCCGGCTGGTGGAGACCGGGGACATGGCCGGGGCCAACGAGGTGCTGGGCCGTCCGCACCGGGTCGAGGGCGTGGTGGTGCGCGGCGCGCAGCGCGGCCGCGAGCTGGGCTACCCGACCGCCAACGTCGAGACCGTGCCGCACAGCGCGATCCCGGCCGACGGCGTGTACGCGGGCTGGCTGACGGTCGTACGGCACGGGCCCCTCCTGCCCGAGAGCGGGCAAGGAGGGAGGATGCCGGCGGCGATCTCGGTCGGCACCAACCCGACCTTCGACGGCACCGCCCGTACCGTGGAGGCGTACGCCATCGACCGGGTCGGCCTGGACCTGTACGGGATGCACGTGGCCGTGGACTTCCTGGCCTACCTGCGCGGGATGGAGAAGTTCGACTCCATCGACGCGCTGCTGGACCGGATGGCCGACGACGTCAAGCGGGCCCGCGAGCTGACCGACGGCGCCTGAGCGCCGGGACGGCGGAAGGGGCCCACCGACCGGGTGTCGGTGGGCCCCTTCCGCCGTCTCACTGCTGGGGTGCCGGCGGGTAGCCGTAGCCCGGGCCCGGCTGCTGCGGCCAGGGCGCCCCGGGCGCGGGCTGCTGCGGGTAGCCGTACCCGGGCGGGGGCGGCGGGACCTGGCCGGGCTGCGGGGCCCACGGCGCCCCGGGGGCGGGCTGGCCGGCCTGCTGCGGGTAGGGCTGGGGCTGCTGCGGGTCGGCGTACGGCTGCGGGTAGCCGGGCTGCGGCTGGGCCTGCTGCTGCCAGCCGGCCTGCTGGGCGGCCTGCTGGGCCCGGACGATGTCCTCGCCGACCAGGGTGGCCAGCTCGAAGTAGGCCTCCCGGACCTTGGGCCGCATCATGTCGAGGTTGACCTCGGCGCCGGCCGCCAGGCTCTCGTCGAACGGCACCACGATCACGCCGCGGCAGCGGGTCTGGAAGTGGGCGACGATGTCCTCGACCTTGATCATCTTGCTGGTCTCGCGCACTCCGGAGACCACCGTGATGCTGCGCTGCACCAGGTCGGCGTAGCCGTGCGCGGAGAGCCAGTCCAGCGTGGTCGAGGCGCTGGAGGCGCCGTCCACGCTGGGGGTGGAGACGATGATCAGCTGGTCGGCCAGGTCCAGCACCCCGCGCATCGCGCTGTACAGCAGGCCGGTGCCGGAGTCGGTCAGGATGATCGGGTACTGGCGGCCCAGCACGTCGATCACCTGGCGGTAGTCCGAGTCGTTGAAGGTGGTCGAGACCGCCGGGTCCACGTCGTTGGCCAGGATCTCCAGGCCCGAGTTCAGGTCCTGCGAGGTGAACTGACGGATGTCCATGTAGCTGCGCAGGTGCGGGATGGCCGTCACCAGGTCGCGGATGGTCGCGCCGGTCTGGCGCTTGACCCGCCGGCCCAGGGTGCCGGCGTCCGGGTTGGCGTCGATCGCGATCACCTTGTCCTGGCGCTCGCTGGCCAGGGTCGCGCCGAGCGCGGTGGTGGTCGTGGTCTTGCCGACGCCGCCCTTGAGGCTGATCACGGCGATCCGGTAGCAGCTCAGCACCGGGGTGCGGATGATCTCCAGCTTGCGGGCCTTCTCGGCCGCCGCGGCCTTGCCGCCGAACTGGAAGCGCGGCTGCTGGCGCTGCTGCTTGGGCTGGCTGCGCAGCAGCCGGTCCGAGGACAGTTCGACGGCCGCGGTGTAGCCGAGCGGTGCGCCGTGCGCGGTCTGCTGCGGGGCGGCGGCCTGCTGGAAGGCGCTGGGTTGCGGGGCCTGCGGCTGCTGCCACGGCTGCCCGGGGTGCCCCGGCAGCGGCTGGCCGGGCTGTGGCTGGCCGGGCTGGGCCTGCGGGCCGGGCTGCGGCTGGGCCGGCTGCTGGTACGCGGCGGGCTGCGGCCAGCCGCCCTGGCGCGGGTCCACCGGGCCGGGCTGCGGCTGGCCGGGCTGGGCCTGCGGGCCCGGCTGCTGCGGGGCGACGGGCTGCTGGGGGACGACGGGCTGCTGGGCCTGCTGGGCGGCCCACGCGGCCTGCGGGTCCCAGGCCGCCGGCGGGCCCTGCGGGTCCTGGGGGTGCGGCGGCGGGGCCTGCTGGACCGGCGGCTGCGCGAAGTTCTGCGGCTGGACGGGCTGCCCCGGCTGCGCGGCCGCCGCGGGCCCGGCCGCCGGGTACGGCTGCGCTACGGGCTGCTGCGCCGCGGCCTCCGGCATCGGCCAGGCCGGGGCGCCGGCCTGCGGCTGCTCGGTGACCGGCGGGGCCGGGGCGGCAACCGGGAACGGGACGTGCTGGGCCTCGGCCTGCACCGGCGGGACCGGCGCGGCGGGCGTGGCAGCGGGCGCCGGAACGTGGGCGACGGGGGTGGCGGTCGGCACGGCCTCGGCCGCCGGGGCGGTGGCCTGGCCGGGCACCGGGGCGTGGGCCTGCTGCTGCACCGGAGCCTGCGGAGCCTGCCCCGGAACGACGGCGGGCGCCGGTGCGTCGGCCTCGGCCGGAGCGGGGGAGGCCGGTGCGGAAGCGGCCGGCGCGGCCGCGCCGGAAGCCCCCGCGGGCTCGGTCTGCACGTACCAGGACGGGGGAGTGTAGTCAGGCGCGTCCGACCAGTCGTCGTCGTCCTCTGCCGCGTTGTCGCCGACGTAGACGCCGTCCCGATCGCTGCTCACTCTGGCTCCCTCGTGTTCGCCGCCGCTTGTTCAGCGGTGCCGTTGCCGCATCAAAGACTAGGCCGTACGGCAACCCCCGCTGAAGGCGGCTTCGCTTCCCCGCCGGCCCGCCCGGTGCGGCGAGCCGCCGCTCAGTCCATCCGGCGCGGCCCGCCGAGCACCTGCTGTTCGGCCTGCCCGGCCACGGCCCGTACGTACTGACGCCGCATCCGGGTCGCCCACAGAGTGAGGTCGTCGCCGAGGGTGGGAAGCGCGGCCACGTCCTCCGGCGGCAGCGACAGCACCCGGCCGGTCAGTTCCGCCTCCTGCGGCGAGATCCGCTGCACACCGACCAGGTCGGCCGCGTTCAGCACCCGGGAGGCGTTCGGGCCCAGGTAGGGCAGCAGCGTCAGGGTGGTCTGCCAGGGCGCGGCGGAGAGCCGGCTGCGCGGCGGGCGGGCGCCGAGGTCGCGCACCACCAGGACCGGCGAGGCCACCGAGGCGCCCTGCGGGCCGAGTCGGCCGACCTGGTGGATCGTCACGCACGGCTGGCCTCCGCCGGCCGCCTGGGCCATCGGGCCCCACAGCTGTCCGCGGGCGGTCTCCACCGCGACCCGGGCGCCGATCGCGGCCGCCCGCAGCGCGATGACCTGGGCCGTCCACATGCCGCCGACGAGCACCAGGTCGTACGAGGTCGGGCGGAACAGGCCGAGCACCGCGGGCAGCCCCTGCGGGTCGACGCCGATCACCACGCCGTCGTCGCCGACCGGGAAGGCCAGCGCCGCGAGGTCGGCGGGCTCCAGCACGTGCTTCTCCCGGCGAGGGCCGCGCAGCCCGAAGCCGGGCAGGATCCGCGGCCGGGCCCGGCGCTGCTCGGCGCCGGGCTGCGGTCCCGTGGTGGGGTAGGTCTGGTACGCCATCAGGAGGCCCCTCCGAGCGGCAGGGTGGCGAGCATGCCGGGCGCCTGCTCCAGGTCGAGCCGGACGAGGCCGAGCCCGCTGCTCTGGGCCCGGGTCTCCACCAGGCGGCCGATGTCGCCGACCTCGCTCTCGTTGCGGCCGGTCACCCGCAGGTGCCCGCTGACCGTCACCGAGCCGCCGGTGCCGTGCCCGGCCGTCAGGCTGAAGGTGCTGGCGAGGGCCGGGGAGCCGGTGATCAGGTTGACCAGGTCCGGCGCGGCGATCCGGCCGGGGGCGCCGCCGGGGCGGCTCAGCTGCGGCCAGCGGGAGATCCAGTACGTGGTGTGCCAGCGGTCGTCGATCCGCCAGAACCGGTTGCCCTCCTGGGTGCGGCGGGTGGTGCCGCCGCCGCTTCCGGTGCCCTGGCGGCCGGCCACCGCGATCGGGTTGGCGCAGGTGGAGATGGCCAGCGCGGCGATCAGCTCGCGCTCGTCCAGCACGGTCGCGTTGAAGCCGGCGCTGTTGAGCCGGCCGGCCAGCTGGTCGGTGACCCGCTGCAGCGCCTTGCGGGCGCCCTCCTCGCCGCCGCCGCGGGCCCGGACGGCGGTCGCCGCGCGCTCCGGGTCGAGCTTCAGGGCGATCCAGGTCAGCCGGAGCCCGGGGGTGGCGGTGCCCTCCGGCAGCTCGCGGTAGGCACGGGCGGCCAGCGACTGGTCGGGCAGGTGCTGGGCCGGGGCGGGCTGGGTGTGCTGGACCAGCTGCACCGACTCCAGGGTGATGTCGTCGACCGTGAGCGCCGAGCAGATCACGTCCAGCGGCAGCGGCAGGGCGGTGCGCGCCGGGCGCAGCGGCTGGTCCTTGGCCTGGACGAGCAACACCGAGCTGAGGAAGGTCCCGTCGCCGACCATGCCGGTCTCCCGGCGGACCGGGCGGCCGCCGAACTCGGCCTCGGTGGCGTGGGTGCAGGTGCGCAGCCCCGGTTCGAGCTCCAGGGCGGGTGCCAGCGCCGGGTCGGTGCCGGCCGGCGGCAGCAACGTCCTGGCCTGCTTGCGGCGGGACTTGAGGGCGGCGCGGACCAGCAGCAGCTCGGGGACGGTGCGGCCGCGCACCGGGACGAGGGCGAGCAGGACCAGCACCAGCGCGACCGCGCCGAAGCCGGCCGCGACCGTGCGGCTGATCGTCCAGCCGACCGCGACCAGGGCCGCCGCGACCTCGACCAGGACGAGCTGCTGGAGCTTCAACCGCCCGCCCAGCAGCCCCGGTCGGGGGTTGACCCGCACCTGGACGGCGCCGCCGCCCCCGGTGCCGGTCGGCTGCGGTCCCGCGCTCGCGGGCCCGGCCCCCGTTCCCGTCCCGGTCGGCGGCGCGCTGCGCTGCGCCCGGCCGGCCCGGCGCGTCCTCCCGCCGCCCGCGCTGCGGCGGCGTCCTGGAGCGGTCTGGCTTGGCATCCCCCGGTGGCCCTCTCTGATCCGTTGTCGCGGCCCGGCTGGCTGTGTCGCGGACCGTACCCGTACCGTACTCACCGTCTGCTGCCGCATCGTAGAGGGTTCGCGCCGGTTCGTGCCCGGCGGGTGACCACGGGGCAGGTCGGTCTGAGAACGCCCGACGACGTCTGACTAGGGGGACGACGAGGTATGGCATCGCGCCGGGACGAGCTGAACGCGTACACCTTCGCCCGCAAGCGCACGGTGGGCGCCTTCCTGCTGCCCGCCGGCGGCGGCAGCGACGAGGACGCGCCGCGTCCGGTGAAGGCGGTGCTGCCGAGTGTGCTGGCCGGGGCGGTGTTCGTGGCCGGGTTCGGGATCTGGGGGGTCTTCAAACCGAGTGCGCCGGTGAAGTGGGACGACGGCAAGAACATCATCCAGGGCAAGCAGTCGACCACCCGGTACGTGGTGCTCACCGACCAGGACAACAAGACCAAGCGGCTGCACCAGGTGCTCAACATGTCCTCGGCGCGGCTGGTGCTGCCGGCGGGTGCCAAGGTCGTGGTGGTGGACGACGGGGTGCTCGACCGCTACCCCAACCACGGGCCGACGATCGGGATCCCGTACGCGCCGGACAAGTTGCCGACCACGGACAACGCCAGCAAGCCGATGAAGTGGGCGGTGTGCGACCGCCCGGGCTCGGACGACAAGCAGGAGACGGTCAACCAGGCGGTGTTCGTCGCGGCCGGCGCGGACGCGGCGGCCCTGGCGGCCAAGGACCGGATGCTCGGCCCGGACCAGCTGATGCTGGTGCAGCAGGCCGACGAGCAGCAGATCTCGGCCGCGCCGGCGCCGGGTCAGCCGGCCGGCGGGGGCGCCGCGCTGTTCCTGGTCGACGCGCAGGGGCGCAAGCACCCGATCGGATCGCCGCAGTCGGACGACAAGGAGCGCAAGGCGCTGGTCACCGCGGTGTTCGGGCCCAACGCGGTTCCGCAGCGGGTCAAGCGGGACTGGCTGGACACCCTGGTGAACGCCACCCCGATCACCTTTCCGCAGGTCGAGGCGGTCGCCGACAGCCAGGGCGCCAACTCCAAGGTGGAGCTGAGCAACCCGGCCGACCGCCGGATCGGCCGGCTGGTGCACTACCAGGACCGCCACTACGTCGTCGGCAAGGACCAGCTCTTCCTGGTCACCCCGTTCCAGGCGGAGCTGATCCGGCAGAACCCGGCGTACCAGATGCTCTACAAGTACGACCAGGACAAGAAGCCGCGCAGCGACGAGATGACCCCGGCCGACAACGCCCAGTGGGGCGGGGACGCCCCGCTGAAGGGCACCGCCCCGGACTGGCCGGTGAAGACCGGCGCGCCGGTGAACAACTGGCAGGACCGCCAGGACGCCCGGATGGTCGTGTGCAGCACCTACGACGGCGTCGCCGCGGACGGCAGCACGGCCAAGCGCAGCGTCTGGGCCGGGACTTCGTACCCCGCGCAGTACAACAACGGCGCCGGGGCGGCGTACGTGACCCCCGGTCACGGGCTGTTCTACCGCTCGATGGACAACGCGGCCGCCGGCTCCGGGACCGACTTCCTGATCACCGAGACCGGGTTGCGCTACTCCGTCCCGTCCAACGGTGACGGCGGCCAGCGCCCCGCGGCCTCGCCGCAGCCCGGCCAGAGCGGCTCCCCGAAGCCGTCGGCGCAGCAGCCCACCGGCACGCCGACCCCCGGGGCGCCGTCCCAGGAGCCGGGGCAGCAGCAGGACGAACCCGGCGGCAACCAGGCCAGGTTGGGCTACCAGGGGGTCCAGCCGCTGCCGGTGCCGAAGGAGTGGTCGAACCTGGTTCCGGCCGGTCCGCCGCTGACGGCGAAGAGCGCCGCCCAGCCGCAGAACGCCTGATCGGCCAAGCGCGGCAACCGAATTGGCCCCAGTGTCATGGTCTGGTAACTACTCGGTGATCGGTGTTGGGTGAGTTGCGTGTGCCGACTACAGTGCTGCTGGACATCACACAGGTGATGCGACGGTCGGCCCGCTGGGCCCTCCGTACACGCAAATGTTGTCTCATGGGGGACGTGGAGCATGGCTCAGGGTCAGTTCACGATGACCGCGCAGGAGATGCTGGCTTTCGCCAAGCAGATCGAAGAGGCCATCGGCAAGATCGAGGCTGAGAAGAACAAGCTGATCAGCACGGTCACCGGCATCACCAGCGGTTGGCAGGGCCAGGCCGCGACGGCCTACACGAACCTGCAGAACCGGGTCAACGAGGACATCGCGAGCCTCAAGGAGTCGCTCAACGCGATCAAGCACGCGATCGAGATGACCACCAAGCACTACGCGAGCACCGAAGAGGAGCAGAAGGCGATGTTCTCCTCGGCCCAGGGCTGATCACCGCATCCGCGCTGATCGCCGCACCTGCGCCGACCGCCGTTCTGTCCCGATCCACCGCTCTGCGGAGCGCCCGTCGCTGACCTCGCGGCGCTCCTCATCCTCGTAAGGGAGACAACGTGTCCGAACACATCCTCGTCAACTTCCAGACCGTCCACCAGGCGGCCGAGGAGGTCAAGGCTTCGGCGAGCCGTATCGACCACCTGCTGAACGACCTCAAGGGCAACGTGACCCGCATCGCCTCCAGCTGGCAGGGTGCCGCCCAGCAGGGCTACCAGGCCCACCAGGCCAAGTGGGACGCCAAGGCCAACGACCTCCAGCAGGTCTGCACGCAGATCGCGACCTCGCTCGAGAACGCCGCGCAGAGCTACCGGACCACCGAGGACGCCAACACCAAGCTCTGGGGCTGACGTTCGGGTTCCATGGGGAACGACAGGGGGCGGGTACCCGGATTCCGGGCACCCGCCCCCGGCGCGCGGCACGGGTGGACGACATGAGGGGTGGCAGGGTGACCCGACACGGGTACCGGAAGGCGGCCGCGGCGATCGCCGCGCTCGCGGTGCTGGGCGGCCCGCTCGCCGCCCCGGCGTACGCCGACGGCGGGCCCGGCCTGGCCGCGGCCGGCGACTGCCCCAAGCCCGCGCCCGACGTGCAGACCGTGCCGTGGTCGCTGCAGCGCCTGCTGCTGAACGAGCTGTGGCAGGACGGTAAGACCACCGGTGCGGGCGTGACGGTCGCGGTCATCGACACCGGGGTGGACAACGGCAACCCGCAGCTGGCCGGCAAGCTCGACGAGGGCCCGAACCTGCTGGTCAACCGGGAGACCAAGGAACCGATCCAGGGCAAGTCCACCGAGGACCCGGTCGGCCACGGCACCAAGGTGGCCGGCATCATCGCCGCCCGGCCCAGCAAGACCACCGGCTTCGTCGGGCTGGCTCCCGACGCCCGGATCCTGTCGATCCGGCAGAACGACAGCGACGGCAACGGCGACGTCTCCACCCTGGTCACGGCGATCAGGGAGGCGGTCAAGCGCGGCGCCAAGGTCATCAACATCTCCCAGGACGTGCGCGGGGCGGGCGACGCCCGGTTCGGCGGCTACCAGGAGCTGAAGGCCGCCGTCGAGTACGCCGAGGAGAACAAGGCCGTGGTGGTCGCCTCCACCGGGAACGACGGCAAGGAGGGCGACACCTACCCGGGCGCCTTCCCGACCGTGCTGGCCGTCGGCGCCTCCGACCGCAACAACGAGCGTGCGCCCTTCTCCCAGTACGGCGGCTTCGTGAAGGTCGCAGCGCCCGGCGTCGACATGCTGTCCACCGTGCCCGGGGGCGGCCAGTGCGTGGACAACGGCACCAGCTTCGCCGCCCCGTACGTCTCCGGCCTCGCCGCGCTGCTGGTCGGAGCCCACCCGAACTGGAAGCCGGCCCAGGTGCGGGCCTGGATCGAGCAGACCGCGCAGCGCACCCAGCGCGACCCGGACACGTTCATCGGCTGGGGCGTGGTGGACCCGGTGAAGGCCGTCACCACGGCCCCCGTCGACGCGCCCCTCGCCGCCGTCCCGGACGCCCCGGTGCAGCTCGCCGCCGCGCCGATCGTGCCGCGCCCGGTGGGCCTCGGCGAGACCCAGGCCGACCGCGACGGCCGCACCGCGACGTACGTCCTCGGTGTCGGCGCGCTGCTGGTCGCCCTGTTGATCGGCGGCGGCGTGGTGCTGCGCGACCACCGGCGCAAGTCCTCCTCCTGACCCGCGGCCTGCGCCCGCCGCCCGGTGCCCGGTGCCCGGTGCCCCTCCGAGATTCCGCCGGACCCCTGTAACACCGCCGCCCGCCCGCCGCATCGATGAAGTGTCAGGGAGGGCGGACCACGGGGGGCAGGGCGCATGGGGCGGATCGGGTCGGGCCGGGAGGCCAAGGACGCGGAGTTCCTGGAGCTCGTCTCCGGCCGGACCGGCCACCTGTACCGCTCGGCCTGCCTGCTCACCAGCGGCGACACCCACTACGCCGAGGACCTCGTGCAGGAGGCCCTCAGCCGGATGTACGTGCTGTGGCGGCGCAGCGCCTTCACCGGCCGCGGCCGGATCGACAACCCGGCGGCCTACACCCACACCGTGATGGTGCGCACCTTCCTGGCCCAGCAGCGCCGCCGTTCCAGCGGCGAGCGCCCCAGTGCCGCCCTGCCGGAGCAGGAGGGGCAGGACGCCGACAGCGCCCTGCGGCTGACCCTCCTCGACGCGCTCGGCCGGATGCCGCCCAAGGACCGCGCGGTCCTGGTGCTGCGCTACTGGGAGGACCGCAGCGTCGAGGAGACCGCCGAGGCCATGCGGGCCTCCTCCGGCGCCGTCCGCACCCGCACCACCCGGGCCCTGGCCAGGCTGCGCGCCCTGCTCGGCGACTCGCTGGCCGAGCTGGCCGCCCGCTGAGGCGGGCGCCCGCCCAGGCCGGCGCCCGTCGGCCGCAAGGAACTTCTCTCGCAACCCGCGACGCAAGGAGACGGTGAACACCCATGTCCGAACCGGACAAGTTCGAGGACGATCTTCTCTACGCCCTCACCCGCACGGGCGAAGGCTTCCGCACCGAGCAGGCCGAGCAGGCGGGCCTGGTCGCGGACGGCTACCGGCTCGGCCGCCGCCGCTGGCGCCGCCGCTCGGCCGCCGCCGTGGTGGGCGGCGCGGCCGCGCTGGCCCTGGTGGGCACCGGCACCGTGTACCTGGTCTCCCCGGGTGCCGGGGACGCGGGCACCGTGAGCGCGGCCTCCGCCCCGGCCTCCTCCGTCGGCATCACCGCGGGCAGCAGCGCCGGCGCGGCCACCCCGACCGTGCTGCAGTCCGCGGCCCGGGCCGCGGTCTCCGGCGACGAGGTGCTGGCCACCTTCCGGGCCCTGCTGCCCAAGGGGGAGATCACCGAGGCCACCGGGCAAGGTACCGATGGCGGGCCGAAGGCCACCCAGGCCTTGGCGAACCTGGTCTTCGACGACGGCCAGGGCAAGTCGCTGATCCAGTTCAGCATCAGCAAGCACCGGCCCGGTCAGGTGCAGCTGCCCAGCTGCCCGCCGGACCCCACGTTGGTCCGGGTCGACGCCTGCACCGACACCGTCCTGCCGGACGGCTCCAAGCTCCTGCTGCAGCAGGGGTACGAGTACTCGGACAGCCGGGCCGACACCAAGGAGTGGTTCGCCGTGCTGAACGGCCCGGACGGCCGGTCCGTCGCCGTGCACGAGTGGAACGCGCCCAAGGAGAAGGGCGCGCCGGACAGCCGTCCCAACCCGCCGCTCACCCTCGACCAGCTGAAGGCCGTCGTCACGGACAAGTCCTGGGACCGGATCGTCAAGGCCCTCAGGTTCGACGGCATCGACACCGAGGCGATCGACCCGGGCCTGTCGCCGGCGGACTACGAGACCGTCCTGACCGGGCTGCTGCCGTCCGGGGCGACCGTGACGGGCCGCACGGGCCAGGACACCGGGGTGGCCTTCGAGCTGGCCAGGGCCGGGCGGGCCGGCACGGTGTCGGTGCTGGTGAAGAACTGGGCCAAGGCCCCCGACGACCGGCCGGCACCGCAGTGGTACCAGGACGCGGAGATCCTGCCCGACGGGACGAAGCTCCTCACCCACGCCCCGGCCGCCCCCACCCTGTCGGGCAAGCTGATCGCGGACGCGACCAGGCCGGACGGCTTGGAGGTCCTGGTCGTGACGGCGTCGAACGGCGACCCGCTGCTGACCGCGGCGGAGCTGAGGACGATCGTCACCAGCCCGGCCTGGAAGGCCGGGAAGTAGCGGAACACGGCGGTGCCCCGGGCTGGGGGAGGCCCGGGGCACCGCCGTGTGAGGGAGGGGTGGGGATCAGTCCTGCTGGTCCTCGGGAAGGCTGATCACCCAGCGGGTGTCCTGCCGGGGGCGCAGGTAGAACAGCCAGTAGAGGGTGGCGGCGGCGGTGATGCCGCCGGTCCACAGCAGGGGCTCGGCGTCCAGCTTGGTGATCACGTAGACCAGGACGGCGATCAGCACGACCGGGATGGCCGGCCACAGCGGCATCCGCCAGGCGGAGGCGTGCTTGTGGTGGGCGCGGCGGGAGAGCAGCGCGGCGATCGCGACCAGCAGGTACATCCCGGTGACGGCGACGCCGGTGATGTTGCTCAGCAGCTCGCCCTTGACGAAGCAGAGCGCGGCGCCGGGCAGGCCGACCGCCAGGGTGGCGATCCACGGCGAGCCGAACCGGCCGAGGGTGCCGAAGGCCTTGTTGACCGGCTCCGGCCAGGCCTTGTCACGGGCGGAGGCGAACAGCACCCGGGAGTTCTGGATGACCATGACGATGCCGGCGTTGATGATGGCCAGCGCGACGCAGAGGCTGATGAAGGTGCCGACGGCCGAGTTGCTCCAGGCGGTGACCATGCCGGAGATGTTGCCGGAGGACAGGGTCTGCAGGTCGGGGGCGCCCACGGTGATGGCGACGACCGGGACCAGGATGATGGCCGAGGAGATGCCGAGCGTCCACAGCACGGTGCGCGAGACGTTGCGGCGGGGGTTCTCCAGCTCCTCCGACAGGTAGACCGCGGTGGAGAAGCCCTGGGTGATGAACAGGGCGATGCCGAGCGCGCCGACGATGGCGCCCACGCTCACCGTGGTGGTGGCGCCGCCGTCCCCGGCGACCACGCCGTGCAGCAGGCTGGGGGCGTCGCTGTTGGTGTGGGCGAAGCCGAGCACCGAGACCACGCCGGCCGCGATGACCTCCAGCACCAGGAAGATGCCGGTGATCCAGGCGTTGGCGCGCAGGTCGAGCAGTCCGGCCAGGGTGGCGGCCAGCATCACGGCGGCGCCGGTCATGGCCTTGTCCAGGTGCAGGACGGGGGCGAGGTAGTCGGCGGTGCCGAGGGCGATGACCGAGGGGACGATCATCACCACGATCAGCGAGAGCACGAAGACCAGCCAGCCCATCAGCCGCCCGGCGAGGGTGCCGACCATCGCGTACTCGCCGCCGGCGCTGGGGATCAGGGTGCCGAGTTCGGAGTAGCAGAACGCGACCGCGACGCAGAGCACGGTGCCGATCGCGATCGCCAGCGCGGTGGCGCTGCCGATGCTGGAGAACAGCTCCGGCACGATCACGAAGAGCGTCGAGGCGGGCGTGACGCAGGACAGCGTGAGCAGGGTGCCGCCCACGACGCCGATCGAGCGCTTGAGCTGTTGGGGCGCTGCCGCCTCGGCCGCCGGGGCGGCTACGGTCTGTGGCGGACGAAGCGTGTCGGTCATGTGGCTTCCGATCGGCTCTGTGCGGTGCTGGGGTGGGAGCGGTATCGCCTCCGCTGGCTGGTTGCTCGGTGTCCGGTTCCAGTCGCTCCCTGGCCGCAATGGAACCTCGGCGTATTGATTGCGTCAACGTCGGAACTGCTTCGGAATCCGTTGCGGTGAACGGCATAAACATGCGATCCGATGATCACGTTCAGTCATTGCGACCTTTGTCCGACTTGTTACCTAAGCCACATCGCAATTGAATCGAAGGTGAACAAAGCGGGGAGTGCCGTCATTCAAAGGTCGTGCTCCGGGTGGACAGTGCTACGCCCAGGCGCCCCCGAAACGCCCGGCAACTCCCCGGCCGGGTACGGGAACCGCAGCTCCCGCCCGGAAAGAACTAGGTAACGTTTCGGAACCCGGGACGCCGAAGGGGCCGGACTCCACGAGTCCGACCCCTTCGCTCACCGTCCGTGACGGGCGGCGCGGCTACACCACCGGCAGCCAGCCCGTCTGGATCATCTGCCCGCCGGTCGCGCGGCGGGACACGTAGACCCCTCGGCCGGGCGGCAGCGCCTGCGGCTTGACCGTCCCCAGCAGCGCGCCCTCGTCCCGGTTGCCGGAGAGGATCACGCCCTGGCCGCCGAGTTCGCGCATCCGCTGCAGCACCGGCTCGTACAGCGAGCGGCCGGCGCCGCCCGCGCTGCGGGCCACGATCACCCGCAGGCCGATGTCACGGGCGAACGGCAGGAACTCGGCCAGCGGGGCCAGCGGGTTGCCCGAGCTCGTCGAGACCAGCTCGTAGTCGTCGACGATCACGAACATGTCCTTGCCGCTGTACCAGCTGCGGTTGCGCAGCTGCTCGGCGGTCACGTCCGGGCCCGGCAGGCGGCGCGCGCAGGCGCCGCGCAGCATGTCGACGATGGCCGCCATGGCCGGCTGCGCGGCCGCGTACTCCACCAGGTACTCCGGCGGTACGGTGCCGAGCAGCGCGCGCCGGTAGTCGCCGATCACGATGCCGGCCTGGTCCGGGGTGTAGCGCTCGGTGATCTGCTTGATCAGCATCCGCAGCACCGCCGACTTCCCGGACTCGGTGTCGCCGAAGACGATGAACAGCGGGTCGGTCTCGAAGTTGACGAAGACCGGCGCCAGCTCCGCCTCGTCCACGCCGAAGGCGACGCCGCGCTCCGGGTGCTCGAAGCCCTTCGGCAGCGAGTCGCCGTCCAGTACGGCCGGCAGCATCCGCACCTGCGGGGCGCGCGGGCCGGTCCAGGCCCCGTCCACCGCGCTGACCAGTCCGGCGACGCCGTTCTGCAGGTCGTCCACCGAGGAGGAGCCGTCCAGCCGCGGCAGGCCGGACAGGAAGTGCAGCCGCTCCGGGGTGATGCCGCGCCCGGCCAGCGCCGGGACGTTCTGCGCCACCCGGCGGTCGACCTCGGACTCCATCGCGTCACCGAGCTTCAGCTCGGTCCGGTTCTGCAGCAGGTCCTTCAGCGCCGGGCGCACCTCGGCGTACCGGGCCGCGGTGATGACCAGGTGCACGCCGTAGCCGAGACCGCGCTGGGCGATGTCGCCGATCACCGGCTCCAGGCCCTCGAACTCCTGCTTGAAGGTGTTCCAGCCGTCGATCACCAGGAAGACGTCGCCGAAGGCCTCGTCCGGCAGCCGGCCGGCCGCCCGGGTGGCCCGGTACGTGGCGATGGTGTCGATCCCGGCGACCCGGAACAGCTCCTCGCGCCGGTTGAGCACCCCGTGCACCTCGGAGACCATCCGGCGCACCTTGTCCACGTCCAGGCGCCCGGCCACCCCGCCGACGTGCGGCAGTCCGGCCAGCGACTGGAAGCTGCCCGCACCGAAGTCGAGCAGGTAGAACTGCACTTCCAGCGGGGTGTGGGTGAGGCCGAACGAGGCGACCATGGTGCGCACCACGGTCGACTTGCCGGACCGCGGACCGCCGACGATCAGGCCGTGGCCGGCCGCCCCCGCGTAGTCGACCTCGAGGATGTCCGTCTTCTGCTCGCGAGGCTTGTCCACGATGCCGATCGGCACCCGCAGCCGGCCCGCCGGGTAGCCGGGTGCGGTCAGCCCGCGCTCCGGCACCACCTGCAGCGGCGGCAGCAGGTGGTCCATGCTGGGGGCGTCCTCCAGCGGCGGCAGCCACACCTGGTGCGCGGCCGGGCCCTGGCCGGTCATCCGCTGGACGAACACGTCCAGCACGGTGTCCACCAGCGCGTCGTCCTGCTCCGGGACCTGCGGCGCGACCTCCTCTTCCACCGGGTCCGGCAGCTCCACGAAGGCCGCGGTGAACTCCACCGGGCGGGTGTCGACCCGGCGCCCGCCGGTCGACCGCTGCTGCCCCGGCGCGCGGTACGGGCCCGAGACGTAGGCGGCCTTGAACCGGTCCATCACGTCCTCGCCGAACTTGAGGTAGCCGACGCCCGGCACCGGCGGCAGGTGGTAGGCGTCCGGCACGCCGATCGCCGCCCGGGACTCCGCGGCCGAGAAGGTGCGCAGTCCGATCCGGTACGAGAGATAGGTGTCCAGGCCGCGCAGCTTGCCCTCCTCCAGGCGCTGCGAGGCCAGCAGCAGGTGCACGCCCAGTGAACGGCCGATCCGGCCGATCTGGATGAACATCTCGATGAAGTCGGGCTTGGCGGTGAGGAGTTCGGAGAACTCGTCGATGATCAGCACCAGCGAGGGCAGCGGGTCCAGGGCCGCGCCGGCCGCCCGGGCCCGCTCGTACTCGTGGATGTTGGCGTAGTTGCCGGCCGAGCGCAGCAGCTCCTGGCGGCGGTGCAGCTCGCCCTCGATCGCGTCGCGCATGCGGTCGACCAGGGTGAGCTCGCCCTCGAGGTTGGTGATCACCGCGGAGGTGTGCGGCATGTCCGCCATGCCGGAGAAGGTCGCACCGCCCTTGAAGTCGGCGAGGACGAAGTTCAGGATCTCCGAGGAGTGGGTCATCGCCAGCGCCAGCACCAGCGTGCGCAGCAGCTCCGACTTGCCGGAACCGGTCGCGCCCACGCACAGGCCGTGCGGGCCCATGCCCTCCAGTGCGGCCTCCTTGATGTCCAGGTAGACGTGCTCGCCGTTGGCGCCGACGCCGATCGGCACCCGCATCCGCTCGTGCTGGGCGCGCGGACGCCAGCTGCGGGCCACGTCGAAGGAGCCCGGGTCGCCCGAGCTCATCATGTCGGTGAAGTCGAGGTTGGACAGCAGCGGCTCGTCGTCCCCGCCGGCCGAGATCCGGTACGGCGCCAACTGCCGCGCCAGCGCCTCGGACTGCCACACCGAGAGCAGGTCCGGCTTGCCGGTGTACGTCGCGCCGGAGGCCGAGCGCAGCACCAGCTCCTCGGCGCCGACCGTCACCATCAGGTGCCCGCTGGGCTCGTCGACCTCGCCCGGCACCACCTCGATGACCGTCACGCCCTGCACGCCCTCCGGGCTCGCCAGCAGCGAGTCGTGCGGCACACCGGCGCCGTCCATGACGACCACCAGGTGCGGCTGGTCGGCGGGCGGTGCCACCTCCCGCACGAAGCGCTGGCGGCCGGCCAGCTCGTCCTGGAGCAGGTACTCCAGGTCGCCCAGGTCGCTCGCGAAGAGCCGGCGCGAGCCCGCGCCGTCGGCCTCCTTGCGGTGCTGGTTGTGCGGGAGCCACTTGGTCCACTCCCACTCCTCGGCCGCACCGGGCGCGGCCGCGACCGCCACCATCAGGTCGTCCGGCGAGTGCAGGGTGGTCAGCTGGGCGATCATCGCGCGCACGTTCCCGTACACCGAGTCCGGGTCCCCGCACACCGTGATGTGGTAGAAGGCCCGCAGCGAGACCGCCAACGGCAGGTCCTGGAGGGTGCCGTGGGCCTTCAGGAAGGAGTGCATCGCGGCCGCCGACAGCGGCTCCAGCTCGTCCATCGGCGCGGTCTGCGGTGCCACCAGCGGGGTGGACAGCTGCACCGGCCCGAGACCCACCCGGATCTGCGCGAAGTCGCCGTCCCCGATGCGCCGTTCCCACAGCCGCCGGCCGTCCTCGACGATCGACCAGAGCTGGTCCGGCGCCGGGTTCAGGAACAGCAGCGCGCCGCGCTGGCGCTCCGCCGTGCGGCGCACCTGGCGGCGGGTCTGCTGGAGGTACTTCAGGTAGTCGCGCCGCTCGTCCGCCATCGCGGTCGAACCGCCCTTGCGGGCCCGGACGATCTGCGCCAGCACCATGCCGAGCGTCGAGGCGATCATCAGACCGCCCATGATCTTCATCGGGGCCGCGGCCCCCGGCGAGAAGAAGAACACCGCCGAGCCGCCCATGCCCAGCATCGGCAGGATGCTCATCAGCCAGTCCTCGCCGCCCTGCCTGGGCAGTTCGGGCGGGCTCACCAGCTCCACCGGTTCGTCCGGCACGGTCGGCGGATACGCCCTCGCCGGTCGCTTGACCGTGATCACACCCATGTGTCATCCACCCCGCGGCGTCGATCGATCACTTCGGCATCAGCCCTCACGCGATTGCGTACGGTCCGTACGGGAATCCGGTGGCTGAGGACGCCCCACCCAGCGCAGCCCCCGTACCTTGCGCAGGCGCCGATCCTAACGGTCGCCCGCGCACCGCCCGTCGGCGCCCGGGTACGCACCGGCAGCGGACACGAACCGAACGGGTAGGGTAACGCCGCGCCAACTCGCGGCCCGGTCGGGCCGGTTCCACAGCAACACCGAGCGCCGCCGGGCCTCGGCACCGTCAACAAGGGGGAGCGCCAAGTGCGTCGAAGGATCGAGGTGGGCGCCCGCATCGGCGTGCGCAGCGAGGTGGGCGCATGAGTGCCGCCGCGACCGGATACTGCCGCGTGACCGTCGTCGCCCCGGACCGCCGGATCGACGTCGCTCTGCCCGAGGACGTCCCGCTCGCGGACGTCTACCCGGAGGTGCTGCGCCTGGCCAACCAGAGCCAGCCCGACGGCGCCCCCACCGGCTTCCACCTGGTCCGCCGCGACGGCACGGTGCTCGACAGCGGACTGCCGCTGGCCGCCCAGCAGGTCCGCGACGGCGACCTGCTGGCGCTGCGCCCCTTCGCCGAGTCGCTCCCGCCGGCCGTCTACGACGACGTCGCCGACGCGATCGCCAGCGCCGTCGAGGCCGACCGCCGGTTCTGGACCGCCGAACTGATGCGCGGCTTCGGCCTGATCGGCGCCGGGGTGCTGCTCACCCTGCTCGGCTTCGCGCTCTGGTTCTCCGACCTGCGCCACGACATGCACGGCCTGCCCGGCGTCCTGGCCGGCGTCACCGCCGTCGTGCTCACCGCGCTCGCCGGGGTGCGGGCCCGGGTCTACCAGGACGCCCACGCGGCCGTCGCGCTCGGCCTCGGCGCGCTGCCCCACGCCATGATCGGCGGCAGCGGCCTGATCGCCGTCGCCCACCCGTGGGAGGGCCCCGGCCGGCTCCAGTTCCTGGCCGGCTGCGTCGCCGCGCTGGTGGTCTCCGTCCTGCTGGCCGGCCTGCTGCCGGAGAGGGACGCGGTGTTCGTCGCCGCCGCCCTGGTCTCCACCGCCGGCGCGCTCGCCACCTTCGCGGCCGTCCTGCTGCCGCAGACCCCGGCCGGGCACATCGCCGCCGTCACCGGCGTCGCCGCCGTCGCCGTGGTCGGCTTCCTGCCCGGCCTCTCCGCCCGCTTCGCCCGGCTGCCGGTCGGCTTCAGCGCCCCCGGCCAGACCCGCACCCGAAGCCGCGACTACGACGAGGAGGCCGAGCGCGCCGAGGCCGTCCAGTACGAGCGGATCGCCCACCAGGCCCGCCGCGGCCACGAGGTGCTGGTCGGCCTGGTCGGCGGCTGCGCCGCGGTCGTGGTCGGCGCCTGCGCCGTCCTCGGCTTCACCGACGAGACCTTCCCCGAGCTGCTCGCGCTCGCCCTGGGCCTGACCACCATGCTGCGCGCCCGGCTGTTCCGTTACACCGCGCAGGTGCTCAGCCTCACCGTGGCCGGCCTGCTCGGCCTGAGCCTGCTGATCGTCGGGCTGTCCCTGCACACCCCGCAGTTCTTCCTGCGGGTGGCCGGCTCCACCACCGAGCTCGACCTGCGCACGATCTGGCTGACCGCCTCCATCGCCTTCGGCGCCGCGCTGCTCACCGCGATCGCCCTGGTGGTGCCGCGGCTCGGGGTGTCCCCGTTCTGGGGGCGCATCCTGGACCTGGTGGACAGCCTCACCCTGATCTCGCTCGTCCCGCTGGCGCTCGCCGTCCTGGACGTCTACCGGCTGGTCCGCGGCGCCACCAGCTGACCGGTGCCACCCCCGTGCCGCCCACCTGCGCTGCCCCGGCCACCCGCCGGACGACCGGGTGGGCGGCACTGGTACGCTTGGCCTCCGAGCGCAGCCGTGTTGTCCGCAGCCCATCCGTGGGCGGCAGAGCGCCGGCCGCGCTCACGACACCGAGTTCTCGATGAGTCCTGTGTTGTCGACCAGGACCGCTCGGTAGACCCTGAAGGAGTTGCAGTGGCTCTCGCCTCTGACGTCAAGAAGCAGATCATCGCCGAGTTCGGCCAGAAGGAGGGCGACACCGGCTCCCCCGAGGTCCAGGTGGCCATGCTCTCCCGTCGCATCTCGGACCTGACCGAGCACCTGAAGACGCACAAGCACGACCACCACTCGCGTCGTGGCCTGCTGATCCTGGTCGGCCAGCGTCGCCGCCTGCTCCAGTACCTGGCCAAGAAGGACATCGAGCGTTTCCGTACGCTCGTCGACCGCCTGGGCATCCGCCGCGGTGCCGCCGGCGGCGCCCGCTAAGACCGCCGCACGGGGCGGCTCCCCACACCGGGGGGCCGCCCCTCGCGCGTATGCCGCGGCTGTCCGGCCGCGGCGCCCTGAGATAACAACTCGCGCGCACCTCCCCAGGTGGCCGAGGATTGCACCGTAGGGTTGTGGGCATGTCGGGTGATGGCGCACCAGCGCGCCACCCGGGCAGAAGGACCCGAACCCCCCGCGGGACGAAGGCTTCAAACGGAAGCCGCCCGCATCCGAGAGAGCGTCCAGACGCGGACCGCCCATCCCGGCCCGGCAGCCGTGAGGCGCCGGTCCTCGGTAGTGGCCGTCGGAACCCCCGCAGACCGAGCGGGGCACTCCGGAGGCTTCGATCGAAGACCGGCCCGACTGCCGCCCTCCTTGACGAGGGCCCGGGGCCCACCGCAGGCAGTGCGCGGGGACGCTCTCCCGGAGACGTACGAAAGAGGAGATCTTCCAGGTGGAAGAGAACGTGTTCTACGCCGAGGCCGTGATCGACAACGGTTCCTTCGGCACCCGTACCATCCGCTTCGAGACCGGCCGTCTGGCCCGTCAGGCCGCCGGTTCCGCCGTGGCCTACCTGGACGACGACACCATGGTGCTGTCGGCCACCAGCGCGTCCAAGCAGCCGAAGGAGCACTTCGACTTCTTCCCGCTGACCGTGGACGTCGAGGAGCGGATGTACGCCGCCGGCCGCATCCCCGGCTCGTTCTTCCGTCGCGAGGGCCGGCCCTCCGAGGACGCGATCCTCACCTGCCGCCTGATCGACCGCCCGCTGCGCCCGTCCTTCGTCAAGGGCCTGCGCAACGAGGTCCAGGTCGTCGTCACCGTGATGGCGCTCAACCCCGACCACCTGTACGACGTGGTCGCGATCAACGCCGCCTCCGCCTCCACCCAGCTGGCGGGCCTGCCGTTCTCCGGCCCGATCGGCGGCGTGCGCGTCGCGCTGATCAACGGCCAGTGGGTCGCCTTCCCGACCCACAGCGAGCTGGAGTCGGCCGTCTTCGACATGGTCGTCGCCGGTCGCGTCCTGCCGGACGGCGACGTCGCGATCATGATGGTCGAGGCCGAGGCCACCGACAAGACCATCAAGCTGGTCGAGGGCGGCGCCGACGCGCCGACCGAGGAGATCGTCGCCTCCGGCCTGGAGGCCGCGAAGCCGTTCATCAAGGTCCTGTGCGCCGCGCAGTCGCAGCTGGCCGCCCAGGCCGCCAAGCCGACCGGTGAGTTCCCGGTCTTCCTGGACTACCAGGACGACGTCCTCGCCGCGCTGACCGCCGCCGTCAAGGACGAGCTCGCCCAGGCCCTGACCATCCCGGGCAAGCAGGAGCGCAACAACGAGCTGGACCGCGTCAAGGCGCTGGCCGCCGAGAAGCTGCTGCCCGAGTTCGAGGGCCGCGAGAAGGAGATCAGCGCCGCCTACAACGCGCTGACCAAGAAGATCGTCCGCGAGCGCGTCATCACGGACAAGGTCCGCATCGACGGCCGCGGCGTCACCGACATCCGCACCCTGGCCGCCGAGGTCGAGGCCATCCCGCGGGTGCACGGCTCCGCCCTGTTCGAGCGCGGCGAGACCCAGATCCTGGGCGTCACCACGCTGAACATGCTCCGGATGGAGCAGCAGCTCGACACGCTCTCCCCGGAGACGCGTCGCCGCTACATGCACAACTACAACTTCCCGCCGTACTCCGTCGGTGAGACCGGCCGCGTGGGCTCGCCCAAGCGCCGCGAGATCGGCCACGGCGCGCTGGCCGAGCGCGCCCTGCTGCCGGTGCTGCCGACCCGCGAGGAGTTCCCGTACGCCATCCGCCAGGTCTCCGAGGCGCTCGGCTCCAACGGCTCCACCTCGATGGGCTCGGTCTGCGCCTCGACCATGTCGCTGCTGAACGCCGGTGTGCCGCTGAAGGCCGCCGTCGCCGGCATCGCCATGGGCCTGATCTCCCAGGAGATCGACGGCGAGACCCACTACGTCACGCTGACCGACATCCTCGGCGCCGAGGACGCGTACGGCGACATGGACTTCAAGGTCGCCGGTACCCGCAACTTCATCACCGCCCTCCAGCTGGACACCAAGCTGAACGGCATCCCGGCGTCGGTGCTCGCCGCCGCGCTGAAGCAGGCCAAGGACGCCCGCCTGCACATCCTCGACGTGATGAACGAGGCCATCGACTCGCCCGACGAGATGTCCCCGAACGCGCCGCGCATCATCACCATCAAGATCCCGGTGGACAAGATCGGTGAGGTCATCGGCCCCAAGGGCAAGATGATCAACCAGATCCAGGAGGACACCGGCGCCGAGATCACGATCGAGGACGACGGCACCATCTACATCGGTGCCGCCGACGGCCCGGCCGCCGAGGCCGCCCGCACCACGATCAACCAGATCGCCAACCCGACCATGCCGGAGGTCGGCGAGCGCTACCTGGGCACCGTGGTCAAGACCACGACGTTCGGCGCGTTCGTGTCGCTGATGCCGGGCAAGGACGGCCTGCTGCACATCTCGCAGATCCGCAAGCTGGCCGGCGGCAAGCGCGTCGAGAACGTCGAGGACGTCCTCGGCGTCGGCGCCAAGGTGCAGGTCGAGATCGCCGAGATCGACCCGCGCGGCAAGCTCTCCCTGATCCCGGTCATCGAGGGCGAGGAGGGCGGCGAGGCCGCTTCCGAGTGAAGCGCCGCTAGCTGACCCCCGCGGCCCGTACGCCTCCCGGCGTGCGGGCCGCACCCCGTTGTCCACGCGTTCGTCCGTACGTGCCCAGCCGCACGTGCGATTCCTCTGGAGGTACCCCCCGTGGCGCAGGCCCCGGCGGTAACGCAGCGTCCCGGCACCACCCGGACCCTGCTCAAGGGCGTCGACGGCGCCGGCACGGTGCGCCGCACCGTCCTCCCCGGCGGCCTTCGGGTCGTCACCGAGACCCTGCCGACGGTGCGCTCCGCGACCTTCGGCATCTGGGTCGGCGTCGGCTCGCGGGACGAGACCCCGCAGCTCAACGGCGCCACCCACTACCTGGAGCACCTGCTCTTCAAGGGCACCGAGCGGCGCAGCGCGCTGGACATCTCGGCGGCCCTGGACGCGGTCGGCGGCGAGATGAACGCCTTCACCGCGAAGGAGAACACCTGCTACTACGCCCGGGTCCTGGACACCGACCTGCCGCTGGCCGTCGACGTGGTCTGCGACATGGTCACCGGCTCGCTGATCCGGCCCGAGGACGTGGAGTCCGAGCGCGGCGTCATCCTGGAGGAGATGGCGATGGCCGAGGACGACCCGGGCGACGTGGTGCACGACCTGTTCGCCAAGGTGATCTTCGGCAGCGGCCCGCTCGGCCGCCCGATCCTCGGCACCCAGGAGACCATCAGGACGCTCACCCGGGACCAGATCGCCGGCTTCTACCGCCGCCGCTACCGGCCCGAGAACCTGGTCGTCGCCGCGGCCGGCAACCTCGACCACCGCAAGGTGGTCAAGCAGGTCGAGCAGGCCTTCGCACCGGTGCTGGCGGCCTCCACCGCGGCTCCCGCCGAGGCCCGCCGCGGCCACAAGGCGCTGCGCACGGCCGGCAGGGTCGAGGTGCTCAACCGCTCCACCGAGCAGGCCCACCTGGTGCTGGGCGTGCCGGGGGTGCCGCGGCACGACGAGCGCCGCTGGGCGATGGGTGTGCTCAACGCGGCCCTCGGCGGCGGGATGAGCTCCCGGCTGTTCCAGGAGGTCCGCGAGAAGCGGGGCCTGGCGTACTCGGTCTACTCGTACTCCTCGTCCTACGCGGACAGCGGCCTGTTCGGCATCTACGCCGGCTGCCAGCCCAAGCGGGTCGAGGAGGTGCTGCGGATCTGCCGCGCCGAGCTGGCCAAGGTGGTCGAGGAGGGCATCACCGAGGAGGAGCTGAACCGGGCGATCGGCCAGATCTCCGGCTCCACCGTGCTCGGCATGGAGGACAGCGGCTCGCTGATGAACCGGATCGGCAAGGCCGAGCTCAGCTACGGGCACCACCTGTCGGTGGACGACATGCTGGAGCGGATCGCGTCGGTGACCCTGGAGGACGTCCACGCGGTGGCCCGTGATGTGCTGGGCGCGTACCGGCCGTCGCTCGCCCTGATCGGCCCGGTCAACGACAAGCGGGCCGCCAAGCTCGCCGACCTGCTGGTCTGATCCGCCGATTTCCGGGTGAGAGGAATTTTGCTATGACGCTGCGTGTCGCCGTGATCGGCGCCAAGGGACGGATCGGCTCCGAGGCGGTCAAGGCCGTGGAGGCCGCGCCCGACCTGGAGCTGGTGGCCGCCCTCGGCCGCGGCTCCAAGCTGGAGGAGCTGACCGAGGCGGGCGCCCAGGTGGCCGTCGAGCTGACCCACCCGGACTCGGTGATGGGGAACCTCGACCACTGCCTGCACCACGGCATCCACGTGGTCACCGGCACCACCGGCTGGACGGACGAGCGGCTCGCCACCGTCCGCGGCTGGCTGGACCAGGCCCCGGAGCTCGGCCTGCTGATCGCCCCGAACTTCTCCATCGGCGCCATCCTCGGTATGAAGTTCTCCCAGGTCGCCGCCCGGTACTTCGAGTCGGTCGAGGTGGTCGAGCTGCACCACGACCGCAAGGCCGACGCCCCCAGCGGCACCGCCACCCGCACCGCCCAGCTGATCGCCGCCGCCCGGGCCGAGGCCGGCCGCCCGCCGCAGCAGGACCCGACCACCCACAGCCTGCCCGGCGCGCGCGGCGCCGACGTGGACGGGGTGCCGGTGCACGCGGTGCGGCTGCGGGGTCTGCTCGCCCACCAGCAGGTGATGTTCGGCGACACCGGCGAGACGCTCACCATCCGGCACGACTCGCTGCACCACAGCAGCTTCATGCCGGGCATCCTGCTGGGCGTGCGCAAGGTCGTCGGGACGCCGGGGCTGACCTTCGGCCTCGAACACTTCCTGGACCTGTGACAGTGTCGACCTCCAGGAGGGCGTCATGACCTCTCGTACCGGTTTCTTCGTCCTGTCCGGCGTCCTGCTGCTGGTCGCCCTGGTCTGCGTGGGCGAGGGCGTCCAGCTGATCGCGACCGGCAAGCCGCTCGGCATCGGCATCGGGATCTGCGCCTTCGTGATCCCGGTGATCGGCGTCTGGTTCCTGCGCCAGACCGTCCGCTTCGGCCGGGACAGCGAGCGGCTGGCCCGCGAGCTGGAGGCCGAGGGCGGCCTTCCGGTGGACGAGCTGGAGCGCAGCAAGGGCGGGCGGATCGACCGGGCCTCGGCCGACGCGGTGTTCGCCCGCCGCCAGGCCGAGGCACAGGACGCGCCGGGCGACTGGCGGGCCTGGTTCCGCCTCGCCGTGGCCTACGCCGACGCCGGCGACACCCCGCGCGCCCGCAAGACCATGCAGCACGCCATCAAGCTGCACAGCACCGAACCCGCAAGGAGTAACGCGTGAGCGACGAACCGACGGCCCCCAGCTTCCGCAGCGACGTGACGGTGGAGCTGGTCCGCAGCGCCGCCGCCGACTCGGACGTCATCTGGGCGGCCCGGGTCTCGACCGCGGGCGAGCAGTCCCTGGAGGCCCTCGACCAGGACCCGGAGAAGTCCAAGGGCCTGATCAACTTCCTGATGCGCGACCGGCACGGCACGCCGTTCGAGCACAACTCGATGACCTTCTTCATCAGCGCGCCGATCTTCGTGTTCCGGGAGTTCCACCGGCACCGCAGCGGCTGGTCGTACAACGAGGAGTCCGGCCGCTACCGCGAGCTCCAGCCGGTCTTCTACGTCCCGGGCGAGGAGCGCAAGCTGGTCCAGCAGGGCCGCCCCGGCAAGTACGAGTTCCACGAGGGCACGCCCGAGCAGCACCGGACCACCACCGGGGCGATGGAGGCCGCGTACCTCGAGTCCTACGCCCGCTACCAGGAGATGCTGGCCGCCGGCGTGGCCCGCGAGGTGGCCCGCGCGGTGCTGCCGGTGGGCCTGTTCTCCTCGATGTACGCGACCTGCAACTCGCGTTCGCTGATGCACTTCCTGTCGCTGCGCACCCGGCGGGAGAACTCGGCGGTGCCGTCCTTCCCGCAGCGCGAGATCGAGATGGTCGCGGAGCAGATGGAGGAGCAGTGGGCCCGGCTCATGCCGCTCACCCATGCGGCCTTCGAGAAGCACGGCCGAGTCGCCCCCTGACCTGGGACGACAGGCATACGGGCAGAGTGTCTGGCATGTCTGGATTGCGGCTTTTCTAGCCGCTCCCTACATTCGTGAACACGGATTCCGGTGCTGTCCGAACCCCCGAGCGGGCAGCACCGGAATCCCACGTCCGCGCCACGAATGCGCCGCACCTGTCCGAACACCGGACCGGCATGGGTACCGCCCCACCGCCTACGAGTAGCTTTGGACGCATGGCTCCGACCTCCACCCCCCAGACGCCGTTCGGCCGGGTACTGACCGCGATGGTCACCCCGTTCACCGCCGACGGCGCGCTCGACCTCGACGGCGCCCAGCGCCTCGCCACGCACCTCGTGGACTCCGGCAACGACGGCCTCGTCGTCAACGGCACCACCGGTGAGTCCCCGACCACCAGCGACGCCGAGAAGGCCCAGCTGGTCCGCGCCGTGGTCGAGGCGGTCGGGGACCGCGCCCACGTGGTGGCCGGCGTCGGCACCAACGACACCCACCACAGCATCGAGCTGGCCCGGCAGGCGGAGGCGGCCGGGGCCCACGGCCTGCTGGTCGTCACGCCGTACTACAACAAGCCCCCGCAGGAGGGCCTGTACCGGCACAACGTCGCCGTCGCCGACGCGACCGGGCTGCCCGTCATGCTGTACGACATCCCGGGCCGCAGCGGGGTCGCGCTGAGCCACGAGACGCTGGTCCGCCTCGGCGCGCACCCGCGGATCGTCGCCAACAAGGACGCCAAGGGCGACCTCGGCGCCGCGGCCTGGGCGATCGCCCGCGCGGACCTCGCCTGGTACTCCGGCGACGACATCCTCAACCTGCCGCTGCTGTCCGTCGGAGCCGTCGGCGTGGTCAGCGTGGTCGGGCACGTGGTGGCCGGGGACCTGCGGGCGATGGTCGAGGCCTTCCTGGCGGGCGATGTGGTCAAGGCCACCAGCATCCACCAGCGCCTGCTGCCGGTGTTCAGCGGTATGTTCCGCACCCAGGGCGTCATCCTCGCCAAGGCCGCGCTGGAACTCCAGGGCCGGCCGGCGGGCCCGCTGCGGCTGCCGCTGGTCGGCGCGACGCCCGAGGAGATCGAGCGATTGAAGCAGGATCTCGCCGCCGGCGGGGTACACCTCTAACAGACACGGACGTGCGCGCCCCGGCTCGCCGGACCTCCCAAGGGTCCGCCGCTGGACCGGACCGAAGGCGCGAGAGCACAGACCCAGTAGGAAAACGACACTGAGAACGCACGCCATATGTCTCCAGGGGGAGGACCCCGAGCATATGGCGTGCGTCGTGAGGAGAGTCTTTTGAGCCACCCGCACCCCGAGCTCGGCGCGCCCCCGGCCCTGAAGGAGGGCGCCCTCCGCATCACTCCGCTCGGCGGCCTCGGCGAGATCGGCCGCAACATGACGGTCCTGGAGTACGGCGACCGCATCCTGATCATCGACTGCGGCGTCCTCTTCCCCGAGGACGAGCAGCCCGGCGTGGACCTGATCCTGCCGGACTTCAGCTACATCCGGGACCGCCTCGACAAGGTCGACGGCATCGTCCTCACCCACGGGCACGAGGACCACATCGGCGCCGTCCCCTTCCTCCTGCGGGAGAACCCGGACATCCCGCTGATCGGCTCCAAGCTGACCCTCGCGCTGATCGAGGCCAAGCTCGCCGAGCACCGCATCCGGCCGTACGTGCTGGAGGTCAAGGAGGGGGAGCGCGAGCGCATCGGCCCCTTCGACTGCGAGTTCATCGCGGTCAACCACTCCATCCCGGACGCCCTGGCGGTGGCGGTCCGGACCCCCGCCGGCATGGTCGTGGCCACCGGCGACTTCAAGATGGACCAGCTGCCGCTGGACGGCCGCCTGACCGACCTGCCGACCTTCGCCAAGCTGGCGGAGGAGGGCATGGACCTCCTGCTGGTGGACTCCACCAACGCCGAGGTCCCCGGCTTCATCCCGCACGAGCGGGACATCTCGGCGGCGCTGCGGAACGTCTTCGCGAACGCCGACAAGCGCATCATCGTGGCCTCCTTCGCGAGCCACGTGCACCGCATCCAGCAGGTCCTGGACGCCGCCCACGAGTACAAGCGCAAGGTCGCCTTCGTCGGCCGCTCGATGGTCCGCAACATGGGCATCGCCCGCGACCTCGGCTACCTGAAGGTCCCCGGCAACATGGTCGTGGACGTCAAGCAGCTGGACGACCTGCCGGACAAGGAGGTCGTGCTGATCTGCACCGGTTCGCAGGGCGAGCCGATGGCCGCGCTGTCCCGGATGGCCAACCGCGACCACCAGATCCGCATCGTCGAGGGCGACACCGTCGTCCTGGCCTCCTCGCTCATCCCGGGCAACGAGAACGCCGTCTACCGGGTGATCAACGGCCTGACCCGCTGGGGCGCCAAGGTCGTGCACAAGGGCAACGCCAAGGTGCACGTCTCCGGCCACGCCTCGGCAGGCGAGCTGCTGTACTTCTTCAACATCTGCAAGCCGCGCAACCTGATGCCGGTCCACGGCGAGTGGCGCCACCTGCGCGCGGCCGCCGAGCTGGGCATCGCCACCGGGGTGCCGCGCAACCGCGTGGTCATCGCCGAGGACGGCGTCTGCGTCGACCTGGAGGGCGGCGTCGCCCGGATCGCCGGCAAGGTGCAGGCCGGGTACGTCTACGTGGACGGCTCCTCGGTCGGCGACATCAGCGAGGCCTCGCTCAAGGACCGCAAGATCCTCGGCGAGGAGGGCTTCATCTCGGTCTTCGTCGCGGTCGACTCGGCCAACGGCAAGATCGTCGGCGGCCCGACCATCCAGGCCCGCGGCTCCGGCATCGACGACAACGCGTTCGTCCCGGTGGCCGCGAAGCTCCAGGAGGCGCTGGACCGCTCGGCGAGCGACGGCGTGCTGGAGCCCCGTCAGGTGCAGCAGCTGGTCCGCCGGACCATCGGCAAGTGGGTCGCGGACAACTACCGTCGCCGGCCGATGATCCTGCCGGTCGTGGTCGAGGTCTGACGCTCGCTCAACACCGGCTGAGGCCGGTTTGACGTGGGGCGACCCGGTGCGTAATGTTCTCCGGGTTGCCCCACGGGACGGCCCCTCGGAAACGGGCTCGAATCTGAATTCGAGAACGACCGGGGAAAACGGACCGAGTAACTCTGATAGAGTTCGGGAGCGCCGAAAGGCGAAAGCGAATCGGATGAATGAAACTCCGGAAAACGGAGCGGAAAACATCTGATAAGCTGGAAACACGAAAGAACGAAGCCCGGAGGGCCCGCCGGAAGGCGGTCCGAAGGAAGCGTCCGTTCCTTGAGAACTCAACAGCGTGCCAAAAGTCAACGCCAGATATGTTGACATCCCCGGCCTCAGGTTTC
>NZ_JBIWFT010000055.1:0-50602 GCF_044763205.1 Kitasatospora sp. NPDC096204
ACTTTTGGCACGCTGTTGAGTTCTCAAGGAACGGACGCTTCCTTCGGACCGCCTTCCAGCGGACCCTCCGGGCTTCGTTCTTTCGTGTTTCCAGCCTAGCAGATGTTTTCCGCTCCGTTTACCGGGGCTTTTCGCATCTGAAATCTGGCGTTAACCGCGGAGTCGCGGCGACTCGACCAACCATAGCGGGTGGCCGACCGGAGCGCGAATCGAGGCGCACCGGGAGTCCCCCGGACGGCGGCATGATTTGTTGCTCTCGCGAGCATATACAGCAATGGTCCCGATTCGCCAAGATGCCTGTAGAGTGCGGCACATCGGCCAAGAGGACTAGACCACTCGCGGGCCGGCGAGCCGCCGGCCGGCTGGGCAGGAGCGGGCGGTTCTTCGCCCGTGAATGTCAGCAGATGTCCGTAGTTGACATCATTTAGGCTTCAGTTGATCGTCGTGCCGCTCCTCGCGGCCGCTCGCTGTACTGCGTACTTGGGAGGCACAACCATGACCACTGTGACGTCGCCGCTGACCGGCAAGATCGTGGGACTCGCGGGCGTGCCCGACCCGGTCTTCTCGGGTGCGATGGTCGGCCCGGGCACCGCGATCGACCCGGTGCGTGAGCAGACCACGGCGCTCGCCCCGGTGGACGGTGTCGTCGTCTCCATGCACCCGCACGCGTTCGTCGTGGTGGACGCCGAGGGCCACGGTGTGCTGACCCACCTCGGGATCGACACCGTCCAGCTCAACGGCGAGGGCTTCGAGCTGCTCGTCGCCAAGGGCGACACGGTGACCCGCGGTCAGGCCGTCATCAAGTGGGACCCGGCCGCCGTCGAGGCCGCCGGCAAGTCGCCGATCTCGCCGATCGTGGCCCTGGAGGCCACCGCCGACTCGCTCGGCGGCCTGCGGGAGGACGGCGAGGCCAAGGCGGGCGACCAGCTGTTCAGCTGGAGCTGATCTCTTCCTTCCGACACCCGCCCCGAGCGAGATGACGGGGCGGCCCCCACACAGCGGTTCCCGGCGGGGCCGCTCATCTCAGCGGAGACAGGTGACATGGAGAAGACGCTGCGCGGCGTGGGCGTGAGCCACGGGGTCGCGATCGGCCAGGTGCGGCACATGGGGACGGCGGTGCTGGAGCCCCCGGCCACCCAGATCCCGACCGAGGACGCCCCGCGGGAGCAGGCCCGGGCCCAGGCCGCCGTCGAGGCGGTCGCCGCCGACCTCATCGCGCGCGGCAACCTCGCGGGGGGCGAGGCGCAGGCCGTGCTGGAGGCCCAGGCGCTGATGGCGCAGGACCCTGAGCTGATGGCCGACGTGTCCCGCCGGATCGCCGTCGGCAGCAGTGCCGAGCGTGGCGTCTACGACGCGTTCGCGGCCTACCGGGCGCTGCTCGCCTCCGCCGGGGAGTACCTGGCCGGGCGGGTCGCCGACCTGGACGACGTGCGCAACCGGATCGTGGCCCGGCTGCTCGGTGTACCGATGCCGGGCGTGCCGGACAGCGACGAGCCGTACGTGCTGTTCGCGCGGGACCTGGCGCCGGCCGACACCGCGCTGCTCGACCCGACGCTGGTGCTCGGCTTCGTGACCGAGGAGGGCGGGCCGACCAGCCACAGCGCCATCCTGGCCCGGGCGATGGGCGTGCCGGCCGTCGTGGCGCTGCCGGGTGCCATCGAGGTCGCCGAGGGCACCGTCGTCGCGGTGGACGGCAGCTCCGGCGACGTGCTGGTGGAGCCGTCCCGGGAGAAGCAGGACGAACTGCGGGCGGTCGCCGCCGAGCGCAAGGCCGCGCTGGCCTCCTCCTCCGGCCCGGGGCAGACCTCGGACGGTCACCGGGTGCCGCTGCTGGCGAACGTGGGCGGTCCGGCCGACGTGCCGGCCGCGCTGGAGAACGGCGCCGAGGGCGTCGGCCTGTTCCGCACCGAGTTCCTCTTCCTCGACGACTCGGCGAAGGCGCCCAGTGCCGAGAAGCAGGTCGAGGCGTACCGCAAGGTGCTGGAGGCCTTCCCCGAGGGCCGGGTCGTGGTCCGGGTGCTGGACGCCGGCGCGGACAAGCCGCTGGACTTCCTGACCCCGGCCGACGAGCCGAACCCGGCGCTGGGCGTGCGCGGGCTGCGCACCCTGCTCGAGCACCCCGACGTGCTGCGCACCCAGCTCGAGGCGCTGGCCAAGGCGGCCGAGGGGCTGCCGGTGCACCTTGAGGTGATGGCCCCGATGGTGGCCGACCGCAAGGACGCCAAGGACTTCGCGGCCGCGTGCCGGGAGGCCGGGCTGGACGCCAAGTTCGGTGCGATGGTGGAGATCCCGTCGGCCGCGCTGCGTGCCAGGGCGATCCTCCAGGAGGTCGAGTTCCTGTCGCTGGGGACCAACGACCTTGCCCAGTACACCTTCGCGGCCGACCGTCAGGTCGGTGCGCTGGCCCGGCTCCAGGACCCGTGGCAGCCGGCCCTGCTGGACCTGGTCGCCGCGGCGGCCGACGCCGCGCGGGTGAGCGGGAAGAGCTGTGGCGTCTGCGGCGAGGCGGCCTCCGACCCGCTGCTGGCCGTGGTGCTGACCGGTCTGGGCGTCACCAGCCTGTCGATGGGCGCGGCCTCGATCCCCTACGTGCGGACCACGCTCGCCAAGTACACCCTGGCGCAGTGCCGCCGGGCGGCCGAGGCGGCCCGGGCAGCGGACAGTGCCGAGGAGGCGCGGGCCGCGGCGCAGCAGGTGCTCTCCGGCGAGTGACGACGTAAGAGACGAGAAGGGGCGCTCCCACCACCGCGGTGGGGGCGCCCCTTTCGTTCGCGCCGGGCCGGTCAGGCCTGGCGGTCGAGGCGGAGCCGCTCGAAGAAGCGCAGGTGCTCGATGCGGTCCACGGAGCCGGGGTTGACGGCCTGCTCCAGCGGGGTGCCGGAGAGGATGCGCTTGACCGGGACCTCGATCCGCTTGCCCGTGAGGGTGTGCGGGAGACCGCGGACGGCGATGACCTCGTCGGGCACGTGGCGCGGGGAGAGCTCGGTGCGCAGCGAGGTGCGGATGCGCCCGATCACCTCGTCGGTCAGCTCCGCGCCGGGGACGAGGACGACGAACAGCGGCATCCAGTAGCCGCCGTCGGGCTCCTCCAGGCCGATGACCAGGGACTCGGCGATCTCGGGGAGGCGCTCGACGACCTCGTAGATGTCCGAGGAGCCCATCCGGACGCCCTGGCGGTTGAGGGTGGAGTCGGAGCGGCCGTGGATGACGACGGTGCCGCGGGAGGTGACGGTGATCCAGTCGCCGTGGCGCCAGATGCCGGGGTAGGTGTCGAAGTAGCTGTCGTGGTAGCGGGTGCCCTCGGGGTCGTTCCAGAAGCCGGTGGGCATCGACGGGATGGGCTTGGTGACGACGAGTTCGCCGACGGTGTCGGTGTGAGGGTGGCCCTGGGCGTCCCAGGACTCGACGGCCGCGCCGAGGCAGGGGGCCTGGATCTCGCCGAGGTGCACGGGGAGGGTCGGGACGCCGCCGACGAAGCAGGAGCAGACGTCCGTGCCGCCGCTGACGGAGGCGAGCCAGACGTCCTGCTTGACCTCGTCGTAGATCCAGCGGAAGCCGTCGGGCGGGAGCGGGGAGCCGGTGGTGCCGATGCAGCGGACGGCGGACAGGTCGAGGTCGCGGCCGGGGTGGAGTTCGGCCTTGCGGCTGGCGATCACGTAGGCGGCGGAGGTGCCGAGGACGGTGGCGCCGGTGCGGGCGGCGACCGACCAGAGGGCGCCGGTGTCGGGGTGTCCGGGGCTGCCGTCGTAGGTGACGATCGTGGACCCGACGAGGAGGCCGGCCAGCAGGAAGTTCCACATCATCCAGCCGGTGGAGGTGTACCAGAGGAAGCGGTCCCGCGGGCTGAGGTCGAGGTGGAGGCCGGCCTGCTTGAGGTGTTCGAGCAGGATGCCGCCCTGGCTCTGGACGATGGCCTTGGGCAGGCCGGTGGTGCCGGAGGAGTAGAGCACCCAGAGCGGGTGGTCGAAGGGGACGGCCTCGAAGACCGGCTCCACGTCGTCGGCGACCAGGTCGTCCCAGTTCAGGGCGCCCTCGGGGGCGGGGGCGCCGAGCAGCGGGACGTGGACGACGGTGTGCAGGCTGGGCAGTTCGCGGCGCAGCTCGGCGACGACCTCGGTGCGGTCGTGGTCCTTGCCGCCGTAGTGGTAGCCGTCGATGGCGAACAGGACGGCGGGCTCGATCTGCTGGAGGCGGTCGAGGACGCTGCGGGCGCCGAAGTCGGGGGCGCAGCTGGTCCAGACCGCGCCGACGGCCGCGGTGGCGAGGAGGGCGACGGCGGCCTGCGGGACGTTGGGCAGGTAGGCGCTGACCCGGTCGCCGGGGCCGATGCCGCGGGCGCGCAGGGCCGCGGCCAGCGAGCCGACCTGGCGGCGGAGTTCGGACCAGGTGAGGACGGCCGGCTGCTCGGTGGTCTCGTCGAGGTGGAGGATCGCGGGGTGGTCGGCGTTGGCGGGCTTCTCCGCCGCGCGCAGGGCGTGCTCGGCGTAGTTGAGGCGGGCGCCGGGGAACCAGCGGGCTCCGGGCATGCCGGCGTCCGCGAGGACGGCTTCGGGGGCCTGCCGGAAGCGGACGTCGAACCACTGGGTGATCGCGGTCCAGAACCGGTCGAGGTCCTCGGTGGACCAGGCGTGCAGGGCGGCGTAGCGCTCGGCGGCCTGCTGGTCGTCGGTGGCCGGGGCGAGGGGGGCGGCCGGGGCGCCGTGGTGTTCGGCGGCCCAGGCCTGGAAGGCCACCAGGGTGGTGTCGGCGGCGCGAGCGGGGGTGGGGCGCCAGAGCGGCTGGTCCTGCGGTGGGGTGCTCACGGTGGTGGTCTCCCGGCCGGTGGTGGGGACGGGAGGGCTCGTGGCAGACCCGTCCGGTTGGGCTGTCGGTGCAGACCATGCCACGTGATCGCCCGCCGCGCCAGGGTCGGCCGATGGCTGGACGGGAGGCCGGCGGGAGGTCAGCGCCGGGTGAACTCGCCGCCGAACCAGCGGCGCAGGACGCCGTTGTGGAAGTCCCAGACGAGCGGGGTCTCGGCGGTGGCGAGCAGCCAGCCGTCGGTCTCGTCGGTGGGCTGCGAGGGCGGGAGGTCGGCGAGCGGTCGGGCCGGGAGCAGTCCGCAGAGCATCACGAAGCGGCCGTTGGGGTCGGAGGCGGTGTGGATCAGGGTGACCTCGGCCGCGTCGGCGGTGATGCCGGTCTCCTCGTGCAGTTCACGGACGCAGGCCTGCTGCCAGCTCTCGCCGTAGTCCATGTATCCGCCGGGGAAGGCGAGTTCGCCGTAGCCGGGTTCGATGGTGCGGCGGATGACGACCAGGGCGGGGTCGGCGTCGGGGCGGGTGACGGGGAGGACGGTGACCGCGACGGGCAGCGGGTTGCGGTAGCTGATCTCGGTGCAGCCGGGGCAGGCGCGCGGCCAGGCGAGGGTGCCGGGCGGGTAGGGCGTGCCGCAGAAGTGGCAGTGCGAGAACGGCCGGTGGGCGTTCTGGATCGCTTCGTCAGTCGTCATGGCCGGATGGTAGCCCGGCCGTCTGCGGTGGTGCCCCGGGCCGGGGAAGCTCAGGACGGCTCGGCGCCTTCGGCGCTCTCGTCCCGGGCGGGGCGGAGCAGCGCGGGGTGCAGCAGCCGGGCGTCGCCGGCGTGGTAGGTGCGGGCGCGGGGGCCGCCGCGGGCGCCGCCGCGCTCGGTGGTGGTGCCGGTGCTCTCGACGAAGCCGGGCACCGACAGCACCTTGCGGTGGAAGTTGCCGGGGTGGAGCTTCTCGTCCCAGACCGCCTCGTAGACGGCACGGAGGTCGGGGATGGTGAAGTCGTACGGCAGGAAGGCGGTGGCCAGCGGGCTGTACTCGAGCTTGGCGCGCACCCGGTCGAGGCCGTCGGCGAGGATGCGGGCGTGGTCGAAGGCCAGCGTGAGCGGGCCGGGGCCGGTGCGCCCGTCGACGCCACCCCCGTGGGTGTCGGCGGGCGCACCGGCGGCTCGGGACCGGCCACGGGGCCGGAGGTCCAGGTCGGAGACGGGGTGCCAGGCGGCTGCCGCGGCGTCCGTCCCGGCCTGGGGGTCGGGCAGGTCGGGGGCGAAGGCGAGGTAGGCGACGGAGACGACGTGCATCCGAGGGTCCCGCTCGGGGGCGCCGTAGCTGCCGAGCTGTTCGAGGTGGAGGCGGCAGAGCGTCTCGGCCTCGGAGGCGCTCCGCAGGCCCGTCTCCTCCGCGAGCTCGCGGGCCGCGGCCTCGTCCAGGCTCTCCTCGCCGGCCCGCAGGAAGCCGCCGGGCAGCGCCCAGCAGCCCTGGTGGGGCGGGGCGCCGCGCTCGACGAGCAGCACGTGCAGGCTGCCGTGGCGCAAGGTCAGGGCGACCACGTCCACGGTGACGGCGACCGGGGCGTAGGCGCGCGGATCGTACGCGGCGAGCCACTCCTGTTCGGCTCGGGGCCCGGTGGAGGGCGGTCGGTCGTCCACTGCCATCGTCGGGCTCCCTTCTGTCTGTGCGTTCCGGTGCCACCGGCCTGGCCGCCGGTGCTGTTCTTCTCGGGCTGAGCACAACGTAACGAGCGCTTTCCCCCGCGGCAAACGGTTTTCCTCCTCGGCCCGGTCACTCGGCCGGGACGCCCCGCCCTAGGCTGTGACCAGGAACTCTGCCAGAGGAGACCGACATGCCCATTCTTCCCCCGCCCGACTTCGTCGCCGCGCTGGCCGCCGGTCCGCTGGTGCTCGACGGAGGGATGTCGAACCAGTTGGCGGCGGACGGGCACGACCTCTCGGACGAGCTGTGGTCGGCGCGGCTGCTGGCGGACGACCCGCAGGCGGTGCTGGCGGCGCACCGGGCGTACTTCGCGGCGGGCGCGGACGTCGCGATAACCGCGAGCTACCAGGCGAGTTTCGAGGGCTTCGCGCGCCGCGGGGTCGGCCGGGCGCAGGCCGCGCGGCTGCTGGCGAGCAGTGTGGAGCTGGCCCGGGAGGCGGCGCGCCCGGAGCCGAGCGGGCGGCGGCGCTGGGTGGCGGCCTCGGTGGGCCCGTACGGGGCGGTGCTGGCGGACGGCTCGGAGTACCGGGGGCGGTACGGGCTGAGCGTCGCGGAGCTGGCGGACTTCCACCGGCCGCGGCTGGAGGTGCTGGCGGCGGCCCGCCCGGACGTGCTGGCGCTGGAGACGGTGCCGGACGTGGACGAGGCGCGGGCGCTGCTGGGGCTGGTGCGCGGGCTGGGGGTGCCGGCCTGGCTGTCGTACAGCATCGACGGTGACCGGACCAGGGCCGGGCAGCCGCTGGCGGAGGCCTTCGCGGTGGCGGCCGGGGTGGACGAGGTGGTCGCGGTGGGCGTCAACTGCTGCACGCCGCAGGACGCGGACCGGGCGGTGGCGGTGGCCGCCGAGGTGACCGGGAAGCCGGTGGTGGTCTACCCGAACAGCGGGGAGCACTGGGACGCCGCCCGCCGGGGCTGGCGCGGCGAGCCGACCTTCCGCTCGGCCCGGGTGGGCGGCTGGCTCGCGGACGGCGCGCGGCTGGTGGGTGGCTGCTGCCGGGTCGGGACGGACGGGATCGCCGCGCTGGCGGCGGAGGTGACGGTGCAGCGGACGCAGCGGGCGGGGGCGTCGGGCTGACGGCGCGGGCGGGGGTGCGCGCGGCGGGCGGGCGCGCGCACGGCGGCCCGGACCGGGGCCGGACCGGGGCCGTACCGGGGGCACACCCCGGGTCGACGCCGCGGATCGACAGGGGCCGGGGGCCGGTTACCCGGGGGGAAGGTGCACGGAGCCTCGGCGGCCTGGCAGACTCGTCCCGTCACCACTGCGGTCGACAATGTCGACCGCCTGTCAGCGCGGAGGTTCCCATGCCCGGCCCGATCCAGTCGCTCTCCCGGGCCGCCGCGATCATGCGCCTGCTGGCCGGCGGCGAGCGCCGGCTGGGCCTGTCCGAGGTCGCGACGGCCCTGGACCTGGCCAAGGGCACCGCGCACGGCATCCTGCGCACGCTGCAGCAGGAGGGGTTCGTCGAGCAGGACCCGGAGAGCGGCAAGTACCAGCTGGGCGCCGAACTGCTGCGGCTGGGGCAGAGCTACCTGGACGTGCACGAGCTGCGGGCGCGGGCTCTGGTGTGGGCGGACGACCTGGCCCGGGCGGCCGGGGAGACGGTCTATCTGGGCGTGCTGCACCAGCAGGGCGTGCTGATCGTGCACCACGTGTTCCGGCCGGACGACACCCGGCAAGTGCTGGAGGTGGGCTCGATGCAGCCGTTGCACAGCACCGCGCTGGGCAAGGTGCTGGTGGCCTACGACCCGGTCGCGCGCGGGGAGTTGGGCGACGGACCGTACGAGTCGTACACCGTGCGGACGCTGACCGAGGCGGCCGACGTGGACGCCGAGTGCGCGCTGATCCGGGAGCGCGGCTGGGCGGACTCGATCGAGGAGACCTGGGAGGGCGTGGCCTCGATCGGCGCGCTGATCCAGGACCGGCGGCGCAACCCGGTGGGCGCGGTGTGCATCAGCGGGGCGGTCGAGCGGGTCTGCGAGGACGGCTTCGTGAAGCCCTCGCTGGTGGCCTCGGTGCGCAGCGCGGCACGGGCGATCTCCCGCGACCTGGGCGCCGGACGGTTCTGAGCGCACCCCCGAGCGCACCCCCGAGCACATCTCGGAGCACATCTCCGAACACATCCACGGACGGCTCGCCCAGAGCCGCCGATTCGTCACGCTGAGGCGCGGACGGCCGGGAGGCCTGTCCGCGCCTCTGGCGTTTTGTCCGGTTTCGGGACGCTCCGCTCGGTAGCCTCGACGGACCCGTCGAGGCGAGGGTCACAGCTGCGTAACCCCGCCTTGACGTGGGGGCGACCTGGGGAGGAAGCTTCCGCATGACGGTCGACATTGTCGAACGATGGCCGGAGAGATCACTCCCACGGTGAACTCACCCGCACAGCGATCGACCGGCCACCTGCCCCCACCACCCTCCGGGCCATATGGACAAGGGAGTCTTTGTGTCCGCGTTCTCCAACGGCGACGTCTTCGTCGGCGAAACCCTCGGCACCGCCGCCCTGATACTTCTCGGCGGTGGCGTCTGCGCCGCCGTGACCCTCAAGAAGTCGAAGGCCGTCAACGCCGGTTGGCTGGCGATCACCTTCGGCTGGGGATTCGCGGTCCTCATCGCCGCCTACATGTCGGCTCCGAAGTCCGGCGCCCACCTCAACCCGGCCGTCACCATCGCCCTCGCGGTCAAGAGCGGCGACTGGAGCCAGGTGCCGCTCTACCTCGGCTCCCAGCTGCTCGGCGCGATCATCGGCGCCGTGCTGGTCTGGGCCACCTACCTGGGCCAGTTCAACGCGAACGAGGAGCCCACCCTCGGCATCTTCTCGACCGGCCCCGAGATCCGGAACCCGATCCAGAACGTGATCACCGAGGTCATCGGCACCTTCGTGCTCTGCTTCGCGATCCTCACCATCGGCACCAACTCCGGGCTCTCCCAGTCCGGCACCGGCACCCTGATGGTCGCCTTCACCGTCGTCGGCATCGGCCTCTCGCTGGGCGGCCCGACCGGCTACGCGATCAACCCGGCCCGTGACCTCGGCCCGCGCATCGCCCACGCCCTGCTGCCGATCCCGAACAAGGGCGGCTCCGACTGGTCGTACGCCTGGATCCCGGTCGTCGGCCCGGTCCTGGGCGGCCTGGCGGCCGGCGGCGTCTACAACGCCATCTTCTAGAGACCCCTCTCGAAATGAGCGGTGTCGACCCCGCCGCACACGGGGACTGACCGAGCAGGCTCGTCAGGCCCACCCACCCCGTATCCCCCGAACCAGAGCCGAGGACCCTCCCCATGACCTCCACCGGTAACTACATCGCCGCGATCGACCAGGGCACCACCTCCAGCCGCTGCATCATCTTCGGCGCCGACGGCCGGATCGTCGCCGTCGACCAGCAGGAGCACCGGCAGATCTTCCCGCAGCCCGGCTACGTCGAGCACGACGCCGCCGAGATCTGGACCCGGGTGCAGTCGGTCGTCCGCGGCGCGCTGGAGAAGGCCGGCCTGACCAAGGACGACATCCGCGCGATCGGCATCACCAACCAGCGCGAGACCACCGTCCTGTGGGACAAGAACACCGGCGAGCCGGTGCACAACGCGCTGGTGTGGCAGGACACCCGCACCGAGGGGCTCTGCCGCGAGCTGGGCCGCAACGTCGGCCAGGACCGCTTCCGCCGCGAGACCGGCCTCCCCCTGGCCAGCTACTTCGCCGGCCCGAAGATCCGCTGGCTGCTGGACAACGTCGAGGGCCTGCGCGAGCGCGCCGAGGCCGGCGACATCCTCTTCGGCACCATGGACACCTGGGTCATCTGGAACCTCACCGGCGGTGTCAACGGCGGCAAGCACGTCACGGACGTCACCAACGCCAGCCGCACCATGCTGATGAACCTGCACACCCTGCAGTGGGACGACAAGATCGCCGAGTCGATGGACGTCCCGATGTCCGTCCTGCCGGAGATCCGCTCCTCCGCCGAGGTGTACGGCGAGGCCGTCGGCGACCTGGCCGGCGTCCCGGTCGCCTCCGCGCTCGGCGACCAGCAGGCCGCGCTGTTCGGCCAGACCTGCTTCGACGAGGGCGAGGCCAAGTCCACCTACGGCACCGGCACCTTCCTGCTGCTGAACACCGGCGAGAAGATCGTCAACTCGTACCACGGCCTGCTGACCACCGTCGGCTACCGGATCGGCGACCAGGCCCCGGTGTACGCCCTGGAAGGCTCGATCGCCGTCACCGGCTCGCTCGTCCAGTGGCTGCGCGACCAGCTCGGCATCATCTCCACCGCCGCCGAGATCGAGACCCTCGCCAACACCGTCGAGGACAACGGCGGCGCCTACTTCGTCCCGGCCTTCTCCGGCCTGTTCGCCCCGTACTGGCGCTCCGACGCCCGCGGTGTGATCGCCGGCCTGACCCGGTACGTCACCAAGGGCCACCTGGCCCGGGCCGTCCTGGAGGCCACCGCCTGGCAGACCCGCGAGGTCGTCGACGCCATGCAGAAGGACTCCGGGGTCGAGCTCACCGCCCTCAAGGTCGACGGCGGCATGACCAGCAACAACCTGCTCATGCAGAACATCGCCGACGTCCTGGACGCCCCGGTCGAGCGCCCGTACGTGGCCGAGACCACCGCCCTCGGCGCCGCCTACGCGGCCGGTCTCGCCGTCGGCTTCTGGAACGACCTCGACACCCTGCGGGCCAACTGGCACCGCGCCGCCGAGTGGACCCCGCGCATGGACGAGGCCACCCGGGAGCGCGAGTACAAGAAGTGGCTCAAGGCCGTGGAGCGCACCATGGACTGGGTGGAGGAGGAAGAGAACAACTGACCGACGAGCCGGTCGGGGCCCCGCGCCCCGGCCGGCCGCCCGCTGTTCCGGCAACGGGCGTCACTGGTTTCACGGCCCGCCGCACCGGGCCGACCGGCCTCTCCCGCAGGGGCCGCACAGCACACGAGAGGAGTAACGGCGCCGCCCGACCCGCGCGCCGTACACAACCACCATGGCAACCATCCCGACCCTGGGCGCCGAGCGCACCGCCGGCCGCACCGCTTCCCGCGCCGAGACCCGCGAGCTGCTCGGCAAGGCCACCTACGACCTGCTGGTGATCGGGGGCGGCATCCTCGGCACGGCCGTCGCCTGGACCGCGTCCCAGGCCGGCCTGAAGGTCGCCATGGTCGACGCCGGCGACTTCGCCGGCGCCACCTCCAGCGCCTCCTCCAAGCTCGTCCACGGCGGTCTGCGCTACCTGCAGACCGGCGCGGTCAAGCTGGTCGCGGAGAACCACAAGGAGCGCCGCGCGCTCTCCACCGACGTGGCCCCGCACCTGGTCAACCCGCTGACCTTCTTCGTGCCGGTCTACAAGGGCGGCCCGCACGGCGCCGCCAAGCTCGGCGCCGGCGTCTTCCTCTACTCGGCGCTGTCCGCCTTCCGCGACGGCATGGGCCGGGTCTCCACCGCCGCGCACGCCGCCCAGCAGGTGCCCGCGCTGCGCACCGAGGGCCTGCGCTCGGTGGCCGTCTACGGCGACCACCAGATGAACGACTCGCGCGTCGCCGTGATGACCGTGCGCGCCGCGGTCGACGCCGGCGCCGTGGTGCTCAACCACGCCGAGGTCACCGGCCTGCGCTTCACCGGCGGCCGGGTCACCGGCGCCGAGCTGCGCGACCGCCTGGACGGCAGCGAGTTCGGCATCGACGCCCGCCTGGTGCTGAACGCCACCGGCCCGTGGGTCGACCACCTGCGCAAGATGGAGGACGCCGGCGCCGCGCCGTCGATCCGCCTTTCCAAGGGCGCCCACGTGGTCGTCAAGCGCCGCTCGCCGTGGCGCGCCGCGCTGACCATCCCGATCGACAAGTACCGCGTCTCCTTCGCCATCCCGTGGGAGGACCACGTCCTGCTCGGCACCACCGACGAGGAGTACACGGGCGACCCGAAGGACGTCCGGGCCACCGACGCGGACATCGACCAGATCATGGGCGAGGCCGCGCACGCCATCCGCGACGAGCACCTCGACCGCGACCTGGTCACCTACTCCTTCGCCGGCCTGCGCGTGCTGCCGGGCGGCCCGGGCGACACCGCCGCCGCCAAGCGCGAGACGGTCGTCACCGAGGGCCGCGGCGGCATGCTGTCGGTCTCCGGCGGCAAGTGGACCACCTACCGGCACATCGGCCGCACCGTGCTGGAGAAGCTGGCCCACGTGCCCGGCACCAGCCTCGGCGAGGACATGTCCCCGATCGCCCCGACCGTCCCGCTGCCGGGCGTCGGCGCGCCGAACGCGGTGGCGCACCGCCTGCTGATCGACCGTGAGCCGGGCTCGCGGATGGAGCCGCTGGTGGCCAAGCACCTGGCCAGCCACTACGGCACCCTGTCCTTCGACATCGCCCGCATGATCGACGAGAACCCGGAGCTCGGCCGCCCGATCCACGAGGACGGCCCGGACGTCTGGGCGCAGGTCGCGTACGCGGCGGACAACGAGTGGGCGTACACCGCGGACGACGTGCTGCGCCGCCGCACCACGATGACGGTGCGCGGGCTGGACACGCCGGAGATCAAGGCCGAGGTCGAGGCCTTCCTCGCGAAGCGCGGAAACAAGTAGGCACAGTCTCGCGAAGCGCGGAAACAAGCAGGCACAGTCCCGCGAAGCGCGGGAACAAGCAGGCACAGTCTCGCGAAGCGCGGGAACAAGCACGCGCAGTCCCGCGAAGCGCGGGAAGTAGCCACATCGCTTCTGACGGGCGGGCGTCCGGGGATTCCCCGGGCGCCCGCCCGCCGTTTCGCCGTACCCTCCGGCCGTCAGACCGGGACGCCGGCCTTGACCACCCGCTTCGGGTGCAGGTCGGAACGGGTGAGCACGGTGAGGTCGGCGATCGGGTCGCCGTCGAGCACGAGCAGGTCCGCGTGGGCGCCCGGGGCGAGGGTGCCGATCTCCCCCGCCATGCCGAGCAGCCGGGCCGCCGTGGTGGTCGCCGAGCGCAGCACGTCCGCGACCGGCTGGACCCGGGCGCGCAGGGTGAACTCCTCCAGCTGGGCCGGGTGCATCGGGCCGAGCAGGTCGCTGCCGTAGACCAGGTCGACGCCCGCGCGGTGGGCGCGCTCCAGCGCCTCCAGGCCCCGGTCGCGGACCTCGGCGAGCTTGCCCAGGGAGGCGGCCGGCAGGCCGGAGGCGGCGCCGAGCCTGGCGGTCTGCTCGTAGGCGACCAGGGTCGGCACCAGGAAGGCCTCCTTCTCCAGCAGCAGGGCGACGGTGGTGTCGTCCAGCAGGTTGCCGTGCTCGACGCAGCGCACGCCGGCCCGCAGGGCGCGGTCGATCGCCCGCGGGTGGTAGGCGTGCACGGTGACGTAGCGGTTGTGGTTGTCGGCCTCCTCGACGGCCGCGCGGATCTCCTCCTCGCTGTACTGGACGGCGGCGATCTCGTCGTGCGGGGAGGCGACGCCGCCGGAGAGCAGCACCTTGAGGTGGCGGGCGCCCTTGCGGAACTCGTCCCGGGCGGCGGCCCGCACCGCGTCCACGCCGTCGGCGATCCGGCCGAAGTGCGGGCGGGCCTCGCAGCAGGGCAGGGCGTCGTCGCCGAGCGGGCGCAGGTCGCCGTGGCCGCCGGTCTGGGAGAGCGCCTTGCCGCCGTGCAGCAGCCGCGGACCGGGCACCAGGCCCTCGGCCAGCGCGCGGGCCATCCCGTGGTCGGCGCCGCCGACGTCGCGGACGGTGGTGAAGCCGCGGCGCAGCATGCGCTCGGCCTCTGCGAGGGCCCGCACGGTGGCGTAGCCCGGGGTCCAGTCGGCCAGGTCACGCAGGTCGAGCGAGGTGACCAGCAGGTGGACGTGGGCGTCGATCAGACCGGGCAGCACGGTGCCGCCGGCGGCGTCGAGGACCCTGACGCCCTCGGTGGCGGTGGGCGGGCGGCCGGTTCCGGTGGCGGCGATCCGGCCGTCGGCGGCCTCCAGCCAGCCGAGGTCGGTACGGGTTCCGTCCTCGGGGTGGAACAGGTGGGCGTTGGTGATCAGCAGTCGACTCATGCGCCCACCTCGCTGCGCTCGGCAGGAGCATTCGCCCACTCGCGCCTCTTGATGGTTCGCTCGCTTCGCTCACTCACGGTAGTGGCCCCTCGTTTCAGTACGGCTCGTATTGAATACGACTCGTACTGAATACACCATGTATCGTTCTGCTGTGAACCCACCCCCCTCCGATACCGCTCCCCGACCGCCCCGACGCCGCGTCCACACCCGGGCCCGGCTGCTCGCCGCGGCGAGCGAGCTGTTCCTCTCCGTCGGCTTCGCCCGGACGAGCATCGAGGACGTCTGCGCCGCCGCCGGCTACACCCGCGGCGCCTTCTACTCGAACTTCGGCAGCAAGGAGGAGCTGCTGCTGGCGCTCTTCGACGACCACGCCGCGCAGCGGATGACCGAGCTGGCGGAACTGGCCGCCGCCTGCGAGGGGCTGGCGCCCCGGGAGCGGGCGGAGCGGCTGGTCGAGGCGCTGCTGCGGGTCGAGCCCGCGGACACCGGGTGGATCCTGCTGTTCCTGGAGTTCCGGCTGGTCGCGGCCCGGACGGAGGCGCTGGCCGAGCAGGTCGCCGCGCACGACCGGGCGGTCGCGCGGGCGCTGGCCGAGGTGCTGGAGCGGGCCCTGCCGGCGCTGGTGCCTCCGGGGGCGAGCGCCACGCAGGCCGCGTCGGTGATCCTGGCCGCGCGGGAGGGGCTGCTGGCCCGGACGGCGGCGGGCGGCGCGGTCGCGGAGGACCTGCTGGCGGCGACGGCGGCGGTGCTGTCCGGGCTGCTGGACTGACGACTCGACGACTCGACGACTTCACGGCTCTACGACTCCACGGCTCCACGGCTCCACGGCCTGGTGGCAACGCCGAGGGGCGGCACCCGTACGTCACGGGTGCCGCCCCTCGGCGCGCTGCGGTCGAGGCCGCTAGATGATCAGGCTGAGCGGCATGATCAGGGCGATGGCGACCACCGAGATCACCGTCTCCATCACCGACCAGGACTTCAGCGTCTGCCCGACGCTCATCCCGAAGTACTCCTTCACCAGCCAGAAGCCGGCGTCGTTGACGTGCGAGAAGAACAGCGAGCCGGCACCGATCGCGAGCACCAGCAGGGCCGCGTGGGTCGAGGACATGTTCGCGGCGAGCGGGGAGACGATGCCGGCCGCGGTGATGGTGGCGACCGTCGCCGAGCCCGTGGCCAGGCGGATCAGCACGGCGATCAGCCAGCCCAGCAGCAGCGCCGAGATGTGCCACTTGCCGGACCACTCGCTCACCGCGTTGCCGACGCCGACGTCGATCAGGGTCTGCTTGAAGCCGCCGCCCGCGCCGACGATGAACACGATGCCGGCGATCGGGCCGAGCGACTTGCCGACGGTGTCGGAGATCCGGGCCTTGTCGAAGCCGGCCGCCTTGCCGAGGGTCACCATGCCGAGCAGGGTCGCGGCGAGCAGCGCGATCAGCGGGGAGCCGATGAAGTCGAACACCCGCTGACCCAGCGCCTTCGGGTCGTCGATCACCACGTCGGCCAGCGCCTTGCCGAGCATCAGCACGACGGGCAGCAGGATCGTGGCCAGCACCGCGGCGAAGGACGGGGTGCGGTCGCGCTTGGCCGTCTCCTCGGGGGCGGTGGCGGCCGGGATCTCCAGCGGGCCGACCCAGCGCTCGGCCAGCCGCGCGAACAGCGGACCGGCGATGATCAGGGTCGGGACGGCGATCAGCAGGCCGAGCGCCAGGGTGATGCCGAGGTCGGCCTTCAGGGCGTCGACGGCGACCAGCGGGCCCGGGTGCGGGGGAACCAGGCCGTGCAGCACCGACAGGCCGGCCAGGGCGGGTATGCCGACCCGCATCAGCGGCACGTTGCCGCGGCGCGCGACCAGCAGCACGATCGGGATCAGCAGGACGACGCCGACCTCGAAGAAGAGCGGCAGGCCGAGCACGGCCGCGATCAGCGCCATCGCCCAGGGCAGCGCCTTGTTACCGGTGCGGGAGAGCACGGTGTCCGCGATGATGTTGGCGCCACCGGAGTCGGCGAGCAGCTTGCCGAGCATCGCGCCGAGGCCGATCAGCAGGCCGACGCTGGCGACGGTGGAGCCGAAGCCCGTCGAGAAGCTGCTGAGCAGCTTGTCGAAGGGGGCACCCGCGACGGCGGCCAGCAGACCGGAGCCGAGCGTGAGGGCGAGGAACGGGTGCAGCTTCAGCTTGGTGATCAGTACGACGATCGCACCGATGCTGAGCAGCACCGCGATCAGCAGCTGGGAGTCGCTGCTGGTGTGCGGCAGGGCCGGTGGGGTGGCCGCCAGCAGGGTGGGGGCAATACTCACGCGAGGTCTCCATTGACGGGCCGCAGCAGCGCCACGGCCATCTCGACGAGTTCTTCGGGGGACGGGCCGACGTCCAGGACGCCGCCGCGCTCGTCCGCCGCCAGGGGTTCCAGGGCGGCGTACTGCGAGTCGAGCAGCGAGGACGGCATGAAGTGGCCGGTGCGGTGGCTGAGCCGGTCCTCGACCAGCTCGTGACCACCGCTGAGGTGCAGGAAGAAGGTGCCCGGGCAGGCCGCGCGCAGGGTGTCGCGATAGCGGTGCTTCAGCGCCGAGCAGGTGACCACACCGCCGGTGCCGGCCTCGGTCCGCTCCCTGAGCCAAGCGCCGATGGCGCGCAGCCAGGGGGCGCGGTCCTGGTCGTCCAGCGGGATGCCGGCCGACATCTTGGCGATGTTGGCCGCGGGGTGGAAGTCGTCCGCCTCGGCGAAGGGGAGAGCGAGGCGGTCCGCCAGCAGGCGGGCCAGGGTGGTCTTGCCGACGCCCGAGACGCCCATCACCACCACGGTGAGAGGGGTCTTCGGAAGGTCGTGGTTCTCGACGCTGAGACCCATGGGGTGGTGCTCCTTCGTTGCCTGGCCGCCACTATCGCCTCAAAGATATGACGTATTCAAGTGACAGAAACCAAATCGTCATACTTTTGCGGTGTGGTCTGGATCGCAGGGCACCGTGGACGCGCACGGAGCGGGGTGAGCGCGCGCAGGGCGGCGTGAACGCACCCCGGGCCGACGTCTACGCTGGGCGGATGGAGATCCAGGGGCTGCCCGGGCGGCTGCTTGACGAGCTCGGGCCGGCGATCGCGTCGGGGGAGATCCCCGAGGGAGCGGTGCTGCGCGGCGAGGAGCTGGAGGACCGGTTCGGGGTGTCCCGGACGGTGGTCCGCGAGGCCGTGCGGGTCCTGGAGGGGATGCGGATGGTCGCCTCCCGGCGCCGGGTCGGGATCACCGTGCAGCCGAAGTCGCTCTGGGACGTCTTCGACCCGATGGTGATCCGCTGGCGCCTGGCCGGCTCGGACCGCCCCGCCCAGCTGCGCTCGCTCGGCTCGCTGCGGGTGGCCGTCGAACCGGCCGCGGCCGCGCTCGCCGCCACCCACGCGAGCGACGACGACCGGCGCGAACTCAGTTCACTGGCCGTGGATCTGACGGTCACCGCACGGGCCGCCGACCTGACCGCCTTCCTCGGGCACGACATCGCCTTCCACTCCCTGGTGCTGCGCGCCTCCGGCAACGAGATGTTCGCCCACCTCGGGGACACCGTCGCGGCTGTGCTCACCGGCCGGACCGAGTACCATCTGATGCCCCATCAGCCGGAGCCGTACGCGATCCGGCTGCACCGCGAGGTCGCGGAGGCGATCTGCACCCAGGACGCAGCCCACGCCGAGCGGGCGATGCGGACGATCGTCACCGGCGCGCTGGAGGAGCTCAACCTCCAGTTGGACTGAGCCCGAGCAGCGGGGCGGCCGGGGTCGCCGGGTCGCACGGCCGCCGGGATGACACGATTTGGCGGCAGTTCGGCGGTTTCGGACGCATAGTCCTGGTTCGGCGGGGCAGAGTGTGCCGAGGGGGCGCGTTTCGTGGGCGCCCGTTCCGCGCCCGTATTCCGTCACCGAACACCGAACGCGCGCCACGCGCCTGGGGGTCGCTCGATGTCCGTGCCACGCCGCCGCCGTCGCCGTCGCCTGCCCGACGAGGTGCGCGCCGCCGCAGTCCGGGCGGTGCTCTGCCTGTCCTTCACCCTGGTGGGCGTCGTGGTGGCCACGCTGGCCTCGTACGCGGGCAGTTGGCTGCTGACGCCGGCGCTGCTGGCGATGGGGCTCGGGGTGTTCGGCACCATGTGGTGCCTGCTGGAGATCCTGATCTCCCGCCAGATCGCGGCCCAGCGGATGCGGGCACCGGGCTCCGCGTACCCGATGGCGGGCAGCAGGCCGCCGTCCGGGCCGCCGGCCCCGCGGCCGGCCCCCCGGGGCGACTCCTCCTCGGTCTACCGGCAGCCGTACGAGTCGCCGCAGCCGTACGGGCCGGGGCAGCAGCGGCCGCAGCAGGCGCCGTACCAACAGCCGTACCAGCAGCAGCCGTACCAACCGCCGCGCCAGTCACCGCAACAGCCGCCGCGCCAGGCCAGGGTGCAGACGAACCACCCGTAGCGCCGGGCGAGCCGGTCAGCGCCGGACCGGCAGCGCCCGGTAGTGGGTGGTGAGCCGGCGGTCCCCGTCCAGGACGTGGAAGGCCAGCATCGGCGGGTGGTCGAAGGAGATGCCGCGCCCGCCCTCGCAGGGCAGCGTGACGGTGGAGACCACGCCGGGGGCGATCAGCAGCGGCAGGCCGGCGAAGGTGGTCGCCGCGGGGGTGTGCGAGTGGCCGCAGAGCAGGGCGGCCACCCGGGGGTGTCGGCGCAGCACCCGCGCCAGCCGCTCCTCGCCGAACTGCCGGATCGGGTCGACATTCGGCAGGTGCAGCTCCACCGGCGGGTGGTGGAAGGCCACCAGGGCGGGCAACTCGCCGCGACCGGCGCCGAGTTCGGTGTCCAGCCAGTCCAGTGTGCGCTCGTCCAGCAGGCCGTCGTCCCGACCGGGCACGGAGGAGTCGAGCATCAGCACGTCGGCGCCCGGCAGCCGGTGCAGCCGGTTGACCGACTCCTCCCCCGGCTCCTCGCCCAGCAGCACCTCCCGGTACGGCGAGCGGCGGTCGTGGTTGCCGGGGCAGGTGAGCACCGGGTGCCGGGAGGCGAGCACCTCGACGGCCTCCCGGTACTCCTCCGGGAGGCCGTGGTCGGCGAGGTCACCGGTGACCAGCACCGCGTCCAGCGGGCCGGGCAGGGCGTCGAGGTACGCCATCACCTGCTCGGCCCGCCGCCGGGCGCGCTTGCCGCCGTCCCGGCCGTGTACCTGGCCGAGGTGGATGTCACTGAGGTGCGCGATCGTCAGCATGCCCGTCACGCTAGTCAGTTCACCGCCGTACCGGAACCTCCCGCCCCCGGGCGGGAACCTCCCCCGCGAGGGAACCTCCCGCCCGTACGGGATCCGTCACGGCTGGGCGGGAACCTCCGCGGGGCGCTTGAACATCCGGGTGGCGGTGATCTCGCCGTGGATGGCCGGGCCGTCCGGGTCCGGTGCGGCGGGAAGGCCCGGGCGCAGGTGCTCCTCGACCGAGATGTACTTGAGGCCGGCGCGCAGGTCGGCGTCGTTGCGCAGGCGGATCACCAGCGGGAACTCGGCGAGCGCGGTGGTGTCGAACAGGCCGGTGGTGTAGATGAGCTGGACGCCGAGCGCGTCCGCCACGGCCCGCTGGAGCTCCAACAGGTAGGTGGCGTTGGCGCGGCCGATCGGGTTGTCCAGGAACAGCGTGCCGGCGTGCCGCAGCTGGGACTGGCCGCGGTCGTTGGCGCGCAGCGCGGCCATCGTGCAGTAGAGCGCGATGGCGGCGGTGAGCAGCTGGCCGCCGGAGAAGACGTCGGACATCTGGCCGACGCCGACCCGCTCGGCGCGCAGCACCGCGTCGGGCTTGAGGATCTCGACGCTGACGCCCTTGGGCCCGATCGCCGCGGCGACCCCGCGCAGCAGCAGGGACATGCCGTCGCGGCGCAGGTCGCTGTTCTTCTTGACGGCGGCCCGGGTGGCCTCGTCGATGACCTCGCCCAGGCGCTCGACCAGGGTGGCGTGGTCCGGGTCCTCGAATCGGATCCGGAGGAACTCCTGGCCGGACCACTCCCCCAGGCCCTCGGGCAGCCGGGACAGCCGCTGGGCGGCGCGCAGGGTGGTGAGCGAGGACTCGACCAGGCCGCGCAGCCGGTCCACGATCGAGCCGCGGTTCTTCTCCAGCTGGGCGAGCTCGTCGGTGAGCACCCGCAGCCGGGGCGCGAAGGCGGCGGCCCAGGCTGCGGCGTGCTCCGGCAGCGCGGAGGCGGGCAGTTCGCGGATCTGCTGGCGGGCGGGGGTGCGGACGGCCTCGTAGCGGGCCGCGTTGGCGTGCCGGACCAGGGCGTCGGAGGCGTCGCGGACGGCGAGTTCGGCGGAGGACAGCTCGCCGGCGGCGGTGCGCAGGGAGCGGCGGGCCTCGGTGGCGCCGTTGCGGGCCTCGGCCAGCGAGCCCAGGTACGGCTCGACCGGGTCGTCCGGGTCCTCCTGGTGGTCGCGCAGGCCGTCGCGCAGCTGGCCGGCCAGCTCGTCGAAGTCGGCGGCGGCGGCCTGGGCGGTGTCGAAGGTGCGCTGGAGGTCGGTGTGGGCGGTGCGGGCGGCGTCCAGGGCCTCGCGGCGCTCGGCGAGGCGGCTGGTGGCGGTGCGCAGCAGGACCTGGGCGTGCTCCGGGTCGGTGGGGACGAGGTCCTCGGGCAGCTCGGTGTGCGCCTCGCCGTCGGCGGGGGCGGAGCGCTCGGCCTCGCCGCGCAGGCGGCCGAGCTGCTCGCTGGCGGTGGCGGAGCGGGCCTCGATGGTGGCGACCAGTTCCTCGGCGCGGGCGGCGGCGGCCTGGCGGGCCGGGCCGTCGGCGCCGTCGGGGCTGCCGAGGAGTTCCTCGGCGCGGGTGCGCACCTTGTTGGTGAGGCGGTCGAGTTCGGCCGCGGCGGCGGCCTCGTCGCCCTCGGCGCGGGCCTGTTCGGCGCGCAGGTCGGCGCCGACGCCGACCTTCTCGTACAGCTGGGAGGCGGCGCGGTAGGCCTCGCGCAGGGCGGGAAGCGCGACGGGGGTGGTCTCGGCGGGCTCGTCGGCCTGCTCGGCGGCGGGGATCTCGGCGCGTTCGGCGCGCAGCGCGCGGGCCGTGCGGCGGGCGTCGTCGGCGGCGCGCTGGGCGGCGCGGCGGTCCTCGTCGCAGGTGCGGGCGCGTTCGGCGCACAGCGCCTGGCGGCGGTCGCACTCGGTGGCGTCCTCGGCGAGTTCGCGCTGGCGGCGGGCCCAGTTGCCGCGCTCGCGCAGCCGGAACGCGAGGCCGGAGAGGGCGTCGGCGCGGCGGCGGGCGCGCTGGGCGGCCTCGCGGTGCTCCTCGTGGGCGGAGGCGGCCGCGGCGTGGTCGGTCTCGGCCTCGTCGTGGTCGGCGCGCAGGGTGGCCAGGGCGGCGGCGGCCTGCTCGGCGTGCTCGCGGGCGGCCTCGGCGGCGGCGGCGAGTTCGGCGAGGGTGCCGGGCGGGCAGCTGGCGTGCCAGGAGGCGAGGCGGGCGGCGAGGGCGCGGTCGGCGCCGAGGCGGCCGGCCAGTTCGCGGATGTGCTCCTCGCGGGCGCTCGCCCGGGCGCGCAGTTCGCGGCGCTCGCCGTCGGCGGCGGACTCGTCGTGCATGGCCGGGTTCGGCGGCACCAGGAAGAACGCGGGCTGGTCGGTGATCGGGGCGATCAGCGAGGCGGCGGCGCCGACGGCCACGGTGGAGCGCGGCAGCAGGGCGGCGGCCTGCAGGGCCTCGCGGGCGCGCTCCAGCGACGACGGGTCGGTGACGACCACGCCGTCGACCAGTTCCGGGCGGGCGGCGAGGATCGCCTCGTGGTCGGCCGGGTCGACGGACTGGGCGAGGTAGCGCCAGCCGGGCAGGGCCGGGATGCCGTGCTCGGCGAGGTACTCGACGGTGGCGAGCACGTCCGGGCCGGGCGGCAGCAGGCCGCCGTCGCCGAGGGCGGCGAGGATGCGGGAGTCGTCGGCGGCGGCCGTACGGAGGTCGAACAGGGTGCGTTCGGCGGTGGCGATGGACTCGTCGAGGAGCTCGCGCAGGTACTCGGCGTTGCGGTCGAGCACGGCGGGGGTGAGGAAGCCGGCGTCCTCCTCGGCGTCCTCCTGGTAGGGGGTGAGGGAGAGCAGGTCGGCGAGGCGCTCCTCGGTGGCGAGCAGGGCGGCGGTGCGCTGCTCGGCGGCGAGGGCCCGGGCGGCGTCCTTGCGGGCGTCGCCGGCCCGCTCGGCGGCGAGTTCGGCGCGCGAGGTGGCGGCCGCGGCCTCGCGCAGCCGGGTGGCGGCGGCCTCGGCGGCGGTGCGGGCCTGGGCGAGCCCGGCGGCGGCGGCCTTCTCGACGTCGGCGGCGTGCAGCGCGGCACGGGCCGGGTCCACGTCGCCGTCGGCGTCGATGAAGCCGGCCGAGACGGCGGCCTCGGTCTCCTGCTCGACCTCGGCGAGGCGCTGGCGCAGGTGTTCGGCCTCGCTGCGGGCCTTCTGGGCGGCGGTGGCGGCCTCGGTGGCGTCGGACTGCGCCTTGCCGCCCTCCTCCTGGAGTTCGCCGGCGCGCTCCTCCTCGGTGTCGGCGCGGGACTCGGCGGCCGCGGCGGCGGCCTCCAGGGCGCGCGCCAGGGCGGTGGCGGCGCGGGCCCGGGCGGCGAGCGCGGGGGCGGCGTCCAGTTCGGCCTCGCGGATGGCGGCGGCGACCCGGGCGACCCGGTCGGCGGCGGCGCGCTGGCGCAGCACCGCCTCGGCGGCCTGCCAGGCTGAGTGCAGGGTGCGGGCGTCGATGAGTTCGCGGCGCAGCGCGGCGGCCTCGGCGGTGGCCGCGGTGAGGCTCAACGTGGCGTGCCGGTGGGTGAGTTCGTCGGTGATCAGGCTGTGCCGGGTGCGGTCGGCCTCGGCCGCGGTGACGGCGCTCGCGGCGGCGGCGACCTCGATGGCGAGGTCCTGGGCGCGGTCGCGTTCGGCGGTGGCGCGGGAGGCGAGGGCGTGGGCGAGGCGGCGGGTGCGGCGCTCGGCGGTGCGGTGGGCCTCGCGGACGGTCTCGCGGGCGGTGGTGGCTTCGGCGATGCGCTCCAGCAGGTCCAACGACCCTGCCGTGAAGTCGCGTTCGGCGGTGAGTTCGGCGCGGCGGCCGAGCTTGGCGGCGAAGCCGTGCACGAGGTCGGCGAGGCCGTCGGTGTCCCGGGTGTCGGTGACGGCGCGCAGCAGGAGGTCGGTGAAGTCGCTGTCGTGCTTGACCGCGAAGAGGCCGGCCGCCTCGCCCTCGTCGGCGTTCATCTCGCGCTGGTAGCGGAAGAGTTCGGGGTCGAGGCCGAGTTCGCCGAGGTGCTCGGTCCAGCGGTCGTGGCCGTCCTCGAAGACCAGGTCGAGGTGGGGGTGGGCCTTGCCGGCCTCGGTGAGGGCGTCGCGGAAGCCCTTCATGGTGCGGCGGCGGCCGCGGGCCTTCTGGTCGCCGGCCAGGCTGACCCGTTCGGCGACCGGCAGCGAGTCGAGGGTGAGGCCGGGGCCGGGGCGGAAGGAGTACCACGTCTCGGCGAACTTGCGCGGGTCGGAGGAGACCTGGCGGCCGCGCCACTCGCTGACCTTGCCGACCACGATCAGCTCGCCGGTGACGGTGTGCTGCCACTCCAGGGCGACGTGGCCGCAGTCGTCGGCGAGCAGGAACTTGCGCAGCACGCCGGAGCTGGCGCCGCCGAGGGTGTTGCGGTGGCCGGGGAGCATGACCGAGAAGATCAGCTTGAGCAGGACGGACTTGCCGCCGCCGTTCTCCAGGAAGAGCACGCCGGCCGGGGCGGGGCGGCGGACCGGGCCGTCGGGGTCCTCGCCGAACAGGCCGATCTGCTGCGGGGCCGGGTCGGCGACCGGCTCGCCGACGCCGCGCAGGTCGAGCACCGTGTCGGCGTAGCGGGCGCCGGCCGGTCCGATCGAGTAGAGGCGGACCCGGTTGAGCTCGTACATGTGCGGCGGTTCTCCGTGGCTTGCGTGGCGTGAGGGATGGGCGGCGGGCCGGATCGGGGCGGGTGGGCCGCGGCCGGCGCGGTGGGCTCGGAGCGGGTGGACTCGGAGCGCCGGGGCTCAGAGCGAGTGGAACGGCAGCCCCGCGTCGGCGACCAGTTCGTCGCCGGTGTCCGGCGGCAGCAGGCTGGCGGTGCCGTCGGAGACCGGGACGATGCCGAGGTCGAGCAGTTCGGCCATGGCCGCGCTGCCCGCCAGGTCGCGCACCTGGAGCTGGTAGCGGGCGGTGGTGCGGTAGGTGCCGCCGGAGTCGTCGGACACCTTCTGGAGGAAGCCGGAGTCGACCAGGAACAGCACGGCCTTGGCCACGATGCCGATGGTGGAGCCGGAGAGCCGGCGGGCGTCCTTGGTGGCGCCGGTGGCGGTGCGCCGGGCCCACACCCGCCAGGCGGCCTCCAGGCCGGGGGCGTCGGAGGCCGGGTCGGTGTTGGCGCCCTCGGCGTCGGCCTGCTCCTCGAGGCGGCGGCAGGCCTGGCGGACGAAGGAGTCGACGCCGTTGACGGTGATCCGGCCGAGGTAGCCGTCGTCGGCGAGGTCCTCGGGGCGGGGGAAGGCCATCGCGGCGACGGCCAGGTGGGCGAGGCCGTGCAGGAAGCGGTCGGTGGACTCGGAGGCGGCGCGGCGCGAGTAGTCGCCCAGCCGGACGGCGAACAGCGAGTCCTCGGCGGCGGCCACGGCCATGCCGGCCCGCGGGGAGACCTCCAGGACGACCAGGCCCATGCCGGTGGCGATGGCGTCGGCGAGCCGGGCGAACGGCGGGTCCTCCCGGTGGCGGCGGACCAGTTCGGCGTACTCGGCGTCCCGGGCGGGCAGCAGCTTGGCCTGGAGGCCGAAGGAGACCAGCCGGGCGGCGTCCGCGACGTCCGCCGGGGTGATCGGCGCGGGGGCCGCGGGTTCGCTCTCGGCCGCCCAGGACGTGTCGTGGTGGGTCGTCACGGGCGGTGCTCCTCGGGGGTGGCGCGGTGGTTACGGTTCGTCAAGGTCGTTCCGGCGGGTTCGGTTGCGGCGAGGTCGTTGCGGCGGGGCCGGCTCCGGCGGGGTGTGCCGCCAGGCCGGTCAGCCGGCGTCCTTGCGGTCGGCGGCCATGCCGACCGCGTCGAGCAGGGCGCTGCCGACGATCAGGTCGGCGCCGCCGAACTCCGGGTCGCGCAGCGGGGTGCCGTCGTCCACGGCGAACAGCAGCCGCTCCTCGCCCTGGCGGTAGGCGGTGCCGACGGGCGGGCTGGCCGCGTGCACGGCGAGCAGGGCGACCAGGTACGGCAGGTCCGGGTCCTGCTTGCGGGCGTCGGCGAGCAGGCCGGAGAGCCGGCGGGGGGCGTCCGGGGGCAGGTCGAGCAGGACCATCGCGGACTCCAGCTGGGCCTCGGAGAACCGGCTGTCGTCCGGGGTGGCGACCAGGTCCGGGTCGGGCAGCTCGGCGCCGAGGTGCTCGCGCTCGACCGGCGGGGTGAGCAGTAGGTCGACCAGGTCGGCGACCCGGACCGAGACCGGGGTGCGCAGGCCGGCGCCGCGGGCGAAGAACGCGCCGGTGGGGCGGACGGCCTGCTCTATCGGCAGCCGCAGCACGGGGGCGAGCAGCTGCCCGTAGAGGTCGATGCCGCTGCGGGCGCCGGGGGTGGCGAAGGCCTGCCGGTCCTGTTCGGCGCGGAACAGCGGGCCGGCCTCCAGCAGGCGGGTCTGGAGCTGGGTGTGGCGGCGGATGCAGTCCTTGACGATGTCGACCAGTTCGGCGGCGCGGCGCTTGTGCTCCGGGTCCTCGGCCTCGTCGCGGGCCTTGCGGATGTTGGTGAGAATCGCGTTCTCGTGCCGGTAGCGGTCCGCGATGTGGTCCAGCGCCTCCTCGATGAGGTCGGGGATGGCGCGCATCCAGTCGACCGCGCGGACGTTGCGGCGGGTGGCGTCCAGGGCGCGGCGCAGCGTCTCGGCGTACTGGACGGTGCGGTAGCGGGCCTGCTCGGCGGCGAGCTGGGCGTCGGCCAGGCGGCCGCGGCGGATCAGCACCTCCAGCTTGACCTCGGCGGCGATCTGGGCCGAGGTGACGTCGGTGTCGAGCGCGCCGACCAGGACGTTGACCGCCTCGTCGGTGGTGCGCAGGTAGACGCCGCCGTCGGGGCCGGGGACCTCCTCGATCAGCTTGAAGTCGTAGTCGCGGCGGATGTACTCGCCGTCCGCGCCGAAGGTGCCGTAGACGGCGCGGAAGCCGCGGTCCACGCTGCCGACGTTGATCATCGACTCCAGCACCCAGCGGGCGACCCGCTCGTGCTCGGTGGCGGGGCGGTCGACGGCCTGGGCGGCGACCCTGGGCAGCAGCCGGGCGAGCACTGTCTCGCGGTCGGCCCCGGTGTCGAAGTCCATGTTCAGGGTGACCAGGTCGATCGCGGCGAGGCCGACCTCGGCCATCGCGTAGCCGCCGTACTCGCCGGCCAGGTTGACCTTGCGGTTGTCCAGGTCGTGCAGCGGGGCGGTGCAGGCCAGCGCCTTGAGCCGGCGGGCCAGGCCCTCGTCGGCGGCGGGGCCCGGCGCGGGGCGCGCGGCGGCGGCCGGGCCGGCGGGCGGGCGGAGGCCGGGCTCGATGGGCGGGTCTGCGATGGCGGTCACGGGGGACAAGATTAGAGGTTCGCACCGACATCGACCGAAACGGACCTTGCGGGCGGGCGGAGCAGCAGGTGGGCGGCGGTGCGGGTGACCGATTCGGAACGTCGTTTCGACGGAATTCCGCCATTCCCGAACTCGTATTCGAGAAAACCGTGAGGGCGGCGCGTTGGTTCGGTGATGATCGACCCATGATCACCCGACTGGCCAAAGCGAGCCTCGCCGCCGCGCTGTCCGTGACCACCCTCGCCACCGGCGCCGTCCTCGCCACCGGTGCGACCGCGACCGCCGCCCCGGCCGACACCCCGTCGGCCTCCGCCCAGCACGTGACCGTGTCACAGAGCGGGAACTACCCCGGCGGCTTCTTCACCACCGGCAACATGTCGGTGGGCTGGACCACGTCCGGCACCGCGGACCTGACCGGGCCGACGCACATCACCCTCGACCTGCCGCCGGGTGTCACCACCGACGGCGCGATGTTCTTCCCCACGCCGCCGGACTACACCTTCACCACGGCCCTCTCCCCCGACCACCGTCACCTGGAGGCCGTGTTCACCGCCACCCGGGCACCCGGAAGCTACAACTTCATGAAGCTCAACCTGGCCACCACGCCCGGCGTGCCGATCGCCGGCGCGATCATCGCGACGGTCGCCAACCCGAACGACACCGACCCGACCGGGCACATATCCGGCTACGACCTCGTCAGCAAGAGCCACCTGCCGGCGACCGTCCAGGCCGCCCCGGCCGTCACGGGCCTCGACACCGTCACCGGCCCGGCCGCGGGCGGCACCGCGGTGACCGTCAGCGGCAGCAACCTGGCCAACGGCATGGTGCTGGTCGGCGGCCTCCCGGCGCCCGGCCGCTGCACCGACACCGCCTGCACGGTGACCACGCCCGCGGGCTCGGGCAGCGCCCCGGTCAGCGTGGTCACGCCCGGCGGCACGGCCGCGGCGCCGGTCACCTTCGACTACACCGGCACCCCGCCGACCCCGGCCGCGCCGACGATCAACAGCCTGTCCCCCGCCTCCGGCCCGGCCGCCGGCGGCACCCGGGTGGTCGTGTCCGGCAGCAACCTGACGTACGGGACGGTGGCCTTCGGCGGGGTTCCGGCCACCCACGTCTCCTGCGGCGCGTCCGCCTGCACGGCCACGGCCCCGGCGGGCACCCAGCCCGGACCGGTGGGCATCACCGTCACCACGCCGGGCGGCACCAGCGCGCCGGCGACGTACACCTACACGGCGTAGCGGCCGTCCGCACGCCGCGCGCGGCGTGCCACCCCCATCGGTGCCCGGGTTCCACGGAACCCGGGCACCGGTGCGTTCCGGCTGCCGCCCCGCCCCTCGACAGGCAAGTTGAACATGTTCAAAAGATGGGTCTAGAGTCGGTTCCGCGCAGGCGGCACAAGGCTTCGCCTGTACTTCGGCATGCTCGGCATGCTCGGCATGCTCGGCACGGAGGGGTGCGAGATGGACGATGACCCGGCGGTCATCCTTCGCAAGGTCCGACGGTGGCTCTGGTTCTTCCTGGTCTGCCTGGTGCTCAGCGGTCTCACCGCGTTCCCGCTGGAGACCGAGACCCGCTGGCTGGTCGACTTCGCCTCCGGGCCGGCCGCCCCGCTGAGCGACCGCGTCCCCGCCGCGACGGCCTGGCTGGAGCGGGTTCACACCGGCCTCGTCGAGACCGACGAGCGCTACCCCTTCCTCGCCTACGGCACCGACTGGCTGGCCTTCGCCCACCTGGTGATCGCCGCCGCCTTCTGGGGCCCGCTCAGGGACCCGGTCCGCAACATCTGGGTGATCCGCTGGGCCGTGCTCGCCTGCGGCGCCGTCATCCCGCTGGCGCTGGTCTGCGGTCCGCTGCGCGGGATCCCGGTGGCATGGCGATTCATCGACATGTCGTTCGGAGTCTTCGGCGCCATACCGCTGCTGATCGTGCTGCGGGCGCTGCGGCCGCTGGAGCGCGCCTCCCGGGAACCGGCGCCCGCGCGCTGACACGAGCCGGGCCCCGGCCGCGCACCACCCCCCGCGCCGCCGCCCGGGGGCGTGCACTCCCGGGCACACGCCGCGGCGCCCGCGGGGCTCCGGGTCACGGGCAACGGCCTTCATCCGCAGGCCCTACCATCTGGCTCAACAGCTGCTGGGAGGCGGACGGGCGTGGCCGATGCGGTGATCGATCTCAATGCGGACCTCGGCGAGGGGTTCGGACGCTGGACCCTGACCGACGACGAGGCGCTGCTGTCCGTGGTGACCAGCGCCAACGTCGCCTGCGGGTTCCACGCCGGGGACCCGTCGACGATGCGCCGGGTCTGCGCGCTCGCGGCCGAGCGCGGTGTCCGGATCGGCGCCCAGGTCTCCTACCGCGACCTGGCCGGCTTCGGCCGCCGCGCCATGGACGTGCCCCCGGAGGAGCTCGCCGACGAGATCGCGTACCAGATCGGCGCCCTCCAGGTGTTCGCCCGCGCGGCCGGCTCCAAGGTCTCCTACGTCAAGCCGCACGGCGCCCTCTACAACCGGGTGGTCGGCGACTCCGAGCAGGCCGAGGCCGTGGTGGCCGGCGTGCTGCGGGCGGGCGCGGTCTGCGACGGACCGCTGCCCGTGCTGGGCCTGCCGGACTCGCTGCTGCTGGAGGTGGCCGAGGGCGTCGGCCTCCCGGTGGTCGCCGAGGCCTTCGCCGACCGCGCGTACACCCGCACCGGCGCCCTCGTACCGCGCCGTGAGCCGGACGCGGTGGTGCACGACCCGGAGTCGGTCATCACCCGCGCCGTCGGCATCGCCCGGGACGGCATGGTGGAGGCCTCCGGCGGCGAGCGGGTCCCCGTCGAGGCCCGCTCGCTCTGTGTCCACGGCGACACCCCCGGGGCCGCCCAGCTCGCCTGGCGGATCCGCGGCGCCCTGGCCTCCGCCGGGCTCCGGGTGGAGGCCTTCACGTGACGGTCCGGGCGGTGCACCGGGTCGGCGAGCGGGCCCTGCTGGTCGAGCTGCCCGGGACGCCCGAGGTGGCGGCGCTCTACGGCTGGCTGAGCGAGCGCCGGGAGGCGGGGGCGCTCGGCACGGTGGAGGAGCTGGTACCGGCCGCGCGCACCCTGCTGCTGGACGGCGTCGCGGACGTCGACGCCGTGGCGGCGCTGCTGCGCACCGCCCGTCCGACGGCGGCCGGGGCGGCGCCCGGGCCGCCGGTGGAGGTCCCGACCGTCTACGACGGCGCCGACCTGGCCGAGGTCGCCGCGCTGTGGGGGGTGTCCGTGGAGGCCGCCGTCCGGATCCACACCGAAGCCGAGTACGTCGTCGCGTTCTGCGGCTTCGCCCCCGGCTTCGGGTACCTCACCGGCCTCCCGGCCCGGTACGAGGTGCCGCGCCGGGCCACCCCGCGCAGCTCCGTCCCGGCCGGCTCCGTCGCCCTGGCCGGGCCGTACACCGGCGTCTACCCGCACCCCTCCCCCGGCGGCTGGCAGCTGGTCGGCCGGACGGTGCTCACCCTCTGGGACGCCGACCGGGAGCCGCCGGCCCTGCTGGCCCCGGGCACCAGGGTCCGCTTCACCGCGGAACGGGCGTAGGACGTGCCCGACGGTTCCCGCCGGGCGGGCGACGCCACTTGTCGGACAAGCCCTGAGGGGAGCCGGAGTTGAACGAGCTGGTGGTGGAACGGCCAGGACCGCTGACCACGGTCCAGGACCTCGGGCGGCGCGGGGTCGCCCACCTCGGGGTGCCGAGGGCCGGGGCACTGGACGAACCGGCGCTGCGGGCCGCCAACCGGCTGGTGGGCAACGGCCCGGGGGCGGCCGGGCTGGAGACCACGCTCGGCGGGGTCGCGCTGCGGGCCGTCGGGACGGTGCTGGTCGCCGTCACCGGCGCGCCCTCGCCCGTACGGGTGGACGGGCGGCCGGCCGCCTGGGGTGCGCCGGTCGTGGTGCCGGCCGGGTCCGTGCTCGAGGTGGGGGCGGCGACGGCCGGGGTGCGCGGCTACCTGGCGGTGGCGGGCGGGATCGCCGTGCCACCGGTGCTCGGCAGCCGCTCGGCGGACCTGCTCTCCGGGCTCGGGCCGGCCCCGCTCGCCGCCGGGGACCGGCTGCCGGTCGGCAGCCCGCCGCCGTACCGGGCCCGGCCCGAGCTGGTGCCGCTGCCCGCTCCCCCGGCCGAACTGGTGCTGCGGCTGCGGCTCGGACCGCGCGCGGACTGGTTCACCCCGGAGGCGGTGGCCCGCCTCGGCCGCGACCGGTACCTGGTCTCGCCGACCGGCAACCGGGTCGGGCTGCGCACCGAGGGCCCGCCGGTCGCCCGCGCCCGGAACGGTGAACTGCCCAGCGAGGGCATGGTGTTGGGCGCGGTGCAGATACCGCCGGACGGGCAGCCGGTGGTGTTCCTGGCCGACCACCCGACCACCGGCGGCTACCCGGTGGTCGGCGTCGTGCCGACCGGCGACCTCCCGGCCGCCGCACAGGCCCGGCCGGGGACGCCGGTGCGCTTCGTGCCCCTGCGGGGGCGCTGAGCGGGAACGCCGAACGGCGCGAAGGCTCCGCGCTCAGCGCCCCGACAACACCTCGGCGACGACCCGTTGGTCCGGATCCAGTCGCTCCGCGCCCTCCTCGACCGCCCAGAGCGCGTTCTGCAGCACCCGGGCGAGCGTCCAGGCCGCCGCCACCCCGCGGTCCAGCTCCAGCGCCTCCGTGAGCAGGTCGAAGCGCCGCCGCAGCGCCCGGGCCGGGTCCCCGGTGGCCACCAGGTCCGCCCAGCGGTTGCGCAGCGCCGGGAGCAGCTCGAAGCCCGGGTGGCCGGCCAGCGGCTTGGGGTCGATGGCCAGCCAGGGCGCCCGGCCGCTGCCCGGGAGCGGGGCCAGCACATTGCCGTAGTGCAGGTCCCAGTGCAACAGCCGGTCGCCGGGGTCGGCGCGGACCTCGCACAGGGCGGCCGCGCAGTCGGCGAGCAGGCGACGCTCCGCCGGGTCGGCGAGGGCGGCGACGGCCGCCGGGGCGCGGTCCAGTAGGTCGCTCGCCGTACCCGCCAAGGTCCTTAGCCCGTACGGCGCCTGATGCTGCGTCAATTCCCTGAGCAGTTCGGCGATCACGGCCAGCGCCGCGAGGTCGTCGGGCAGGGCGACCAGCGAGCGCGCCGGGTCCAGCCGCTCCAACAGCAGGGAGCCGGTGGCCGGTTCGTGGTCGAGCAGCCGGACGGCGCCGTGGCCGTCCCAGGTCCGCAGCGCGATCGGTTCGCCCACCGTCTCCTCGTCGACGGGCTGGAGCTTGAGCACGGCCGGCGACCCGTCGACGCGAAGGACCGGCAGCACCAGCCCGACCACGCCGTGCGCGACCGGTCCGTCCGGGCGCAGCTCCCAGCGGTCGAGCAACTCCTCGGCCAGGGCGGGCAGTCGGGCCGCCCAGGCGCGTCCCTCGGTGCCGAGGAACTCCTCCAGGGACGCGGCCAGCGCGGGCGGGACCTCGACGGGCATCGGGGCGGGCTCCTCTCGGGTGGTCCGCCCCAGCCTACGGCGGGCGGCCCGCTCGGTCCGCCCGGCTCGGCCCCACCGCACCGCGATCGCCTCCGCTCGGCCCCCGCTCAGTCCTGCCCGAGCGCGGCGGCCGCGGCGGCCGCGAAGCCGTCCGGGTTGTCGAGCATGATGTTGTGCCCGCAGTCCGGCACCGCGACCACCCGTACGCCCGCCGCGCGCAGGGCGTCGGCACCCGCCGGCTCGCCGTCCGCCGCCGGGTGGAGGAAGGTGCGCGGGAGGTCGAGCCCGAGCAGCAGCTCCCGCATGGTCGGCACGGTCGCCCGCGCGAGGTAGCGGGCGCTGCGGTGGAGCGCCTCCGGTCCGGCCAGCCGCATGGTGGACCACCAGAACGGGCCGACCCGCTCGGCGACTTCGTCCCGGCCTCCGGCCAGGAACTCCTCCTCGGCGTAGGCCGCGATGCCACTGCTGCCGGGGTGGCTCCGGTCGGGGTCGATCCGGTCCAGGTTGGCGTCCACCAGCAGCAGCCGCCGGACCAGCCGAGGGTGCCGCTGGGCGAGGACGATCGCGACCGCCCCGCCCATGCTGTGGCCGACCACCTCGACCCGGTCCGCCCCGGCGGCCGCCACCGCCGCCGCGACCGCGTCCGCGTGCTCCTCCAGCGTGTAGCCGAAGTCCGTCGGCCGGTCGCTGAGGCCGAAGCCGAGCAGGTCCAGCAGCAGGGAGCGCCGACCGGCGAGCAGCGGGTGGGCGGCCGCGGCCGCGAAGTAGGCCGGCGAGCTGGCGCCGAGCCCGTGCAGGTAGAGCCGGGCCGGCTCGGCACCGGGCAGCTCGACCCAGCGGATCCGGTCGCCGTTCGGGGTGACGGGTGTCTCGCGCATGCTCGCTCGCTCCTGTTCCAAGGGGATGCCGGTTCCCGAGGGGTCCGGCGGACGACGAGGACGATACCTCGAATTCGAGGTATCGCGATAGCGAGATACCCATGCTCCGAGGGAGAGATCTGAGAGAGTGGCCCCATGCTGAAGCTCGCGATCCTCGGGTTCCTGTACGACCGCCCCCTGCACGGCTACGAGCTGCGCCGCCACCTCGCCGCGCTCACCGGTCACGTCCGCCCGATCAGCGACGGCACGCTCTACCCCGCGATCAAGCGTCTGGAGGCCGACGGCCTGCTGGTCCGCGAGACCGAGCCGGGCAGCGCCGCCGCGCCCCGGCACACCCTGCACCTCACCGAGGCCGGCCGAGCCGCACTGCTCGACCGGCTCCGCGAGCCCGAGGCGCTCGACGTCAGCGACGAGAACCGCTGGTTCACCCTGCTCGCCTTCCTGCGGCACCTCGCCGACCCGGCCGCCCAGGCCGCCGTGCTCCGCCGCCGGCTGGCCTTCCTCGCCGAGCCGGCCAGCTTCTTCTACGAGGGCGACCGCCCCGTCGGCGCCGAGGAGTTCACCGACCCGTTCCGGCGCGGGCTGCTGCTGGTCGCCCGCGCCACCACCGAGGCCGAACTCGCCTGGCTGCACGCGACCCTGGCCGAGCTGGAGGGCGACGGGCGGCCGGACGCGCCGTAGACCGACCCCTCGAACACACCTCGGCCCGAACGCACCGCGACCCGCACGCGGCCGGTGCGCCGCCCGAACGGGCCGCGCCCACAACGCGCCGCGGCCCGTGCCGACCGTCGAACGGTCGGCACGGGCCGCAGGCGAGAGTCTCCGGCACCCCGGAGCGGGATCAGTGCCCGTGGTAGGCGTGCACCACGGCGTGGCCGCGCCCCCGGCCGATCATCCACTTGTTGACCGGAACGGTCAGCACGAAGGCCAGCGCCAGCGAGCCGGCCAGCGCCACCCAGAACAGCAGGTCGCCGAGGCCGGCGTCCATCGCCCCCGGGACGGTGACCATCACGGTGTTGTCGATCAGCTCCATCACCAGGATCGACACGGTGTCGGCGGCCAGCGCGACCTTGACCGCGGCACCGACCTCAAGACCGGCCTTCAGCACCCCACGCATGGTCAGCGCGTAGCCGAAGACGAACGCCAGCAGGATCGAGAGCACCACGGTCGCCCCGTTGTGGAGACCGAAGGCGGTGCCGAGCACCATGCCGAGGATCTCGCCGACGGCGCAGCCGGTGAGGCAGTGCAGGGTCGCCTGCGCGGCCGTCCGCCAGCCGGCGCCGCCACCGGCGTGGGCCTGGCGGTGGCCCGCGTGGTCGTGCCCGTGGTGCTCGGGATGCCCGTGGCTCCCGTGAGCGGCCTGCCCCCGGTCGGCGTGCTCGTGGTGCCCGTGCTGCGCGGGGTGCGCCATGTCGTCCTCCACTTGCTCCGGCGCCCTGTCGGACGCCCGCTTCTCTCGCTCCGTCGACGCCGAACATATACCCCCATGGGGTATGCGGCAACCCCCTCCCGACGCCCTCTTCCCCCCGCACACCCGGCCGTGTTCCGATGAACGGCATGGCATCTGAGCGACGCGAGGGTTACGAAGGAACGGGCGCGGGCCCGATCACCCCGGACGGCTGCGCCGTCGAGGTCTGGAGCCGCCTGCCCGTGGGCGACGCCCCCGACGTGATCGAGGCGGCCGTGCCGCCCGGCGCGCGCATCCTCGAACTCGGCTGCGGCGTCGGCCGGATGACGCACCCGCTGGCCGACCGCGGCTTCACCGTGACCGCCGTGGACGAGTCCGCCGACATGCTGGCCCGGGTCCGCGCCGACGTCCGCACGGTGCGCAGCCCGATCGAGGGGCTGGACCTCGGCGAGCACTTCGACGTCGTCATGCTCGCCTCCTTCCTGGTGCACGCCGGTGACGTGACGGTCCGCCGGGGCCTGCTGGAGACCTGCCGCCGGCACGTCACCGAGGACGGCTGCGTGCTGGTGCAGCGCGAGGGCGAGGACTGGCACCTGAACGTGCCGCGGGAGAGCTCGATCGGCCCGGACGCCCGGGCCCGGATGGTCTCGGCCACGCCGGTCGGAGACGGCGTCAACTCGGTCCGCTTCGAGTACGACTTCCCGGACGGAACCTGGTCGCAGACCTTCCTGTCCCGTCCGCTCAGCACCGAGGCGTTCGAACGGGCGCTCGCGGAGGCCGGCCTGGTGGTCGAGCGCTACCTGACCGCGGACCGCACCTGGGTCCGGGCGCGGCCGGTGCTCTAGCGACCGTCTTTCCGGCGACCGACACCCCCTGCGCCCTTCCGGCCACGGCAGTGCACCTGTGCGCAAAGCCGGAACAAAGGGTGAACAAAGAACCGTTACCTTCACCCCGTACCATCAGCCGCGCGCCTGGCTCGCGCGCGGCCCGTGGGCCCGGCGGGTCATGGCGGTCCCGAACGCCCTTCCGACCCGCAAGGACCCGCCCATGCCGCCCCTGCCCCACGCCCGACCGATATCCCCGGCGGGTGCCCGGTGATCAACTGGTTCCACGGGGCCGTCCTCGGCCTGATCCAGGGGCTCACCGAGTTCCTGCCGATCTCCTCCAGCGCCCACCTGCGGGTCTTCTCCGCCCTGTTCGGCTGGGACGACCCCGGGGCGGCGTTCACGGCCGTCACCCAGCTCGGCACCGAGACGGCGGTGCTGATCTACTTCCGCAAGGACATCGCCTCGATCATCAAGACCTGGGTGCTGTCCCTGTTCCGCCCGGCCCTGCGCTCGGACCCGGACGCGCGGATGGGCTGGTTCGTGATCATCGGCACCCTGCCGATCGGCATCCTGGGCAAGCTGTTCCAGGACACCATCGAGACCCACCTGCGCGACCTGCGGATCATCGGCACCACGCTGATCGTCTTCGGCCTGATCCTCGCCTTCGCCGACCGCACCCGGGCCGTCCGCCGCGCCCGTCCGATCACCGACCTGACGCTGCCGCACGCGGGCGTCTACGGCCTCGCCCAGGCGCTGGCGCTGATCCCGGGCGTGTCCCGCTCCGGCGGCACGATCAGCGCGGGCCTGCTGCTCGGGTACAGCCGGGAGGCCGCGGCCCGCTACTCGTTCCTGCTCGCCATCCCGGCGGTGCTCGCCTCGGGCGCGCTGGAGCTGTTCAAGATCGGCGAGGGCCCGGCCCCGGCCTGGGGGCCGACCATCCTGGCCACCCTGATCGCCTTCGTGGTCGGCTACGCGGCGATCGCCTGGTTCCTGAAGTACATCTCGAACAACAGCTTCATGCCGTTCGTGGTCTACCGGGTGCTGCTCGGCATTCTGATCATCGGGCTGGTCTTCGGCGGCGTCCTGACTCCGGACGCGGGCGCGGTGAAGTAGATCGAAGCGGGACCGGGTCGAACCGGAATCCGCTCGGTCCGGCACCCGACCGAACTAGAACCGGGTTCCAAAAACACGGACCCGCGGAAAGCGAGTGGGCCGGGACACCGACACGGTGTCCCGACCCACTGAACGTTGAGGACCCGGCCTGTCGACGCGACGACAGGCCCTAACGCCCGAACTCCCGGGCGGCGGTCAGTCGGCCGCGTACGGCGGCGTGGACCTCGGCCTCCTCGGCCGGGTCGGCGGCGAGCCTGCGCAACCGCTCCAGCACACGCGCGTCGCCCGTGGTGGCGACATGGCGCGCGGCGAGCTCACGCGTGGACTCCTCGCAGTCCCAGAGGCACTCGACGGCGGGCCCCTCGGGAAAGTGCACGTCGGTCGCGGCCAGCGCCTGGGCGGCGCGGCGGCGCAGTTCCGAGGAGGCGGCCTCCCCGTAGATGTGGCGCAGGACCGGTACGGCGTCGGCGGCGGCCAGCCGCCCCGCACCGTCCACCAGCGACCCGAGCCCGGTACCGCTGACCCCGCGCACGGAGATCCAGCGGCGCAGCCCGGCCACCACCAGCGGCGCGTCGGCCGGCTCGCCGGCGTCGGCGAGCAACTGGACGGCGGCCTCGCCGAGCGCGCTGTCGGCGCCGCCGCTGGCCGGGTCGGCCCAGCGGCGGGCGTGTGCCAGCACCTCCGGGCCGCGCATCCGGCCGAGCAGTTCCAGGGCGGCCCGGACGATCCGGTCGTCCACGTCCGCGGCGGCGGCCTCGATCAGCTCGACGGCTGCCGGGTCGCGCTGGTCGACGAGGTAGCGCAGGGCGGCCCGGCGGGCGCCCGGCAGGCCGTCGCGGGCCGCTTCCAGCAGCAGCGGGCGGTCCTCCGGCCGGACCACGGCGGTCAGGCAGCGGGCGGCCGCGGCGGCGCGGCGGTCCACCGCGTCGGGGCCGGACTGCGCGTCGCTGCCGCGGGCGGGCTCCGGGCGGGCGTCGGGCCGGCCCAGGAAGGCGCCCACGCCGAGGCCGCCCAGTTCGCCCTGGTCGGCCCAGGCCAGCACGTCGGCGGTGGACCACCCGGGGGTGACGCCGCTGCGGTTGACCTGGCGCTGCCACAGGTCGAAGGGTGACTGTTCGCTGGCCGCCGCCACTCTGGGGTGGTAGGCCGCCCACAGCCGCCAGGGCCGGGGCTCGTACGCGTTGCGGATGAACTCGCGCAGCTCGGCGTCGCCCTCGGGGCCCGGCGCGAAGCGGTCCAGCACGGCGGTGCCGAGCAGCAGCAGGCCGCGGTCGTCGTCGCGCAGGGCGAGTTCGTCGAGGGCCCAGGACCAGTTGGCGCCGGTGGCGGCGTACTCGCGCAGCATCAGCAGCGCGTCGCGCCGGCCGTACGCGGCGAGGTGGCCCAGGACGGAAAGGGCGAGGCCGGTGCGGCTCTCGTCGTCGGTGATCAGGTCCTCGGCGGAGTGGAGGTGGTCCTCGATGCCTTCGAGGGGGGCTTCCAGCTCCATGTAGATGCGCGCGTAGTAGAGGGACCGGCTCTCGACCTGCCAGTCGGCTCGCGGGTCCCTGGTGACGCACTCCTCCAGCGCGGCGATGGCCTCGGCACGGTCGGCGGCCAGCGCGTGGAGCTGCCCGTCTCCGCGACCTCTCTGCAGGAGGCCTAGGAGGCTGGCACTGGGTGCTATCACTGGCTCGAACATGAGGTCAGCATCCGTTGCGGCGGTCGTAGTGGCAACGGGATTTCCGTCGCCGGGGTCTCTGGTCGGTACTGCGGTGGGCGCCCGGGCGCCGGAATCACCGAAGGTTACCGCCTCGGGACCCCGTCCGCACACAGGGCGACGGAGGCTCCGGCCACAGTGGCATATGCCAGAGGAACTTTGCCTGCGTTCTGTCCAAATCGCCCGCACGGGTGACGACGCTGTGCGACAGTTTCCTCACTGTCCGAACGACCCGCCCACCGCGGGCCGCACCCGAGCGATGGGCCCGCCATGACCATGCCCTTAGCCGCCACCCGCCCGCCGGGAGCCGCCACCGTGGACGGCGCCCCGACAGGCGGGAGCGGCGCGCCGGGCGCCGGCCGCGGCACCGCGGCGAACGCGGGCGGCGGCGACGGCACGGGTGACACCGACAGCGGAACGGACGGCAGAGTGGACGGCACCGCACAGGAGCCGTCCGGCCCGTACCTCGGCGACGGCGGCGACCACCACGGGATCGACGACGGCCTGCTCGGCTCCGCCGAATGGGACCTGCTGACCGACGGGATCCGCTGGAGCCGGGAGACGTACCTCATCCTCGGCTGCGACCCGGCCCACGGCCCGCTCAGCCTCGACCGGCTGCCCGACCGCCTCCCCGAGGCGGACCGGCCGCTGCTGCGGCGGATGATGACCGACGCCCTGGTGCACGGCCGCCACGCCGCCGGCACCCTGCGGGTCCGCCGCCCCGACGGACGGCATCACGGCGTCGAGTGCGCGGGCGAGCCCGTCCTCGGCACGGACGGCACCGTCGTCGCGCTGCACATGCTGCTCCGCCCGGCCCCGCCGGTCTGAGCCGACGCCCCGCCCCGGCACGCCCCCCGGGGGGACCCGCTCCCGGGCCCGCACGCCCGGGGCGCCCCCGGCCCGTCAGGTCAGCCGAGGCCGGTTCTTGGCGTCCGCCGTCCGCAGCGCCCGGCCCAGCTCCTCCCGCAGCTCGTCCACCACCGGCAGCCCCCGGTACTGCGCGGTCAGCCGGTACATCTCGCGCAGCCGGTCCCAGGTCCGGTGCGAGGAGTTCTGGCCGATCAGGTTCATCACCATCTTGGCCTGGAACTGCGCCGCGTCCGGCTCGCCGGTGATCAGGTGCACCGAGGCCAGGGTGATCCGGTCGAACAGCGCCGAACGCAACTGCCCGGTGCCCTCCCGCAGGGTGATCACCCGCTCCGCGTGCCGGCGGGCCTCGGGAGCCGCCCCCGGGTCGTGCTCGGAGAGCGTGCGCAGCACCAGGGCCTGCATGCCGCGCAGTTCCGCCTCGTCGAAGACCTGCATCCACGAGGGCGGTGGCTCCGGCGCCTCCTCCCCGAACAGCTCCTCGGCCTCCCCGAGCAGCCGGTAGGTGTCCTGGGAGTGCCCGATCGAGGCGTGCGCCCACGCCTCGACGGTGTTGAGCATGGCGCGCGTTCTGGGCGCCGGCCGCCCACCGGTCGCCTTGGCCGCCGCCATCAGTTCGAGCGCGTCGTCGGCCCGGCCCAGGTGCACCATCTGCCGTGCGGCCCGGGAGATCGCCTCGCCGGCCCGCGGCCGGTCGCCGGCCTCCTTGGCCGCGTCGGCCGCGATCATGAAGTACTTCTGGGCGGTGGGCTCCAGGCCCACGTCGTGCGACATCCAGCCCGCCAGCACCGCCAGGTTGGCCGCGACCAGCCACAGCCGCTGCTCCACGGCGGGGGCGTGCCGGTGCGTCAACAGGCCGCCGACCTCGTTCAGTTGACCGACCACCGCCTTGCGCTGCAAGCCGCCGCCGCGGGCCGCGTCCCAGGCCCGGAACACCTGTACCGAGTGCTCCAGCGACTCCACCTCGTCGAGCCCGACCGGGCCCGCGTCGTACACGTCCACCGCCGGGCGCGCTCCGCTCCCGGTGACCACCTGTCGTGGCCCGGGGACGGAGGCCGCGTACGCGACCGCGTCCCCGGACAACCAGCCCTTCAGCGAGTCGGCGATGACCGCCCCGGCCGTGAGCGCCGCTCCGGCACCCACCAATCCACGTCGGTTCAGCATGAGGTCCATTCCCGTGAACTCGGTGAGGACCGCGGCTGTTCGATCCGGCGACCACGGCACTGCTGCGGACGCGTCCGCCCCGGACCTGGTGGGCCGGTGTCGTTCCAGACCGAGGTCCTCAGTGGTGACGACACGTCCGAGCCGCTCCGTGAACACGGCCGCCAACACCCTCGGCACCGGATCGCGCGGGATCTCCCCCTGCTCGATCCAACGCCTTACCCTCGACGTGTCGGTGGACAGCTGCAGCTGCCCCATCGCGGCACCCCGACGGTTGACCAGCCGCGCCAGCTCGCCCTTCGACCATCCGGTCAGGACGAACAGATCGGCCAGTCGGGTGTTGGGTTCCCTGCTCAACGAAGCCCCCAGGTTCCTCGGCTGATCCGAGGCTAGAGGCTCCGGCGAGCACCGGGCGAGCATTCGCCACCGTTCGCCAGGGCCCGCCAGACTACAAAGCCAGTGCCCGACGGGTGTGTTGTAGGGGTGCGCCACCTCGCCCCCCGGGTCGGGCGGCGTCCCACCAGCGTCGGGACTGTCCCCCGACGGTGGCACGGGGCGCTCCCGGTCCTCACCCGAGGGGGTGGCGCGGCCGGGTGGCGCGGGAGCGCCGGGCACGGCCACGGCAGTCCGGCCGACCGCATTCCCCAGGGTGCGGACGGCCGGAACACCGCCGAAGGGGTTCCCGACCCCGCGTCCGTGCCCGGCGCCCGTGCACCACCCACCGCACGACGTACGCGTGAAGCACCGCACCGCACGACGTACCGCACCACCCGCAGGGCCGCCGTCACGCCAGGAAGCACACGGCACCGGCCCTCCCCCGCCCCCGCGGGGCAGCACCCGCCGACGGACCGGAAGGGACCACCCTCAGCCCATGTACTCCTCAGCGACGACCCCCACGCCCACCGCGGCCCGCCCCGCGCTGCGCCCCCCCGCCGCAGCCGCCGGCCGCACCGGCCCCAGGGTGGTGCCCCCGGCGAGCCGGCCCTCGGCTCCGCGCGGCACCGAGGGCCGGGCCACGGACACCCGGGTCGTCCCGACCGGCCGTACGGCACTGGGCCCCGCCGGCCGTACCGCGCTGGGCCTGCGCGGCCCCGAGACGGGCATGCCGGCCGGTGGCCGGATGCCGCTGGCCCGGCAGGCCGACGGCCAGGTGCTGCGGGCCCGGCGGCCCGTCCAGCCCGGCGGCCCGGAGCGGATCGACCCCTCCGCGCTCCAGACCCCGGCGGTCCGGGCGGCGCTCGCCAGTGTCGCGCGGATATGTCCCGCGTTCACCCCGCGCCAGGTCCTGCGCGAGGGCAGCCGCCACATCCTGGTGGCGGGCACCATCGGGCGGGCTCCGGTGGTCGCCAAGTGCCTGGCGCCACAGGCGGTGCGGAGTGGGCACTTCGAGCAGCTGGTGGCCGACTTCCACCACGAGGTGGCGGTCTACCGGGCGTTCGTCCGGCACCGTCCGCCGGTGCGGCTGCCCCGGCTGGTGGCGGCCGACCACGACCGGTGCGTGCTGGTCATGGAGCGCGTCCCGGGGCGCCCGGCGGCCCGCGAGCGCCACCCGGTCAACGCGCCCACCCCGGGCGAGGTGCGGGCACTGCTCACCGCGGTCCGCACGCTCAACCTGTGGCGGCCCCCGACCGACGTCTTCCAGCCGCGCCTGGACTACCAGTTGGAGATCGCCCGCTACCACTCGGTGGGCCAGCTCACCGACCGGGACGCCGGCGACCTGCGCGGCCTGCTGCACGGCCTCGGCAACACCCCGCTCCAGCTCTGCCACGGCGACGCCCTGCTCAGCAACATGCTGCTGGCGCCGTCCGGCCCGGTGCTGGTCGACTGGGAGCAGGCCGGCTGGTACCTGCCCGGCTACGACCTGGCGGTGCTCTGGAGCGTCCTGTCCGGGGACACCGCGGCGCGCCGCCAGATCAGCCAACTCGCCCAGAGCGGCGGCACGATGGCCCGGGACGCCTTCCTGGTGAACCTGGTGCTGGTGCTGATGCGGGAGATCCGGCTGTACGACGTGCCGGGCGCCGGCGAGGAGCAGCGGATCATGATCCGCCGGCTCTACGACGACGCGGCGCTCGCCCGCCGCGCCGTCCGCGCCGCGGTCGGAACCCGCTGAGCCACGCTCGGAACCCGCCGAGCCGCGGGAGTCCTGCGACGGTCCCGCGGCTCAGGGCCTCACGGCCGGGCGCCCCGTTCCAGGGCGGCCCGGCCTGCGGCCTCCAGCACGGTCTCGTCCGGCGCCAGGTGCACCCGGCTGCTGAGCACGTCCCGTAGGTAGCGCTCCAGCGGGTGGCGCCGGCTCAGACCGGGGCTGCCGGTGAGGGCGACGGCCTGCTGGACCACCGCCGTCGCGGCCCGGGTGGCCAGCAGGTGGGCCGGGCCGGTGCGGGCGACGGCCTCAGGCTCGCCACGGTCCACCCGGGGGGCCAGGCCCTCGACCAGTTCCTCGGCACCGATCAGCTGGGCCTCGATCTCGCCGAGGGCGGTCCGGTAGCGGGGCAGGATGCCGAGCGGCTCGGTCAGGTTGGCCGGGGTGCGCTGGTTGAGGAAGCGGATCAGCCAGGCCTCGGCGGCCCGGGCGACGCCGATCGCCACCGCGGAGAGGGCCAGGTCGTGCCAGGCACGGGAGAGTTCGGCCTCGGAGGGCTCGGAGGGCTCGGACGCCCGGGACGCTTCGGAGGCCCGGGACGGTTCGGCCCCGGAGACGGCACCCTGACGACCCGTCCGGCGACCGGTCGTCAGGCCGAGCGCGAGGTCGCCCGGCACCCGGACCTCGTTCAGCACGACGTCGTGACTGGCGCTGGCCCGCAGGCCGAGCTGGTCCCAGGTCGGGTCGATCTCCAGACCCTCGCTCTCGCCGCGGACCAGGAAGGTGCCGATCCTCGGCTCCTCCTCGTCGGTCCGCGCGGTGACCGCCATCCAGGCAAGTGCCTCGGCGCCGGCGCAGTAGGTCTTACGGCCCGTCAGCAGCCAGTCGTCACCGTCCCGTCGGGCGACCGTCGCGGGCAGTTCACCCACCCCGGCACCGGGCTCGGCCCGCAGCGTGTTGACCAGGACCGGGCCGCGCCGGGACTCGGCGAGCAGCCGCCGGTAGCCGGCCGCCGGCCAGTCGGCGCGGCGGGCCTGCTCGGCGTGCCGGAGCAGGGTGAAGGCGGTGACCACGGCCACCGAGGCGTCCCCGCGGCCGAGTTGGGAGAGCACCCGGACGGTGTCGGCGAGCGTTCCGCCCGGCCCGCCGTACCGCGCGGAGACGGTGAGGGTGAGCAGTCCGGCCTCGTGGACGGCCTCGATCCCCTGGTACGGGAAGGTCGCGTCGCGGTCGTGCTCCTCGGCCCGGGCCGCCAGCAGGTCGACCACCCGGGGCAGCCCCGCGAGGGCGGTCCGGATCGCGGTGCGGTCGGGCACGCGGTCGGCGGCGTCGTCGGTACCGGCGGATGCGGCGGATGCGGCGGATGCGGAACCGCCGGATGCGGACCGGGTCGGCGTGGAACCCGCGGGTGTGGAACCGGTGGATTCGAGATGGCCGGATTCGGACCGGTCGGAACTCGCCGACGGAGCGGCGGTCCGGGAGCCGCGCCCGGCGGAGGCCGTCCTGGCCGGAGCGCTCCCGGGCGAACGGTCGTCGGCGGAGCGCCCGGCGGACACGCGGTCCTCGGACGAACGATCGGCGGTCGAACGGTTGGCGGCGCGGGTCGTCATGATGCTGTGCCTCCGGGCGGGCAGCGTGGGCTCGGCGAATGCGGGCGGCACGCCGTAGGGGCGCGCGGTACCGATCGGCGGCCCCGGAGGCCGGCTCACGGCCGCCCCTGGTTTCGGCGCCGACCGGAGAAACCCGGCCGACCGCCCGCCGCCGGAGGAGGAATCCCCCCTCAGCGGCCCGGACACGCCGCGCTGGCGGTCCGCCGCAGGTCCAGATGCCTGCGACGGGTCAGCAGTGGAAGACGGCGTGGCATGTTCGCGACTGTACGAACCGTTGATCGATACCGTCAAGCGGCGTCCGGCCCCCGGGCGGAGCCGGTCGGAGTCGGCTGGAGCCGGGCGGCTCCGCCGGGATCAGCCCTGCTGGAACATGTCCGCCGGGAGCGGCTTCAGCAGCTGATACAGGTCGTCCGAAATCGGTCGGTCCCAGGAGGCGATGGTGACCAGGACGCCGTCGCTGCGGCCGAACTGGGCGCAGAACGCGCGTTCCTCGCTGACCTTGACCTTCTTAACGATCAGCAGGTCGTCCCCGAGCATGACCGGGAAGTCCTCGGCCGAGACGAACTCGACCGGCTCGTCGTTCTCCAGCGCCGCGAGCAGCTGACGCACCTCGAACGGCACCTCGTCACCGGTCTCCCGGGCGGGCGAACCCTCGGGGAGGTTGCCGATGAACATCGCCGGGCCTCTGCCGCCGAACAGGTCGTAGCGCAGGAAAATCCCCTGGCAGGAGCCGTCCGGGCCGGACATCATGGCCGCACCGAAGTCACCGGGCCAGTCGCCCGGGTCCATCGCGAGCACGTCGAAGTCCGGGCCGGCGGGCTGTCCGGAGCGACGGCGGAGAAAAGACATGGGAACATCGTACGTGCCCGGCACACCACGCTCGCGAGGTGGGTGGGGCACCGCCGAGGGGCGGCCGGGAGATCGACGCTCAGAGACCAATGTTGACTCTGAGCAACCGTCCGGGCTACGTTCGGTTCAGCACGACAGCCGTTCTGGGTTTCACCCTCCGGGGGGACGGCATGTCGCAACGCGGCCCTACACGCGTTTCCCTCACCGTGCACTTGTCGTGCCGAACTGCCGAGCACCCAGCTTCGTCGTCGCACACAGCACAAACACAAGCCAACAGTTCCATGCATCACAAGCCAGATCCGCGGGGCCCCGGCCCGTCGCTCCCGTGGATCTGCTCGGGACGCCGCCGCGTGGGGGCGTGCGGGTCCCGAGCACCGGTGCCGTCATCCGAGTCGCTCTCGGCTTCGGCGCCAAACCTCCCGGCGACTGCCGGCCCCATCGTGGGGCCGGGACCGGCCGACGCACCCCCCCGGTGCGCAGGGGATGACTGGGAGGATGGCCTGGCAACTGCCGGGCCGCACAGCAGGCGCCGTGTCTGGCCGCGTGGGGGCGGTGGGCACGGCGTCTGCCCGTGCTCTTACTCTGAGCTGCGTTTGTCTAACAGTCAACAGAAATTCTGACGTGGCGCGCTCAATGGATCATCACTTGTGATGTTCGGACCCGAAAGATCGTCCGCGGAGCGGACCCCCGTCGGTCGGGGGTCCGCTCCCGCCGTCAACGGCCCGGCGCGCCGCCTCAGGTGAGGTCGAACTCGCCGTCCCGGGCACCGAGCACGAAGGCCCGCCACTCGCCCGGCGTGAAGACCAGGACCGGCCCGTCCTCCTGGCGGCCGTCCCGCATCCCGATGTGCCCGTCCACGAAGGCGATCTGCACGTCCCCGACGCCCTGACTGCTGCACAGCCACTCCGCGCCGGTGAAGTCCACCTTGGGCTTCCCGTTCCGCGCCAGCTCCGGCTGTGCCACGCCGGCCTCCGCGTCCGTCCCGCTGTTGGATCCCACTTGACCGATCTCCTCCCGACGGCGTTCCGGGGCCAGCCTAGCCACACCGCCCGGCCCCGGTCAGCGGGTTGACGAGGACTCCCCCGGGCGGGGACGGGCACGGCCGGAGGAAGGGTCGAGGCGTGTCCCGACCGGCGGGGGCGGCGGGCAGCTGCCAGAGTGCTGCCAGGGCGCCGCCCGACCGTCCGCCCGGCCCGCGGGCCATCGGGGGCCGTCGGCGGTTCCGCGGAGGCCGGGCCGCCGCCGTACTGCCCCACAGAGCCGCCGGGCCCGAATACTGGATTCGAACGCTTTGCCTGATGGTCCGAACTGTTTGACGGTCCGCTCTGTTTGACGGTCCGAACGTTCCCCCACCGATCCGCTCAAGGGAGCAGCCGATGAGCCGCCGGGACGGCACCCGCGCCGACGTCATCCCCATCTCCGACGCCCCCTCGGCCCATCCCCCGGCACCCCGCACGCCCCCTTCGCGCACCCCGTTGCCCCGGCCGACCCCCGCCCGGCCCGCCGCGCACGGGCGGGTCGGGATCGTCCTGGTCTCGCACAGCCAGGAACTGGCCACCGCCGTACGCTCCCTCGCGCTGGTGTTGACCGGATCCGACTCCCCCGCACCGATCGCGGCGACCGGCGGCGACCCGTCCGACGGACCGGGCATCAGCGCCGTCCTGGTCGCCGCCGCGACCCGCCGGGTGGACCAGGGCCACGGCGTGGTGGTGCTCGCGGACCTGGGCCGGGCGGTCACCACCGTCCGCGCGCTGCTGTCCGAGGCGGACGAGCACGGGTTGCCGTTCCCGGTCCGGTTCGCCAACGCGCCGTTCGTCGAGGGCGCCGTGGCCGCCGCCGCGACCGCCACGGCGGGCGGGGACCTGGCCGCGGTGCTGGACGCGGCGGAGGAGGCCTACCGGCAGTACAAGGGCTGAACGGCGCGGGCGGGCCCGGGGGCGTGGGCGGGCAGGCGTGGCAGGCTTGGCGGGGAGCGGGGGCGCGGGGCCCGGGGGCGCGGGCTCAGGGGCGCTCCTTGCCCTCCCAGCTGAAGACCGCAGGGCCCTCGCACTCCAGCGCGTGGCGCAGTCGCTCGTGCTCGCTCTCGATCATCGGCGGCAGCTCGTCCAGCCCGAACCAGCCGACCTCCAGCGACTCGTCGTCGTTCACCCGCGCCTCGCCGCCGACCGCGCGGCAGCGGAAGGTCAGTACCAGGTACTGCGTCACATCGCCGTTCGGGTACGTGACCTGCGGCGAGACCGTGACGGAGGCGAGCAGCTCGGGCACGACCACCACCCCGGTCTCCTCCTCGCACTCGCGCACCACACCGTCGGCGGGCTGCTCGCCGGGATCGAGGATGCCGCCGACCGGAGCCCAACGGCCGTCGTCGGCCCGGCGGGCGAGCAGCACCCGGTCACGGTCGTCCAGCACGACGGCGACGACGGCGCTCAGCCAGAGCGGACGGGTGCCCACGACGGCGCGGAGTTCGGCGAGGAAGGGGGGAATGGCCATGGGGCGCAGCCTAGCGGGGCGGTTCAGGGCCGACCCGGAGCGCCCGACCGGTGTCGGGCCGCAGCAGGGCGAGCACGGTGAGCCCGAGGATGTGCAGGTCGAGCCCGAGCGAGCGGTGGTCCACGTACCAGAGGTCGAGCTCGGCCCACTCGGAGCGGCTGAGCGGGCGGGGCGTCCGGCTGCGGTTCAGCGCGTGCAGCTGGGCCCAGCCGGTGAGGCCGGGCCGGACGGCGAGCCGGCCGCGCTCGCGGCGGGAGTAGCGCACCACCTGCTCGGGACCGGCCGGCCGCGGCCCGACGACCCCCATCTCACCGCGCGCCACGTTCCACAGCCGTGGCAGCTCGTCCAGGCCCGTACGGCGCAGCAGGACGGCGAGCCGGCCGGCCCCGTCGCTCCGGAACCGCAGGATCTGGAACTCGCGGCCGTGCCGTCCGGTCCTGGTCTGCCGCTGGAGGACCGGGCCGCCGGTGGTGCGGCGGAGCAGGACGGCGATCAGCAAGGCCAGCGGCAGCGCGACGATCGCGGCCAGGGCGGTGACGGCGAGGTCGCCGACGCGTCTCATGAGGTGGCCACGGCACGGTCCGGTCTACCGCCCATCGCTCCCCCTCCGCGGCACCTCGAGCCGGAAGAACGCATTCACAGTAGAGGCGGGACGTGGCCGCCGTCCGGGAATGGGGAAAGAAGAGCGGCCAGGATTGTCCGACTGGACGATATTCAGTCGGTCTGACCAATTTCGCTCGACTCGCCGTTTCGGAATGCCGAGGGCGATCGACGTTACGGGGTGGGGGCGACGGCCGGGGGAACCCGCCCACCGAACGGCCGGTACCCGACCGGGGTGTTCTCAGAGCGCGGCGCGGCGCCGGTCACGCAACACGCCGAAGGCGATCCGGCCGAGCAGCAGGACGCCGGCGGCCAGACAGCCGGCCACCGCCATCGCCCAGGCCGGCCCGTCACTGTCCGGCACGAACACGGCCACGACGATGCCGAGTGCCAGGCAGGCAAGGCCCACCAGGGTCAACGGGAGCTGGTGGGTGACCAGGGCTCCGCCACTGCACGCGCGAGCCATCCGGGAGGCCCCGTGAAGGTGGAAGGGGTCACGGTCCGCATCTGCCATGAGCCCAAGGTACCCCCGGGCGGCGCGGGCGGCAGCCCGCAGGGAGTGATCATTCGAACGCACTGTGCAACCGGCGGATCCGGGCAGGTCAGGGGCTCGCCGGGGCCGCCGCGAAGTGTGTCCGAGACGTCTGCACGGGCATTCCAGCTCCACAATCAGTCCACGAAAAATCCTCGTCCCCCCGGCACAACCATCCGTCCGGCGCAGCGGTCTCAATGGCATTGAGTGATCCAGGAGCCGTTCGAGGGACGGGTGTGAACCCCCCACCGAGAACAGGAAAGTCCAGGAGCGGAGCCGCCGCCCCTGGAGTCGGAGGCCGGGCTCCGTCCTCCGGCGGTACCGCCACGCCGCTCGGCGAACGAGGGGGAACCGTGCCGCAGTCCCAGTCCACTACATCGATCTCCATGGCCCGCGCGCGGCCGGCACCCGGCGTGCGCGCGCTGCCTCCACCCGTCGCCTGCGCGGCGGACCGCCCACGCGGCGGGCATCCGCGCGGAGGGCATCCACACGGCGAGCTTCTTCACGGCGACCATCGCCACGGCGCGCACCGGGACGGCGCGCACGGGGACGGCACGCATCGGGACAGCGCTCATCGGGACAGCGCGCGCCGGGACGGCGGGGGCCGCCACCGGACGGCCGTCGACTCGGAACAGCAGGACGCTCGGGGCGAATGGCTGCGGTTCGCCCCCGTCCAGCCGCTGTTCCGGGCCCGGGCCGCCCAACGGCTGGCCGTACTCGCGTACCACGGGGTGACCGACCACCGCTCCTTCGGCGCCCAGCTCGACCGCCTCCAGCGGCTCGCCACACCCGTCTCACTCGGCGCGGTCCTCCAGGCCGTGGCCGAGCGGCGGCCCCTGCCACCCCGGAGCGTCCTGGTCACCTTCGACGACGCCGACCGGAGCGTGTTCACCCACGCCCTGCCGGCCCTCGACGCCCGGGGGATTCCGGCCACCGCGTTCGTCATCTCGGAGCTCATCGGCACCGAACGGCCGTTCTGGTGGCACGAGGCCGCCTTCCTCGCCCGGCACGGGGGCCGGGCCCGCTCGCTCGACTGCGGACACCCGTCCCAGCTGCTCCCGCGGCTCAAGGCCATGCCGGACCCGGACCGCCGGCGCAGCCTGCACGAGCTACGGGTCAGCGCCGACCGCCGGCCGCCCCGGCAGGAACAGCTGACCCCGGCCGACCTGCTCGCCCTGCGGGACGGAGGCGTCGCGATCGGCAACCACACCCAGGGGCACCCCTGCCTCGGGCGCTGCGACGACGACACCGTGCGCACCGAGATCACCGGCGCCCACGAGGCCCTCACCCGCTGGCTGGGCGAACCGCCGATCGCCTTCGCCTACCCGGACGGCGGCCACGACGTCCGCGCTGAAACCGTCCTGCAGGAACTCGGCTACCGCCTCGGATTCCTCTCCGACCACCGCCTGGGCCCCCGCCTCCCCTCACACCCCCTCCAGATCAGCCGCCTCCAGGTCGACTCCACCACCAGCACCCGCCGCTTCGACACGATCCTCTCCGGCCTGGAACCCGCCTACCGCCGCTGGCGCCGCCAAGCCGTCGCCTGACGAACCCACCCTCACCGCACAGGAAGTCGACCCGGTCGACTTCCTGTGCGCACCACACGGGCTGATCTGTCGGCAAGTAGATCTCCTCCCCCAGCACCAAGGGATTTCTCGAACCCTCGCCTGCCACCAGGAATTTCAGAGCCCCGCGCAGGAAGTCGGCCGGGTCGACTTCCTGCGCCCACCAATCACGACCCCGGGCCTTTGGGGGAACCAGAGCGCCCCATAAAGCACGCCCACAGGCGGGCGCACGAGAAGTCGGCCAGACCGACTTTCCATGCGCCACCAGGGCCCCAACGGGCAACAGGCCACACCCGCGACCGTCCAACCGAGCGTGGGAAGTGGGAGTGTCATGAATTCGGTGGACACCCTGATCAAGGGAGACACTGATGAGCTCGCTGGCGGACCACCGGATCGAGTCGGTTCCTGACGGATCGGTTTCGTCGGAGCCGGAAACGGCCGATGCCTTGGGCATGGGGCCGAGGAAGAATA
>NZ_JBIWFT010000056.1:0-49904 GCF_044763205.1 Kitasatospora sp. NPDC096204
GGTCACTCCGCTTCGCTCCACTCCCTCCAGTGGCTGAGCTCCCATTATATTGCTGAGCTGGGATTTTGGCTGACCTCACAACAGGCTGACTAGGGGGAGGTGCGCACTGGGGGCGCGTGCGGGTCGGCTTCACTCCCCTCGGATTGGTCTAGTCCACGGTCTAGACCGGATGCCCCGGGTAGGGTGGTCGGGTGGCCGAGGCTCAGGCGTGTATCAGAGTAGCATCGTCAGGAGATCCTGCCGCAGCACGGGTGTGGGCCCGGGATAGTCGGAAATCTCAACGCTTCGGTGAATGGGTCGGAATCTGCGTTCTGATTCTATCAGTTGGACTGGCCGCGTGGCGATGGATTCGGACTTCCGGTGAAAGTGACGAGTGTTTCAGAATTGGCCTGTCCGGAATTCCTGCCGCAAGTGCGGTGCGGTCTGGGCTGTGGCGGGGCCGGGGTCGGCACCGGCGGTCGAGGGCTGACGGGCGGCCGGCTCCGGGGCGCTGACCCCGCACCACCACGCGCGGCCGGCACCAGCCGGACGCAGGAAGGAGCGGCACAGCGCAGCGCTCTGCCCGGCCTGCCAGCGCCCACCCACCATCAGGCAGGGCGCAGGTCAGGTAAGTCGGGCGGCGGGCGGCGCCCGACTTCCCGGACGGCCACCGGCCGCCCGGCCCGGCCGCCAGGCCCCAGAAGAAGAGGGCACAGCGCAGCGTCGTCGGGGCCGACGTGCGCACCCGCTCCCCACCCCACACCACCGCTTCCATCGGCAGGGTAGGGGGCGCACAGAGGTAAGTCGGCATCGGGTGGAGTGAACTAACCGGGTCTGAGCTGCGGGAATGCCACTCAGGGGGCAACAGGGGGGTGCCTCTAAACGAAACCAGAAACGAAACCAGAGAGGAAACCAGATACGCAACCAGAGACGAAACTAGATACGAAAGTGCGGCGACTGCTGGCCGTGGGAATCAACGTGCTCGCAGTCGCCGCATTTTCTGGTGTTTCTCAGCGTTTCTTTTCCTGGGCTTCTTTCGGCTTGCGTGGGCCGAATACCGTGCGGAGGAAGGATGCGTTCTCGGCGATCTGGACGCGCTCGCTGTGTTCCTTGGCGGCCTCGGTGATCTGCTGGGCCGCTTCGGCCTGCGCGGCCTGGTCGGCCTTCTGCTGGCAGAAGTGGCAGAGCTTCTCGCCGTCGGAGGAGTATCGGGGGTTCTTGTACTTGTCGGCGGTGCGGTGGCATCCGGGGCAGGCGGTGGCGAGGAGCTCGCGTTCCTGGCGGCGGCGTTCGGCGGCTTCCTGGTCGGCCTGCTGCTGGGCGCGCTGGGCTTCTTGGTGCTTGGCGTACGCCTCGGGTCCGTCGTGGTCGTCGAGGGCGGCGTGCAGGGGCTGGAGGGGGCCTCCCCGGCCGGCGCGGCGCCAGACGGCTGCGAGCGGGCCGCGTTCGATGAGCAGCTCCAGGCTGGTGAACAGGATCGGGATCGCTTCGCTGCGGTCGTAGTAGCCGTCGCCGAGGTGCCGGCCCTGCCAGTGGCGGCGGGTCATCTCGGTGAGGGCGTTCACGCGCTGGCGCAGGGCGCGCTCGCCGAGGTTGCCGAGGACGATGGCCACCGGCGGGTAGCCGGGGCGGCCGGTGTCGGGGTAGGTGCGGCGCCAGTGCGGCTCGGTCTTCTTCCACTCCAGGTAGCCGATGGTGCCGCGGGAGTGGGGGTTGGGCAGCGGGTGGCGGTGGTCGAAGAAGCCGCGGTAGTCGTCGAGCTTCTTGGCGACGATCGGGTTGGACTCGTTGTCGAGGTCGACTTCGACCAGGAGCACCGGGAGGCCGTGGTCGGGGGCGCGCAGAACGGCGTCGGCGCGGACGGTGGGCTTGTGCGGGGTGAGGTGCTGGATCTCGGTGGCCCACTGCTCGATGCGGCCGAAGCCGGGCCCGACGCCGGGGGCGGTGCGGTCGCCGTGGATGCCCTTGGGGTCGACGTTCGGGCCGGTGCCGCCGACCACGAAGCTGATGATGGTCTCGGTGACGGCCAGGGCGTGCCCGGCGGCGGAGCTGGTGCCAGCCTTGCGGGCGATGCCGCCCATGTCCCGGCCGTCGGGGAACAGCGCCTTGGCCGCCTCGCGGCCGGCGGTGGTCATGCCCCAGATGTCCCGGCCGTCCTTGCCGGTGCCGTGCTTGACGGTGATCCGCTTCTTCTCCAGATCGTTCAGCGCGGCCCTGGCGAACTTGTTCTCCAGCGCGTGGGGGCGCAGCAGTCGCCAGAGCTGGTGAGGGGTGGCGATCTTGACGACGGCGAGGGCGCGCAGGACGTCGGCGCGCAGGTCGTTGCTGGAGCCGCCGGGGTTGGCCTTGGACGCTCTGCGGGTGCGCCCTCGCGGCGTGGCGGCGGCGTCCTGGCCGTCGGGTTGGTCGGGTGTGCCCGGGGCGGGCTGACGGTCGCTCACGGCGCTCCCCCTCGCTGTCTGCGGTGCGGTGGCTGGCTGCTTTGCATACCGCACGCCGCCGACAAGTCGATCACGCCCGCATCGGCCGCCACCGACCGGCCCCGCCCGCCGCACCGGCCAGCCGCCCCCGCCCGCCGCCCCCGCCCGCAGCCCGGCCGCGGCGCGAGCACCGGGCTACGCCCCTGGGGGCCGGGGGACAGCCCGGGGGTTGGGCGAAGGGCCTGAGTGGCCCGAGCGAGACCCTGATGGAGCCGCGCCAGGCGACAGAAGGGTTGTCGGCGTTTCTGGACGGCCTGGACAAGGGGCCTGACCTATGTTGACGCCCCATCAAGGGGTGGGGTGACCGGAAGCGGTATCGGAAGCGGCACCGGAAGCGTGCTGCCGGAGTCGTCGGGGGCGGGACGGTGCGCAGCCGGGCGGGCGGGGGCGTGGGTGCGGTGCGGGCGGCGGGGAGGTACTGCGGGATGACGGCGGCCAGGCCCTCGGCGGCCTCCAGGAGGAGCGGGTCTTCGCCGGGCCGGGCGAGGAGGGCTTGGGCGAGGTGGAGCGCGGACTCGAGGACGGCGGCTGGGGTGCGGACGTGGCGCAGCGCGGCGATGGCGTCGGCGGCTTGCTCGGCGGGCCGTGGGGCGGGCTGCGGGGCGTCCGGGCGGGCTGGTGGGTCCGGGACGGCGGCCGGGGCTGCCCAGGACGGCTGTGGGCGGCCTGGGGGGCGTTGGGGGCCGAGGGCGCGGGCGGCGCCGGGGCCGAGGGCGCGCCGGGTGGACGACGGGTTGCTCACGGCGGTTCAACGAGTCCGGGGGGCGGCCCGGTGTCGGGCAGCTGCTCGCCGGGCGGTGCGTCCGGCACCGCCGGACGCACCAACACCCAACAGCCCCCGGCAGGGCGGAAGCCCCGCCGTCCGGACCGTCACCCAAACCGCACCCACCACACCACCAGCAACCGGGGAGAGGGACAGACAGAGGGGGTTGTCTGATTTTCCGGCGCGCCTGAAACCGGCTCTGAGCTGCGGAAACGCTCGTCAGTGCGCGAAGACGGCGGGGTACCTGCGGTGGTAGCTGCGGTGCTGCCTGCGGTGGTACGTGCGGTGGTAGCTGCGGTGGTACCTACGTGGCACCCGGCGCGGGGCTGGTCGACGGCCGTTGCCCGGCCCCGCAGGCCGCGGCCGGCACCGCCGGACGCGAAAAGACCAACAGCCCGCCGCAGGCACGAACCCCGAACCGACCAACCGACCACACCCACCAAGACCAGGAAGGAGAAGGGGTTGTCGGCATTTCCGGACCGCCCCACACAGGTTCTGACCTGGAGCTATACCGTGCCGGGGCGAATCGTCAGGTGCTCACAAGACACCCGGGTAGGCGCTCCACAAGGCGCCTGACAAGGTGTCCGCGAAGACGCCTCACAAGATGCATTGGCCGGTCAGCCAAGGACCGGGGCGGTGTCGGCGTCGATCAGCCCCTCCTCCAGTGCCTGGCGCGCCAGCAGGGCGGCCAGCTCGGCGGTGCCGGCGACCAGCGGGCGGCTCCGGTCGGCGGGGCCGGCGACGAAGCGGCCGTCGATCACCAGGGCCCAGCCGTCCAGGCGGGCCGCGCCGTGCTCGATCCAGGCGAGCGCCCGGCCGGCCTTGCGGACGTAGAACAGGCCCGGGGCCCGGGTCCACCCGGCCAGGTCCCAGCCCGGCTGCTGCATCAGCGTGCTGATGTTCTGGATCAGGTCGAACCGCCCGAGGCCGCGCAGGTACGGCTCCGGCGGGACGCTCGGCGGGTTGTCCGTCTGCTGGCGGGGCAGGGCAACCGGCGCGGCGGGCGGGGCAGGGGCGGCTGCGGCCGGCGCCGCGGCCGCAGGCTGCTCCTGGTCGTCGGTGTCGGTCGGGGTTTCGCCTCGCGGGGCGGAACTGTCGGGCTGGTCGTCGTCGGCCGGGGCGGTGTCGTTGTCCCAGATGTCGATCCGCTCGCGCATGCGGCGGTTGACTCGTTCGCGCTCGGTGAGGTCGGGCCAGCGGGTCTTGTCCCGGATCTCCTGGGCAGCGGAGTAGACGCGGTGGCTGTAGCCGGGCAGCCGCAGGGCCAGTTCCTTGAAGGCGGCGACCGGGTCGCCGGTCTCGGTCTCCTCCAGGAACCAGGTGAGCTTGCGGCGCAGCGCGTCGGCGAGGCCAAGGAGGTGTTGGCCGTCCTCGCCCCAGCGGTCGTCCCCGGCCGGGACGGCGGCCGCGGGTGCAGCAGGTGCAGCGCCTGCTGGTGCAGCAGGTGCAGCGTGGTCCGGTGCAGCAGCGGGGACGGGTGCAGCGGCCGGAGCGGGCAGCGGTGCAGCGGTCTCGGCTGCTGCTTCGCGGGCCTTGGCCTTGGCCCGGTCGACCTTGCTGCGGCAGGAGCGGGAGCAGTAGGTGCGTGGCCGGCCGGTGGGGCCCTTGGGCGCCGGGTTCGAGCAGCCGGGGCGGGCGCACTGCCGGGCCGGTGCCGCGCTGTCGGCCGGTTGGTCGGTGGCGGCGGTCGGCGGGGCGCTGTCCATGTCCGGGATGGTAGCCGCCGAGGTCAGCGCCCGGGTCGGGTTTCGCCCCGGCGGTCGGCGCCGGGGCGAAACCCCCCGGGCCTGGCGGGCGGGACAAGGGGGGTTCTGCAGCGCGCTCGGCCAGGTTGTCCCGGGGCGTGCTGCACTCCGGGCGGAGAGTGCAGCGGGTGCAGCACGACCTGGTGCTGCTCCCTGTCGGCGGCTCTGTCTGGGGCGCTGCACGGTGCGGCGCGGGACTGGCCGGTGCAGCACGGCGCCGGCCTTCGCCGCGGACCGCCCCGCAAGGCCAGGCTCGCCTTGGGTCTGCGCGTCCCGCAAGGACTGCTTGCGGTGCGGGTGGGCACCGTCGCGCATGCGCAACGCGGGTGCGGGACAGCTGCGCTTGCGGTGCGGGCGGTCGCCTGGCGCGGGGTGCCGGGTCCTTGGCCCTCCGGCCGGGCGATACGCGGGAGCGGGCCGGATTGCGGGTGGCTTCGCACATGCTCTGACCTGCGGTGGGGAGTTTGGGCGGGGCGAAACTCACCGCCTTGCGGGGTGCGGCGCAGCGTCGTACGAACGGCGGCCGGCGCCATGCGCAGGGTGCGGGATGCGCGTGGCGCAATGCGCAGCCGCGTACGGGCTGACCTGCGGTGGAAAGGTTGGCGGGGCGGAACTCACCGCCTTGCGGGGCGAAACCCACCGGCCTTGCGTGACCTTGACGGTGCTGGTGAGTTCTCCGGTCATGACGAACATGACCGTCCTGCCGGTGACCGCCGAGGACGAGGACCAGGAGCAGCGGGAGCAGCAGGCGGTGAACGAGGTGCTCGCCGAAGCGTCGGAGGCGGGGCGCAGGGCGGCCGAGTGGGTGCGGGAGCTCGCGGCCCGGCAGCCGGTGGCCGGGCACCGCGCGGTACTGGGGCGCGCGGCCGACGCTGTGGAGCGGGCGTCCGGGCGGGAGGTCGTTCCGGGTGGCGAGGGACAGCTGGACGAGGAGCTGGCGTACGACCTCGGCGCCGACGTCGTCGCTGGCAGCGTGGTCGCCGACGGTCTGCCCGTCTTGGTGATGGGTGAGCGGATCGCGCTGGTCGCCGTGTGCTCGGTGGCCGCGGCGATGCCCTCCTCGGTGCTGGGCGACTTCGAGAGCGAGCTGCCGGTGCTGGCCGCCGTGATGGAGGCCGCCCGCGTGCTCGGTCTGGAGGCGGCCAGCCGCGGCCCGCGCTGACTCCGTGTTCATTGGCGATCACCAGCGGGTAGGGCTGTGCCTGTCCAACGACCGGGAGGGAACGCAGTGAGCGAGAACGAGCGGCTCAAGTCGCTGATCATCAGCGCGGCGCAGGAGCTGTGGGACGACAAGGAGGCGCTGGGGAAGTTCCTCGGGGTGGTGCGGCGCGGTGACGGGTGGACGCAGCTGGCCGACGAGCTGGAGAAGAACCGGCCGGCGAACGCCACGTTCTACGGCGTGAAGAGCGCTGAGTTCCAGGCGTAGCCGTGCGGCCCGGTGGCCCGTCGCTCCCTGCCTGGGGGCGGCGGGCCACTGCTGTGACCTGCGGTGGGGAGGTTCGACGGGCGAAACTCACCGGCCCGACTGCGGCGGACTAACCGGCCGCGGTGAAGGTGAGCCCGCCGGGACCGAGCGGCCTGCGCGCACCGGCAGCGCTCTGGCGGGGGAGATCGGGCTCCGAGGACGGCGGCTCCTGGAACAGCGAGCGCTCCACCGGGAGCAGCCGTTCGCGTTCCTCGCTCGGCGGCTGGTCGGTGGAAGGCTCGGAGAAGGGCTGCCACAGGGGGCGCCGGTCGGCGGTCATGATCACCAGTCTTCCAGCTTCGTGTGCCCCCGACCATGCCGAACCCGGAGCACCGAAGGCCGCCGGCCCGGCACGATGGATACAGGCACGCGTGAGGAGACGGCGATGCGCACCGGGGACGTCGTGGTCGGCGAGACCTACATCGCGAGCATCCCCCAGCGACTCCCGGCGCCGGCGGCGGGCGCGGGCGCCGAGCAGTGGCTGGCGGACATGCAGCTGCACCTCGTCCGCGGCAAGCGCGTCACGGTGACGGTGACCGGCTTCGGCGAGGAGCCCGGCACGGTGCAGGTCAGCCGGAACGTCCCGGCCGGCAGGGTCGCGCTGCGCCTGACCGCCGAACAGGCCACCGGTCTCGACCTCGCCGAGGGCCAGGAGTACGAGATCACCGGCGTCGTCAGGGACGCGGACGGGAAGGCCATCGCGTTCCCCGGCCAGGTCGTCCACACCATCCCCGCCCGCTGGCTGCGCCCGCAGGATGAGCGGCTGGAGCTGCACCCGGACACGGCCCGCGATCTGCCGGCCGAGGCACGGGAGCGGATCGAGGCCGCCGCCGCCCAGGTCCGCAAGAGCCCGAGCGCGCAGGCTGTTCGCGCTGGAGCGCGCCCTCGCCGAGCACCTGGGCGCCAAGAAGAAGACGTTGCAGCAGCTCATCGAGCAGGCCGCCGCCACCGGCGTCATCACGGCCGACCTCGCCGACCGGCTCGACTCCGGCCGCCAGCTGCGCAACAAGCTCGCCCACGGCGAGCTGACCGGCTCCGCTCTGCCCCCGAAGTGGGCTGTGAACATGGTGCGCGCCGCCTTCGACACCGCCGAGCTGCTGTACCCGACGCCCGCCGCCGCGGCGTCCGACGCCGGAGTGGGCGAGTGATGGTCCTGTGGCTCCATACGTGAGTTGAGTTGCGACAGCACCTGTCGCCGAGCGGCGAGAGCGCTCGATGCCACGTGAGAGTGATGTCGTCGAGATTTGGTTCTGGTCCAACTTCTGTGGCGAGGTGACGGTGAGTGTTGTCGGCTGCATGTGGTTGGGTGCGCGGAGAGTTCTGCAGCCATCACCTTCGGGGGGATCGTCCATGTCGCAGTACCCTTCGCTGACCCGCGCCCTGGCGGAGGCGCTGGTGGACCTCGTCTGGTTCGTCGAGAGCGCGGACGATGATCACATGGATCAGGACGATGCGGTTAAGGCACTGGAGGGTGTCGCCGCGGTGGTGGATCGCCTGTCGGACTCCCAGCGTGGAGAGTTCCAGCAGGTGATCGAGGCAATGACCGAGGCCGAGACCGATCCCGGCCGCCGTGAATTCCTGGAAGCGTTCCCGGACGGCTTCGGACTCGTGGAGTAGCTGCCAACCGGCTCAGGTTCAGGACGCGAGGAGAACTCGCTTCCTCAGGAGCGCGAAGCCGGCGCGTCCATACATCTGCCGCTTCAGCATCTTGATCCGGTTGACGTGGCCCTCGACGACGCCCGAACTCCAGGGCAGTGTCAGGCCGGCGGTGACTGCGGCAAGGTCTCGTTCCAGGCCGTTGACGAAGGCGTGGAGACTCGGCAGGTCGTCGGCGCGGACCGCTTCGATCCACTGCGGGAGCCGGTCGCCTTGGAGCTCAGTGATCATCTTCCCGAACGCGCGGACGTGACCGGTGAGCGCGTCCAGTTCAGGGCAGTGCGCGAGCACTGATTTCAGCTTGAGTCGATCGTTCTCCGGCAGGGTGTCGGGGTGGGTCAGGATCCACCCGGCGACGGTCCGCGGCGACGGTGGTCGGGCCGCCGGTGTGGTCGGGGTGGTGCGAAAAGGCTGCAGGTAGGCACGGACGGCTCCGTAGCCGCCACGGTAGCCGTGCGTCTTGATCTCTTCCCAGAGGGTCCAGGCGTTCGTGCAGCCCTCGGCCCACCGCTCGTTCAGGTACGGCTTGAAGTCGTCAAGCTTGGTCCTGCGGTTCTGCCACTGCCCCTGGAACAGGTCTTCCGGCCTCGCGGCGTCCGCTAGGCGTTGGACGGTGCGGTAGGTCATGCCGAGCTGGCGCTGGATCGAGCGCCGGCTGTGGCCGGCGGCCAGCAGCGCGTGGACGGTGGCGTGCTTGGCGTGGGTGCGGTCGGCGAAGCGGTGCCCGGTGGGCCATGGCGAGCCGCCGGCCGCTGGCGCCGGGGCCTCTGCCTTCTCCGGGACAGAATCAGCGGTGGTCGCGCGCAGGCAGGAGCGATGACGGGAGATGCACCGCTCCGCGGCTTCGCCGAGGTTGCGCCAGAGATGGAAGCGGTCGGCGACCTGGACGGCGGTGGGTGCCCCGATACTGGCGCCCTCGGCGAAGAACGGAGCACGGTCACGGCAGACGACCTCGATCCCCGGGCGTTCGGCCAGCCAGGCCGCGACCGTACCCGCCTCGCGATCTGGCAGCAGGTCAACCGGTCGGTGGGTCTCGACGTCGACCAGGACGGTCCCGTAGACACGTCCCTTGCGCATCGCGTACTCGTCGACGCCGACCACCCGCGGGGTCCGCGGTTGGGGTTCTGGGAGCGCGTCGACCAGTCGCAGGACTGTGTTCCGGCTGACCCTCGCCCCGAAGACGTCGGCCAGGCGGGCGCCGGCGCGGCCAGCCACCGCAAGGCCGACCTCGGCCAGCGCCGACCGCATTCGCTCGGTCCGCTGGCTGTGTCGGCGGGTCAGGCCCGCGACCTGCTCGACGAACGTCCGACGCCCGCACAAGGCGTCCTCGCACGCGAACCGCCGGACACGAAGCCGCAACACCACCCGCCGTCCTGCCACGGGAAGATCGGCGGGAAACCGCAGGTAGGAGCCGTGTACCCGCCCTGACCAGCTCCCGCAGCCCGGGCAGCAAGCCTTCGCCGTCCGGGATCTGACACCGACCCGGATCACGTCGCCGTCGTCCTGCACCGACACCACCCTGATCTCCGGAGCCGACAGGAAGAGCAGCTCTTCCAGCCGGAGCAGTACCTCGCGCACAGCCCAGAACCATGAGCCCGAACGCCGTCGCCACCGGCCGTTTCCAGACGATTTCGGGGGACGTTCCGGCAAGATCAACGTCACAGGGAGTAGGCACACCACAGAAGTTGGACCAGAACCCGAGATTTGAGAGCACCTGGGTGCTTGCTTCGGGACCAGAATGGTGCATACACGACGAGGGGCCCGGGTGCTGAGGTCGATCGGATCGCCGGTGGCCGCAAGATCGAAGGGCGCGGGCTTGGCGCTGCGGCGAGCCGCTCCGACAGTCGACAGGGGCAGTCGAGGTCAACGTGGAGGTGGCGATGAGAGTCGTGTTCGTGCACGGGGCATGCGTGCGGGACGGGCCGTGGTGGTGGCACCGCACCGCCGAGCTGCTGCAGGAGCGGGGGGTGCCGAGCGTGGCCCCGGCGCTGCCGAGCTGCGGCGAGGCGGGTCTGCCCGGCGGCCTTGGCGGTCCGGGACTGCCCGAGGATGTTGCCGCGGTGCGGCAGGTGCTGCAGGCCGGCGACGAGCCGACCGTCGTGGTCGCCCACAGCTACGGCGGTGTCGTCACCGCGGAAGCCGCTGCCGGAATCGGGTCGGTACGCCACCTGCTGCTGGTCTCCAGCTACCTGCCCGAGGTCGGGCAGAGCCTGTCGGACTTCGGGGACGGCAGCCCATCCCCGGCCCTCGACATCGACTCCGACGCCGGCACGTTCGGGGTCCGCCCTGAGCTGCTCGTGGACACGTTCCTGCAGGACTGTGACCCCGAGGTCCAGGCGCAGGCGGCGGACCACCTCGCCCGGCAGAGCGTGCGGGTGACCGGGCAGCCGGTCGGGGCGGCCGCATGGCAGCGACTGCCCTCGACGTACCTCGTCTGCGCCCAGGACCGGGGCACCCCGCCGCGGCTGCAGCGCGGGTTCGCCCGTCGGGCCGGCAGCGTCGTCGAGCTCGACGCCGGCCACCACCCGTTCCTGTCCCGGCCTGCAGCGGTCCGGGACCTGCTGCTGAGCCTGTGACGACAGCCGCGGACTGCGACTCATCGGCCTCGGCGGTGTGGTCGAAGCGATCACTCATTTCGTTCTCCGAATTTCGTCGGCGTTTTCTGTTCGGGTCGCGCAAATAGAAAGTCCCGGCCGCTTGAGAGCGGCCGGGACGGTGTTTTTGGCGACACGGAGGGGGTCAGAGTTCGATGTCCATCCAGTTGAGGCTGTTGAGCTCGACCTTCGAGACGCCGCGGGCGCGGTGGCCGTTGTCCTTGAAGTAGTGCTCGCGCAGGGCGTTGGCGAGCAGCTCTTCCTGTTCGGCTTCGGTGGCTCCGGCGTCGCGCAGCTCGTAGAGGGCCTGGGCGACGCTGCCGGGCATCTTGAGGTTCTCCAGGACCCGGTCGCGGGGGTCGTCGGTGGAGCCGGCGGAGGAGGTGAAGCCGAAGGCGCCGCTGATGTGGAGGGTGAAGCCGTTCTTCTCGGCGGCCTTGCGGGTGCGGTCCTTCACCCTCGGCTGCCACTTCGCCCGGACCTGCTGCTCGACCTTCTTCGCGGCGGCGGGCTTGGGGGTGCCCTGGCCCTTGAGCCAGCGCTGCACGGTGCGCTGGCTGACGCCGAGGTCCTGGGCGAGCTGCTTGGTGGAGCCCTTGGCGCCCTTGAGGAGGAAGCGCATCCGGGCGGCGGTGGACTGCGGGATCGGGCGGGTGCGCTCGGCGCGCTCCAGGCCCTCGTCGATCTCCCCCATCGAGGTCTCCTTCCGTGGAGGGTGGCAGTGCGGTGGTGGGCGGCCTGCCCGGCGGCCAGCGCCGGGCAGGCCAAGGGTCAGCGGGTCCAGCCGATGTGGGTGAGGCGGTGGCCCTGGTCCTCGAGGTCGTGGCGGTGGACGGCCTCCTCCCGGGCGTACACCAACGGCAGCACCAGGTCGTCGCCCTGGTCGCTGGTGGACACCTGGGCCCAGACGGTGCCCTGGTCGTCCAGCAGCACCGCGGCGTGCTCGCTGCTCGGCGCGGTGGCCGGGGGCACGAGGCCGGCCTGCTCGGCCGCCTGCAGCCAGGTGCCGGCCTTCTCGGTCAGCTCAGCCCGGATCTCCGGCTTCAGGCGGATCCAGGCGGCCTGGCCCGTCCTGGTGCGGTTCCAGTAGGCGACGGCGAGCTGCTCGGCGCGCGCGTGGATGGTGTCGGCGGCCGGGGCCGGCGGCTCCCGCCTGGCGGTGGCGGCCTGGGTGAGGTCGAGCTCCAAAGTCAGGTGGTAGAAGAAGCCCTCCCGGCTCTGGACGGTAATGCCCTGCACGGGCAGCGACTCGGGCAGCGGCTCGGGCAAGCGGGGAAGGACGGGGACGTCCTCGTCGGGAAGCGCGACCACGAACGCGGGGTGGTTGAGGATCGCCGCGGCCACCGCCTCCGTCGGGATCGGCTCGGTCATGGGGGCGTCGGTGAGGGGCGAAGTGCTGTTCAGCCTGATCCGGTAGGCCGTGCCGCCGGTAGTGGTGAACAGGACGGTGTCGCCGGGTCCGGCGGTGGTGGTGGCGATGTGCGGGCTACTGCGCAAGGCGTCGGCGATGCGTTCGGCGTCGGGGTCGACGGCGAGCTGCCCGGCCTGCGGGTCCTGGTCCATGCGGTCCCTCCCTGGTGTTCCGGCCGCCGGTCGGCAGCCGCTGCTGATGGCCACGGCCGGCCGGACCTCGTGGCCCGGCCGCACGGGTGCTACTCGTCGTCGGAAACGACGCCGCCCGGCTTGATGTTGCTGGCCGGGTTCGCCCCGTCCGCGAGCAGTTCGACGATCTCCGCGATCGACCGGGAGCCCTCGAACTTCACGTGCCCGGGGCTGACGCCGAGGCGCAGCGCGGTGGTAAGGGTGCCGTCCGGGCGGGTGAGAACGTCGAGCGCGCCGGAGCCGGGGGAGGCGAAGACCGCGCAGTCGGACAGCACCGCGACCGGGCGCAGGCCCGTCTCGCTGTGCATCTTGCGCAGCTTGCGGTGCAGGTTGACGGTGGCGGTGTCGATGACCAGCGCGCGGGTCAGCGGCTCCCAGGTCGGCCGCTCCAGGGCTGCCCAGGGCTCGCCCGGCTTGTAGTTGCGCTGGCCCCTGGGGCGCTGGCGGAAGGCGCCGATGGTCGACTTCGCGGTCTGCTTGATCGCGGCCAGGACAGCCAGCTCGGCCGGGTCGCCGATGGTCTTGAGGTTGGCCATCGCGTCGAGGAACGCGGCCGGGTCGCGGTCGGCCAGGTCGAGCGGGATGCCGAGAGCAGCCATGGTGTCGACGTACGCCTGGCGCAGCCGCTTGTGCCACGGGTCGAGGTAGGGCCCGTGCTCGTGCCGCAGCCACCCCTCCAGCGGCTGGACGGTGGCGCCGAGCTCGACCGCGTACGCCACCTTCACCGTGGAGTACCAGGCGGGGCCGGTGGGCCGCTCGCCGTCCTGGGAGAACGGCGAGGGCAGCAGCGGGTCCGTCTCCACGTGGGAGAGGTCGACCAGCCAGGAGCCGGGGATCTTCTTGTCGAAGACCGGGTTGAGCTCGTGCACTGCGTCGGAAAGGGGCAGGGAGAGGCGGCCCGCCGCCGCCAGGAAGGCGGTGTTGACGTCCAGGCCCACCGCGAACGGTGCCGCGGCCTCTTCGGCGGTGAGCTCGCGGAACCAGTCCCATGCCTCGGTGACCAGCTCCCCGTCGGCCGCGCGGCCCTGGGCGAGCGGGTGGATCGAGGGCACCTCCGGCGGCGCCGGCTCCAGTGCCCGCTGCCGGGAGCCCTCCACCGGCCCGGACTTCCAGCCGGCCTCGGTGCGCACCGCCATGGTCGGCGGGCGCAGCGCGGTGACCAGCTCCAGGCCGCTGGAGGCGGTGGAGCCGCGCGGGGTGAGCACCCGCTTCGCGTAGGTGCCGAGCAGACGGGCCAGGTCAGCCGCGTCGAGGCCGTCTGGGATGCTCCAGCCGCCGGAGCCCAGGGCGTGCCAGGCCGGGATGCACAGCTGGACGCACTGGCGCTTTCCGTCCTCGGGGGTGCGGTAGATCCGCGCCCACGGGCCGAGACCGCGCTGGGTCAGCAGCCACCCCGCCTTCTCCAGGGCCTTCACGGCCTTGTGGGTCTTCGGCAGCTGGCCGAGCCGGGGGACGTACTCGGTCTTCTCGTCGCGGCCGAGCGGCGGAAGGCCGATCTCGGCCAGCGCGGCGTCGGTGAGCACGACCAGGGCGTCGCCGTCCCGGCCGTGCCGGTGCAGCCGGGGCGAGCCCAGTTTGATCTGCAGCGCCCACTCGACCACGGCGGCGAGCGTGCGTACCGCCGGCGCCGTCTCCGCCACGGTGCCGTCGGCCAGGTAGGCCAGCAGCGCCTTGCCGTCGGGGGCGACGTCCAGCACCGCGAGCGGACCTGCCGGGAACCGCGCGGCGGCCGCGGTCTCCCAGTCCGCCGGCCCGGCATCGGCGGCCGCCGTCTTCGCCGGGGCCTTGCGCGCCCGAAACGACGTCGCCGTACGGCGCGGCGCGGCGGCCGGGCCGGTCGCAGGGGCGGCCTGGCGGGGCGCAGCGACCGGAGCGACCGAGGCCGTCGGCTCCGGCGCCGCCGCGGCGGCCGGGCCGACGGGGGCGGGCTGCTGCTGGACGGCCGGGGCGGCGGAGGGGCGGCAGAACCCGCCCAGGTGCATCGGGTGGCCCTGGGCGCGGTAGACCGACGGCTGCCCGCACTGCACACACGGCGCGGGCGCCGCCATCAGCAGCGAGCCGTCCGGGTTCTGGTCCAGCATCACCGGCTGCGCGGTCGACGCGGCCGGGGCCGGCTGTTCGGCCACCGGGACGGCGGCGAACGCCTCCGGCACCACGGCCGCCACCGGCGGCTGGGGCGCGGGGAAGCGGGCGGCCAGGCCACGCAGCAGCCGAGCGTAGTCACCGCGCTGCGGCGGCCGCGGGTCGCTGCGCCCGGTCTCCCAGGCCCAGATCGTCTCCTCCCTCACCCCGACCCGCTCGGCCACCCGGCCCCGGGTCAGCTTCGCCGCCAGGCGCAGCCGCTTGCGCTCGGCCGGCGGCGGGAGCTCCTCCTCGTCGATCTCCGCGAGCAGCGCGTCGATCGGGTCCATCCCCTCGGTCATGTCGTACCTCCTGTCACCCATCGTAGTGCAGTTTCTAAGTCTGGATCTAATGTTTTGCTAACCCGCGAGGATGGTTCCGAGCCGCTCGGATTGACCAGGGGGTCTACTCACCAGCCGGACGGGGGTCTCCCCACCACGCGGACGGGGGGTCTCCCCATGAGCCGGACACCCTTAAGAGAAGTAGTGAGAGAACGCGTCGAGCCCCTCCCGGACGCCGAAGGCCACCTACAGGTGGTCGTCGCGCGCGAGGCCGACGGCGTCGTGGCCGGCTCGTTCCGGCGGCAGGGGTGGCCGCACCACGCGGACGGGGGTGGCCGCACCAGGCGGACACCATTTAAGAGAAGTGGTCAGAGAAGTAAACGCGCCCTCCCGGACGCCGAAGGCCACCTACAGGTGGTCTTCGCGCGCGACGCGCGAGCCCGGCCGCCTCGCCGCGGACCCGGCGAGGCGGCCGCCGCAGACCCCTTCGAACACCCCCGCCGAACGGAGGGGGGTGGCAGCACCGGTGCTGCCACCCTGGCAGCGTGGGTGCTGCTCTATATCCAGAACCCTGTCCAGAACCCGGTCGCTGCGCTTCTCCCGGACGGCCGTAGGCCCCTGACGGGTGGCTTCGCGCGCGAGCACGCGCGAGGCGCCCCCGCCGCCCGGGCGGCCGTTTTCGAACAGCCGTCCCGGGCGAGGCTCTAGATCGTCTCCTGGCGGCCGATCTTGGCCCCGGACGGAGCGGCGGAGCCGGGGAGGGGGTTCGGGCCGCCAGAGGGCCGTCAGGCCCCTTCCCGGGGCCATCTGGTGATCAGGCCACGTCGCGGGTCATGTCGACGAAGCGGCTGTAGTGGAGCTGCGCGGCCAGCGTGATCGTCGCGGTCGGGCCGTTGCGGTGCTTGCCGACGATCAGGTCGACCTCGCCCGCGCGGGGGTGCTCCTTCTCGTAGGCGTCGGGGCGGTGCAGCAGGATGATGATGTCGGCGTCCTGCTCCAGCGAGCCGGATTCGCGCAGGTCGGCGACCATCGGGGTCTTGTCAGTGCGCATCTCGGGGCCGCGGTTGAGCTGGGCCAGGATGATGATCGGAATGCCGAGCTCCTTGGCCAGCAGCTTGATCGAGCGGCTGATGTCGGAGACCTCCTGCTGGCGGTTGTCGTCACCGCGCCGCTTGGTGCCGGCGGTGATGAGCTGGACGTAGTCGATGATGATCAGCGACAGCGCCGGCACGCGGTGCTTGAGCCGGCGGCACTTGGCCTGGATCTCGGGCAGCGACTGGGCGGACTCGTTGATGTAGAGCGGGGCCTCGCCGTAACGCGGGGCCGCGACGGCCAGGCGCTGCCAGGCGGCGTCGTCCAGCGTTCCGGCCCGCAGGTGGTGCAGCCCGACCTTGCCCTCCGCCGACAGGGCCCGCATGTTCAGCTCGTCGACCGACATCTCCAGCGTGATGAACGCGGCCGGCAGCCCGGCGCCCTCGATCAGCTGGTCCGCCGAGTTGCGCGGCATGGTGCAGGCCCGCGCGAAATCCATGGCCACCGTCGACTTCCCGTGGCCCGGCCGTCCCGCGACGATGATCACCTGTCCGGGCTGCCAGCCCTGGGTGAGCGCGTCCAGGTCGGCGAACCCGGTCGGCACGCCGGTGATGCCCTCGCGGGTGCCGGCGGCCTCGATGTTGTCGAGGGTGGTGCCGACTGTGTCGCGCGGCAGCACGAAGTCGTCCTCCCTGCCGCGGGTCTCCACCACGGCCGCGATCTCGGCGGCAGCGCCGGCGGCAATCTCGTCGATCTCGCCCTCACCGGCGTAGCCCATGCCGACGATCCGGGTGCCGGCCTCCACCAGGCGGCGCAGCACGGCCTGCTCGCGCACGCCCTCGGCGTAGTACTCGGCGTTCGCCGCGGTGGGCACCGAGTTGACCAGGGTGTGCAGGTAGCCGGCGCCGCCGACGCGCTCCAGCTCCCCGAGCTTGCCGAGCTCGCGGGCGACGGTGATCGGGTCGGCCGGCTCCTTGCGCTTGTGCAGGTCGAGGATCGCGCGGTGGATCGTCTGGTGCGCCGGGCGGTAGTAGTCGTCCGGGCTGAGCACGTTGGAGACGTCGATGATGGCCGACGCCGCCAGCAGCATGCCGCCGAGGACGGACTGCTCCGCCACCAGGTCCTTCTCCCGGCCGCCCGGCGGCACCCGCTCGAAGCCGGTCTCGGCCTGCTCCGGCTTCGCCTTGCGACGCCGGGCCTTCGGCGACGTTTCCTCGGCCGGCGGCTCGGTGTCGGCCCAGTCGATCTCGTCCGGGGTGTGCTGGGTGGGTACGCTCGCGGTGGATTCCACGGGTTCACTCCTGGGGTTCGGACACGGCCGCCGGGGCCTGGCAAGGTTCTTCCGGCGGCCGTGTCGTGCTGTCGAGGGTCGGGCAGGGTCAGATGTTCGGCTTGCGAAGCGAGGCCAGCAGGTTGGCCACCTCGGCCGGAGCCGGGACCGGCTTGAAGTCCGGGTCCGCCTTCGGCAGCCGCGGCGGCCGGGACTCCCCACCGCTCTGCGACGGGATGCCCGACGTGCCCAGCACGATCTCCGCCAGCGGCAGGTTCGGGATCCGGTCCCGCTCCAGGATCGAGCCGTGGTTCTTGATGCCGCCCGGGTTCTTGGTCAGCTGCTCCATCAGCAGCCGCCGCGTGCGGTCGTCCAGCTCGGTCACCCTCGGCCAGCCCTGATCGGCCATCGCCTCCAGGAGCGCCGGGGCGAGGGTCTTCGCCTTCGCCCTGCCCACCGACCACGGAGACGGGAGCAGCTGGAGCAGCCGGACGGCGGCCGCGGTTTCCTCGGGGTCGAAGACCACCACCTCCTCCTCCCCCGGCGAAGCCGGCCTGAGACCGGAGGTGTCCGTGAGGGGGTTGGGGGAGGAGGTAGTTACCTCCTCCTGGAGGTGTGGAACCACGTTGGAAATCGCAGTGTCGGCCTGACCTGCACAGACGTTGGATTCCAACGCGTTGGAATCCAACGGGTGAGTCTCCGACGCGTTGGAAATCGCAGTGTTGGCCTGACCTGCACAGACGTTGGAAATCGCAGGGTGAGTACCGGGCCGCCCGGACTCATGCGTTGGATTCCGCACCATCGGGTTGACCTGGGACGATGCCTCGGCGCTCTGGGCGCCCCTGGTGACGTAGGCGGAGTTGTTCGCCGGGTTCCGGTAGACCATGAACTTCCACTTCGGGCGCCGGGCCACCTCGTCGTAGCCGTCCCGCACGTGGCTGACGTGGCCGGCCTTCTGGAGGCGACTCATCACCCCGCGCAGACGGCTCTCGCCCATCTTCCAGCCGGTCGCCTGGAACTCCGCGGCCAGCGCGGGCATGCCGGACGGCTGGCCCGGGTCCCGCAGCAACAGCCGGATCAGCACGCCGTAGTCCTCGGGCTGGAGGCCGGGCGAGTACGCCAGGGCGTAGGGGACGACAACTTCCTCGGGCGGCTCCCAGGCCCGCACGATCGAGGAGCCGGTGAACTCGGAGTCGGACATCTTCACTGGGGCACCTCCGATCCGGTGTTGATGGTGAACCTGGCCTGGGCGGCCGGGCAGGGGCGAGAGAGATTTCGGGTCACGCGCATAGAGGCCGAAGAAGCGGACTCGGTGTGACGCGGGATCGAGTGGCGTGCATCACTCGACCGGGTGGGCTGGGTGAACATGCAGCCAGTCATGACAGTGCGAGCCTGTGGACAGAGTTCGCCCGCTGCGGGCGGGAGTCTGCGGGTGGCAGGACGGCCGAGCGACTGGGAGGAACGGGAGGGGCGGGCCGGGGAGACACGGTTCCGCCGCAGGGTGACGGGGTGGAGCAACGGGGGGCGCTACCTCTCTAAGGGGCGCCGCCACCGGCCGGACTCCAGGGGTAGCCCGAGCGGGCGAGAGACGGGTGTCTCTCGCCGGATCCCGGGTACACCTGGTACCGTCGGCAACGACTGAGTAGACAGCTGAGCAGCCCCACAGACGCCAATCTTGGGCTGCTTTTGCTGTTTCTGGACTTCGGTGGCGCCCAGTGCAGGCGCCTGGATCAGCCTATTCGTCTCCCTGATTCCTCGGACCGTTCGGGTTCCGCGTGTCGGCTGGACGACTCAGCCTCCACACGGAGTAGTTCGTCCAGTGCCTGGTCGGCCGACAGCTTGGTGTCCTTGGCGTCGGCCCACTGGCTGAGCGTGGATGCGGCCGCGCGGAGCAAGCCGTTCGGAAGGCCGGCGGCGGCCATCGTGTCCGCTGCTTCCTCCAGCTCGGGGCCCCACCGCCACGCTCGGGCAGCCGTTTTGCCGATGTAGTCCGTCTCCGTCAGGTACGAGCCGGCCCGTTGGCCGGCGACATCGAGCAGCGCCTGGTCGACGCCGTGCTCCCGGGCGAGGCCGTAGGACAGCGCGGCCAACATTCGGGACGCCTTCTGAAAAGCCGCGTAGGACACCTTCAGCGCGCTGGCCTGCCCGATCTCCTCGCCCAGCATGTGGGTCGACACCGTGGTGCCGGAGAAGAGCCGCTCGACCAACCTGACCTCGTCCACCGGCCCGGAGAGGTACAGCCGGGGCCGCTTCGTACCGACCGGCGGCGAGCCGACCACCGCGCCGTCGACCACCGCGCGGGCCGTCTCGCCGAGCAACTGCGCGATCCGCGCCGCCCGCTGCGGACTGATCGCGTTCGCTTCCACGTACAGGCCGGTGAAGTTGAGCTCTGCCACCTCTCGCGCGACATCCTCCGCCGCGGCCGGCGGGCACAGGCTCAGCACCACGTCCGCCCGTCCCACCAGGTCGTCGAGCGAGGGTACCGCCGTTAGCCCGAACTGCTCCGCCCTGGCCGCCGTCGCGGAGCTACGCCCCTGCGGGCACCACAGCACCTGGCCGCTGTTCACGAGGGCGCGCGCCGCGACGGCCGCGCCCATACTGCCGGGGTGCAGGATGCCGACCGTGATCTGCCGATCCATCACCGGGTGCCTCCGCGGATGTGGTCCAGGGCGTCCGGGACGTCCCGTGCGATGTAGTCGGGCTCCTCGCCCCCGGGCCACGACCGGCCGTGGGAGACCCAGACGGTGCGCAGACCGGCCGCGCGGCCGCCGAGGACGTCCAACTCGGCGTTGTCCCCGATCATCCACCCACCTTGGGCAAGGTCCCGGCCGACGCTGGCCGCCGCGGCCTCGAAGATCCGGGCTTGCGGCTTCCGGGCACCGACCTCCTCGGAGATGCACACGGCATCGACCACACCGGCGATGCCGGACGCGGCCAGTTTCGCGTGCTGGATCTGGGCGCCGCCGTTGGTGACGACGACGACCTGGTGGCCGGCCTCCCGTACGGCGGCCAGGGCCTCGAACACACCGGGAAACGGCGTCACCGCCGCTGCGAGCTCCGGTTCGTACCGCGACCAGAGTTCGCCGGCCGACTCCGGGAGGCCGAGCTTGGCGCACAGACCCTCGATCACGTCCAGGTCCGCCCGGATCCGCATGGCATCGAGCATCCGCTGCTCGACCCCCGGACCCAGGCCGTGCCCCACGCAGTACCTGGTCACCCAGGCCGTCACCGCGGCGAGCCGGTCGATCAGCGTGTCGTCGAAGTCCACGAGCACCAGCTCGCTGGACAGCGCTTGACGGATCTGCGCGGCCGCTGCCTCGGGCGCGACCTCGTCCGTATGGATGGTTAGGTCGAACTGGAAGTGCGGGTTGGCCGTGAGGTCAGTCTCGGTAGCGTCCCATGCAGCCAGCCGCGCGGGGGTGTCGATGTCGCCCCGGCTGGCCGACCGGGCTGCGGTCGTCTCCCGCGGGCACCACAGCAGGACGGTCAGCCAGCGTCCCGGGTAGCCGTCGAGCACGGCCCGCACCCCGTCGACCTGGCCCAGGTGCATCACCGGCACGCCGGCCGCGAACGCAGCATCCAGACCGGGTCGGTCCGTTACGTACGTGCTGCCGTACCGGCTGTTCTCGTAGACCACTGCGCCTGGTGTCGCCCGCAGCTGGGCCAGCTGTTCGGGGGTGCCCATCCGGTAGCCGGCGGACCGGCCGGGCCCGACTTTCACCCGAGGGAACAGAGTGAACGTGGGATCGAGCGCGGCCAAGGCGCGCGTGACAGTGTCCTTGCCGGAGGCTGGCGGCCCGTAGAGGATCACTCCTTGGGGGCTCATGAGCGTGCCGCCCCGAGCGCCAGCCGCGCCCGGTCTGCCATCGCCACCGCGGCGCCGTACCGGTTGTCCACTACCAGGTGGTCGACGACTGGCCGGAGCTCCACGTTTAGGCCGGCGACGTACTCCGCCCAGTTGTCCAACTTCCAGGTGTCGCGAGCGGCCGATCGGTAGCTGATGTAGTCCCTCATCGAATCGACGTCGCATCGCACCCACACCGGTGCCACCGTCACTCCGCGGGCTTCGCAGCGGCTTTCAAGGCGCCTCATCCAGCCCTCGTCGCTGAGTTCGGCGATGAGAGGCGCGGTGACGATCGACGAGATCCCACAGTCGATGTTCGCGTTGACCGCCGCCATCAGCGATTCGTATTCCAGCGGCCGGACCTTCGAACGGTAGGTCTCGGTGTGCCGGTCGTTGCGGTTCGATCCGAGAGCGACCAGAAGCGACTCCACCAACGGGCGGCACATCGGGTCCTTATCCAAGAGCGGCCACCCGCTGATCTCGGAGAGAAAGCGGGCGAGCTCGGTCTTCCCCGATCCCGCGTAGCCGCCGACCAGGACCAACGTGGGCTTGTGCGGGTCTCCACCAGTGTGGCGGCGTCGCCAGGCATCCATGATCCGCTGCGAGATGTCGAAGTGATTGGCGCTGTCTGTGCCGGGCGCGATCTGGAGAAGAGCGCGTTCAACGGCGAGGACGTGTGCCCCCGTGTGCTGGTCGCTCGACGGTGTCAGCCCGAGCTTGCTCGGCTCTTCGCCGGGCAGAGGGCTGCGGAACCCCAGCTCCCAGTCCGTGGCGCCGTAGAGCAAGCAGTACGCCCGTTGGTAGGCCACGCCCGGGTAGACCTCGCCCTGCTCGTGCTGCCACAGGGTCTGCGGATGTGCGGCCGGCACGTCCTTCAACCGTGCGGTGTTGGCGACCTTGCGCAGCTTGTCGCCAGCCTGCTCAAGCGTCAGGCCATGGGCTTCACGCTGCTCTCGCAGCCTGTCAGGGCGCCACCCCGGACGTGCCTTTGCCATGGCCTCTACCTCGGCTTTCGTCATATTCGGGAGCCTATGGTTCAAGCTCCGGAACCCATGTGTACAGGGATGTTGAAAACGTGTTGATAGATCTGAGTACGGATCTCACTACGGAGATGTGATGGTCTATCACCACAGGGTCGGATTTGATCTGGGTATCGAAATCCGGCCCGAGGAGTACCTGTGGATCACGTTCCGAAGAGCGCCTTCTCGACTCGTTCAAGACGGGCGGTCAACGCGCTGATCTGCGCCTGCAGCTCCTTGAACTCGGGCGATGTCGAGGGCCTGCTCGGCGACACCTGCCGCACGAAGCTTCCCTTGCCCTGATGCGAGTAGATCACTTCAGCTGCCCTCAGCTCGGCTAGTGCCCTCTGCACGGTCCCGGGGGCTACGCCGTAGTAATCGGCCAGTTCTCTAGTGGTGCCCAGCTTGTCGCCCGGCTTGAGCCGGCCTAGCCGGAGTTGATCGAACACGTCCTGAACGATCCGCTGGTAGGGCTGGGCGTGTGGATCAGTCATGGGCCACATCGTACAGCTTCACTAGCTTAGTTGACACAGGAGCAATTGTGTCAGTTAAGCTAGCTAAGCCAACGCGGAAGTGCTCGTGAAAACGGTGAGGCCCCGGTGCGCCTGGACAGCAACCACCGGGGCCTCCACGGACCAAGGGAGATCCGTAGTGAACAGCATGAACGACTTCAGCGGGAGCGGGAACACCGCCTCCTCCATCGGCCAGCGCAGCGCCCTCCAGGAGCAGTACGAGGACCAGGTCGTGGCCCTCGTGATCCGGGACCTGACGTCCGTCGACCCGGCCGCCACGGTGGGGGCCGTGGACGAGGTTGTCGCCGAGGTCTGGGAGCAGGCCGCGGAGCACGTCCGGCGGGCCGGCATCACCTGGACCCGGTTCGTCGGCGGCGCGCAGCCGCAGATGGCGGGGTGCTGACGATGTCGCAGCCCGACGCGGCGCAGGCCGCCGCCCTGGACGCGGTGATCGCGGGCCGTCTGAGTTCCGCGCAGGAGTCCCTGGCGGCCGCGGAGCAGGCCCGCCAGGAGGCGGACCGGCTGCGCGAGCAGGCGCCGCCGCCCGCGCCGGTGGCCCAGCCGCAGCAGGCAGGGGGCCGGTGATGGGTCTCCGTTCCCTCCTGGGCCTCGGCTCCAGCAGCTCCTCCGGCGAGTCCGGTTCCGGGACGTCGACCCGCACGAGCGGGATGTCCGCCGGCTGGCACCGCACCGACGCGAAGACCGCCCTCCGTCACCACCGTGAGGCCCAGATCCCGGCCGTCGAGGCGGGCTCGGACCGGCACGGGCGCAGGGTGATGTCGGCGGACCCGTACAGCCGGCCCGACAGCGACACCCGTCGCAACTTCGGCCGGCCGTACCGGCAGGACGACGGAGGTGTGCAGTGACCGCTCCCCTCTGCCGCGCCTTCGCCAACGGCACCGGCAAGCCCCCCGCGGCCCCGAAGGCCCCGCCCGCCCCGACGGGCGGTGGCCGGTGATCCTCTCCAACTCCCAGGCCGACGAGGCCCTGCGCCGGGCGAAGGAAGCCCAGAAGCAGATCGACGCCCGCAAGCCCGGCAAGTAGCCGCCTCTCCCCCCTTCCTTCTCCTCTTCTCTGCAGTTCGGTTTCCCGCCGCCTGCCACCGGAACCGCTCTGGCATGCCCATGCCGGAGCGGCGCCGGGAGTGGTGCGGCGGGCCCGCCAGGGCCCACCACCAACCCCGTTCCCCACCCCGTTCGATCCAGGAGGCACCCGCATGTCCCGCACACTGACCGGCCGCCGCCAGGCCGCCACCGTCGCCCAGCTCACCGGCGCGACGTCGACCTGGGCCTGGGTCGCCGAAGCGTCCGGCCGGGAGCGCACCCGCCGCGCCACCGCCCGCCGCATCGCCCGCCTCACCGGCACCGAGCCCATCCGCTGGGACGGCGAGATCAGCGACGAGGACTGGCAGACCATCCTCACGGCCGGCGCCGACGCGCTGCTCGCCCACGCCGCCGACGAGGAGACCGCCTTCACGTTCGACCTGGTCGCCGCCGCCCAGGAGATCACCACCGAGGCCGCGAGCGGAACCGCCGCCGCGACCGACACCGAGCTGGAGCGCACCACCGTCCTGCCCACCAGCCCGGACCCCGTGCCCGGCCGGATCGTCACCGAGGCCGCCGACCACCCGGAGCGCACCCCCGCGGAGCAGGCCGAGGTCGAGCGCTGGTCGCCCTGGCGCAGCGGTCCCCGCTGGAGCGAGACCGCGCGGGCCCTGTCCGGCCCGCGCCACCCCGCCGACGACTAGCCCCGGACTTCGCACATGGGCTTGAAGATCGATAGCCGACTGGCGATGGCATCGGAATCTCACGATGCGGACGTCGGGGCGAGGTCCGATTCTACGTCGAACCCTGCCAATTCAGGCTTTCGATCTTCACTCTCTCGAGTGACGTGCGAAGTCCGGGACTAGCCGCCCGACGTACGGCCGGCACGCCCGGCCCAGCGGCGCCCGCCGCACCACCGCCCCAGACCCCACACGGAGGTCGTCATGGACCAGTTTTTCTTCAGCTTCTTCGCCGTCTCCGCCATCACCAGCCTCCTGCTGCTCGTCGCCGAGGCCGCCCAGCACGTCTCCACCCCGCAGACCGAGGAGGACTCCTCCGATGGCTGACCAGCCGATCGAGCCGACACGCGTCGAGCTCTCCGGCGAGCGCGGCGGCGCCACGCCGCCCCCGCCGCCGTCCGAGCCGCCCACGGTCGGCGCCCCGGACGGGTCGGTGCCGCCGCCCCGGCGCGGCGACCCGCCGCCGTCCGGCCCGCCGCCGGGGGCCGGGGGGTTGCCGGAGCCGGGCGAGTGGTGGCGCAGGCCCGGCGGCGGGCGCGGCGGTGGGGTGGCGACGGCTCCGGCCCCGGTGTTCGCGCCGCCGGCCGAGGTCCACCATCACCACTACTACCCGGCCGCCCCGGCGCCGGCCGCGCCCGCCGGGCCCCGCTTCGACGTCCGGCGGATCCGCCCGGTCGCCAACGGCCTCGCGGCCGCGACCGGGGTCCTCCTGGCCAAGGGCCCGGTGAACGAGTTCTTCCACCTCTTCACCGACCCGATGGGCCTGCCGCTGCTCGGCCTGGCCGTCTCGGCCGTCCTGGAGTGGCGCTGGCACCGCTACCAGGTCTGGTGGCCGGTGCGGGTCTTCACCTTCTCGATGATCTCCTCGCTGGCGATCACCCCTGCCGGGCAGCAGCTCATCGGCTACGTGATGACGGGGGCCACCGGATGACCACCGCTCAGCTCTCCCTCGGCGGGCTGGCCCTGGCCGTCGCCATCCTCGTCGCCACCGCCGTCCGGTGGTGGCGACGAGGATGTGAGATGCCCGGCGCCGCCGTCCTGACCGGCGGCCTGCTGATGGGCCTGCTCAGCGCCCTGTGCACGGGTGGCCTGCTCGGCTTCGCCGCCCACTACCTCGTCCGCGAAGCCACCAACCCGCTCGGCAACAAGCTCTCGGGCACCGGCGCCGAGCAACTTCTCCCCCAAGCCGCCCCGGCCGGAATGAACGCCGGCGGCGGCGTCGCCACCACCCTGCTCCTGGCCGTCGTCGTGCTCGCCTGGCGCTGCTGCGACTACCAACTGCGCCGCCAGCTCACCGCCGGGATCGTCTCCGGCTCCGCACTCGGCCTCGCCGGCGGCATCTCCGGCCTGGCCGCCGCCACCCTCATCCCCGCCGTCAACAGCATCGGCGACCAGATCCTCGCCGCCTTCCACTGATCGTCAGGAGACCACCCCAGTGGACCTGCCCCTGCCCTTGCTGTCCCTCACCCCCGTACCGGCCGGCGTGCTTCTCGCCGGCCTCGCCGCCCCCTACCTGACCAACATGGCCCGGATCGTCACCCGGCGCCCGCAGCCCGCCGACCGCGGCGCCCGCCTGCTGAACAACGCCCCCGGCCTCGGCCTGGTCGTCGGCGCCGCCACCATCTGGTACCCGTACCTGGCCGACGACGTCCCCGTCCCGTCCGGGCCCGCCGCCTTCGCTGCCCTCTACGTGCTGGCCGTCTGCGCCGGCTCCTGGCAGATGCCGTCACAGCCCAGCCCGGCCCGCCGGGCGGTGTACCACCGGCTCGTCACCCCGCACGCCTGGATGGTCGTCGGCACCGGCCTGCTCACCGCCTCCTACCTGGCCACCCGCCTGATCACGGCCCTGGGGGTGTGAACGTGATGGACCACCTCTACCACCTGCCCGTGATGACCGCCGCCGGCGCCGGGTACGGCGCCTTCCTCTACCACCTCGCCACGAACCGCGCCCGCAAGACCCGCTTCGGCTGGCTGCGCCCGGTCCTGTGGGGCGCGGGCCTCGGGACGGTCGGCGGCGTCGCGATGTGCATGCCGGTCCTGCGGTGCTTTGCGTGGGTCGTCCTGGTCGACCACTCCGGGTGGATCGACGTCGTCGTCTTCGCGATCGGGGTGGCGGTCCTGCCCGGCCTGGTCGTCCAGATCCGGCGCTGGGAGCGTGACCACCCCGAGCGCACCCGCCGGCCCTGATCCCCCGGCCGCCCGACGGCGGCCGCGCCTTTCCCTCTCTTCTCTTCTCTGGAGGTCACCACCGTGTTCGTCCCCGCCACCACGTTGACCATTGGCGGTCTTTTCGTCGGCATGGCGCTGCCGCTGTGGCACGTCAGCAGGGTCACCATCGGCAGCATCAAGGGCAGCGCCGCCGCCACGAAGGGCGCACTCGACCTGCTGCCCCTGGCCGCCGGCATGCTCTACGGCGGCATCGCCACCGCCAGCACCAGCGGCCTGATCGGCTTCAGCACGGGCGCCATCACCTGGTTCGGCAACGCCGCCGGCAGCCTGACGATGTGGGGCGCCGCCGGCGGCGAGACCACCCTCGCCGCCCGCGCCACCCAGGCCGAGCTGTCCGGCATGGGCAACCTGGTCCTGTTGCTGCTCACCGTCGTGATCCTCGGCGCGTGGAAGGCGATCCCGAAGAAGGCCAAGCCGAGGATGCGCCTCGGCATCATCTCCGGGATCCTCCTCGGCCTGTCCGCGACCCTCGGCGGCCTGGTCATGGCCACCGTCATCCCGTTGGTCAACTCGGCCGGCGCCGCCCTCGTCGGCACCATCGCCTGACCCGGCCCGGACGCCACCGGTCGCCCACGCCCCGCCCGCGCCCCTTTCGGCGCGGCCGCGGAGCGCGGACGGCCGCAACCGCCCGGACCGACCCCGCCCTGGAGACGCACCATGACGACCTATCCGCCCGAACGCGTCATCATCGACCTCGCCGACGAGGGCGAGTTCCTCGACGCCGACTCCCCGGCCCCCGACACCAGCACCAGCCCGGCCTCCGACGGCGGGCCCACCCAGCAGACCGGCCCCCGCCCGGCCGCCCGCCTCGCCAAGGCCCTCGCCACCGCCGCCACCGCGCAGGCCCGCAGCGAGTACACCGCCCTGCGCACCGGCCTGACCGTCCTCAAGACGGAGACCGGCGCCTGGGCGGCCGCCTCCGAAGAGACACCCGCCCACCTGCGCGCCGCCCTGCTCAACCGCCGCTACAACCGGTGGCGCTCCCAGCAGACCGCGGAGATCGAGCGGCTGGAGGAAAAGGCCAGCGACCTGGAGAAGCAGGCCCGCCGCGCCGCGGCCGCCGGGCAGGGCGACGACGCCACCGCCGCCGACCACAAGCAGGCCGGCGCCGCCGCCGCCACGCTGCGCGAGGAGGCCGCGGCCTGGCGCCAGCGGGTCCGCGAGATCCACCAGCAGCCCTACACCGGCCACATCGACCCCAGCGACGACGAACTGGAACACCACCGCCGCCGCACCGCCAACAAGCGCCGGGCCGCGCTCGCCGCCCTCACCCTGGCCGTCGGCGGACTCGAACTCGCCGTCGGCAGCCTGCTCCTCCCGGCGCTCACCGCCACCGGCCTCGCCCTCACGGCCTGGGCCAAGGGCCGGATCCCCGGCTGGCGCCGCGCACTGCCGGACGTCCCCACGCTCGCGTACGAGATCGAGACCGGCAAGCCCGCCAAGGAGAAGAAGAAGGACACGGACAAGGCGAAGACCGACTCCCCGGCCCCGACCCCGGCGGCCGCGACCGTCGGCGGTGGTGGCGGTGGCGTCGCGCCGTTCGCGATCCGTCAGGCCGCCAACGCGGACGAAGCCGGCGCGGCCCTTCTGCAGGCACTGCTCGGCGAGGGCCTGGCCGTCGGTGCCGTCACCGACGTCACCCGCGAGAAGTGGGGCTGGAAGGCCACCGCCCACCTCACCAAGGGCAAGCCCGCCAACCTCGTCCTGCGCCTGCCCGAACTCGACGTCGCGCTCGGCGTGCGCGCCGGCGGGGTGATGGCCCAGCCCCAGGCCTCGGCGGCCGGCGCCGTCGTGCTGCGCGTGCTGCTCGGCGACCCCTTCGACCCGATGCCGGCCCACCCGGTCTACCCGCCCCGCTCCAACAGCATCCTCAAGCCGGTCACCCTCGGCCCGTCCATGGACGGCGGCCCCACCCAGGTCGTCCTCGCCGGGCAGAACGTCATGGTGATCGCGGTCTCCGGCGGCGGCAAAAGCCAGATCGTCCGCAACCTCGTCGACTACATCACCAGCTGCACCGACGCCATCGCCCTCGACATCGACCCCACCGGCCGCGGCTTCGGCCCGCTGCGCCGCCTTGCCGCGATGCGCGCCTACGACGAGGAGCGGATCGACGAGGTCCTGGACTGGGCGATCCGCGAGGCGGAGATCCGCACCGAGCGGATGGGCGACGACGTCGACAACTGGCAGATCAGCGACGACGCCCCGGCGGTCTTCGCGGTCGTGGACGAGCATCCGCAGCTGACGAAGGAGCAGAAGGCCAAGGTGATCAAGCTGAGCCGGATCGGCCGCAAGGCCCGCGTCACGGTGGTCCTGCTGTCCCAGGACGCCACCAGCGACGTCGTCGGCGACGCCATCGCCGACACCTTCGGCATCCGGATCATGCTGCCGTCCCGCAAGGCGGACGTGCCGCTCGTGGTCGGCTCCGACACCGCGGTCTCCGAGGGCTGGATGCCGCACCGCCTCACCCCCAGCCCCGGCGACTGGGACCCCGCCGACGCCGGCTGCTTCTACATCTGCGCCCCCGGCCTGCGTGACCCGATCCTGCGCAAGGCCACCCACCTCGACGCCGCGACCGCCACGCTCCGTACACAGGAGCGGCTCGCCGCGGGCACCGTCACCATCACGCCGGAGCCCGCCGAGAAGGGCGACGGTGAGGAACTGCCGCCGGTGCTGATGGCGATCCGGGCCGCGTTCGAGAAGCACGGCGACCCGGAGTTCCTCCTGACCGACCAGGTGCTGGAGCACCTCGCCACCACCGGGCCCGAGTGGCGTAAGTGGGACGGCCAGGAGGCGGCCGACCGCCGCCGCGAGGCCGTCAAGGCGATCGGCCGGGAGCTCAAGAAGGCCGGCTTCCCGTCTCTCAAGACGGACCGCCGGACCGATCTCAACAAGGACAACCCGCCCTCCGGGTACTGGCTGCGCGACGTCGAAGCCGCCTTCGGCGGCCAGCCGGAGTGACACCCAGCGTCACCGTCGGCGGCGTCCCGCGATCCGTCACCTGATCTGTCCGTGATCTGTCGCCGATCCGTCCCGATCCGTCTCCGGGACAGATCAGCGACGGATCGGCGACAGATCAGGAAACGGATCGTGACCTGCGAAAACAGATCAGACGGATCAGATCCGCGCACCCCCCGGAAACGGCCCCGACACCCCCCATCGGGGCCGTTTCCATGCCCCGGCCGCCTCCGCGTGCCGCGACCCCTTCCCGGCCACCCAGGCCGCCACGCAACGTCACCACGAGAGACAGGAGTCTCCCGCCATGACCCCGGCCCGCACCACCACCTCGCGCCGCACCCGCGCCGCCAAGAAGACCGCCGCCAAGTCCCCCGCGGCCCGCCCGGCCACCCTGGCCGACGTCCAGCCGAACGCCCCGGCTGAGCCTCCCGCGACCTTCACCGTCCGGCCGGCCGCCGACCCGGTCCTGGCGGATGCCGCCGACCGCGCGGCCGACGTCCTGGCCCTGGCGGAGGACCAGGCGCTCGCCGTCCTGGAGCGCGCTGCCGAGCAGGCCGGCCGCGAGCTGGCCACCGCCGGGCAGTGGGCCGAGGAGGCCGAGCAGCTGCGCGCGGACGCCGCCGCCGAAGCCGAGGTGGTCACGCAGCGTGCCGATCAGACGGTCCGGCAGATCCTCGACATGGCCAACGACCAGGCCGACCTGATCCTCCAGTACGCCCGGGAGCAGCGCGAGGAGGCCGACGCCGACGCCCACGCGGCGGCCGACCGGCTGCTGGAGGAGGCCACCGAGCGGGCAGCGGCGCTGCTGGCCGACGCCGAGCAGCGCGCCGCCGATGTCCGCGCCCAGGCTGAGCAGGAGGCGGAGCGGATCGTCGCCGACGCCGAGGAGCAGGCCCAGGCCGTGGCGGCCGGCATCACCGCCACCGCCGAGGAGCAGGCCGCGAAGGTGCTCGGCGAGGCCGACCGCGAGGCGGAGGCGACGCTGCGCCGGGCCGCCGGCGACCTCGCCGACGTCCAGGAGCAGGTCGACGACGCCCGCCACCAGCTGGAGCGCACCCGGGAGAAGGCCGCCGCCGACCGGGCCCAGGCCGAGCAGGACCTGACCGGCGCGCGGGAGCTGGCGGCCACGGTGCAGCGGGATGCGGCCGCGGCGGCCGACCGGACCCTGACCGAGGCCGCCACCGAGGCGGAGGCGATCCGCACCCGGGCCGCCGAGACCGCCCGTCAGATCATCGCGGCGGCCGAGGAGCAGGCCGAGGAGACCCGCCAGGAGGCCGAAGCGACGGCCGCGCGAGTCACCGAGGCCGCCCGTACGGACGCCGACACGGTTCGCGAGGACGCCGACGCCGAGGCTCGCCGGCTGCGGGAGGAGGCCGAGGCCGACGCGCAGGAGCTTCGCGAGGAGGGCGCCCGCCAGGCCGCCGACCTGCGCGAGCGCGGTCAGGAGGCCGTCCAGCGCCTGCGCGAGGACGCCCAGGCTGCCATCGACGAGGCCAAGGCGGCCACTGGCGAGGAGCTGCGCCAGGCCAGCTCGAAGCGCGGCAAGGCCGACGCCGACGCCGAGCGGATCCGCAACACCGCCCGGCGCGACGCGGACAAGGTCGTCGCCGAGGCCCTGGCGCAGGTCGCCGAGGCCGAGGCCCGGGTCACGGAACTGACCGAGGAGCAGCAGCGCCTGGAGGCGGCGATGGCCGCCCGCCACCACCGCTGGTACCGGCGGGCCCACCGCTGGTACCTCGGCCGCATCCCCTGGCTGCTCACCCGCGCCGTCCTGTGGGCGGGCATCATCTTCACCAGCACGCGCGAGCACCAGCTCGCGGTGGTGGCCGGCATGGACACCAGCCTGGCGTGGTTCCTCGCCGTCTGCCTGGACGGCTGGGTGATCGCCGCGACCCGCAGCAAGATGCACAAGGAGACCCGCATCGCGCTCGGCGTGATGATGCTGTGCCAGATCGCCGCGATCCTCACCGACCTCCACCTGCTCGGCGTCGCCCAGGACGCTCACGGAGAGTGGAAGATCCAGTGGGGCCTGGCGATCCCGCTCGCCATGGTCGTGCCCATCGCGATCTGGCGCGTCCATGAGCTCATCGACCACGGCAAGGACGCTCACGGCGAGCAGGCCGCGCCCGCTCCGGCTCCGGCCGCGCCCACCGCCGCCCCGCTCGGCGCTCACGAGGTCCCCGCCCCGCGCCCGCCGCACGGCGGCCAGTCGCTGCCCGTCGCTCACGGCACGGCCGCCTTCGGACCGGACGCTCACGGCGAGCGCTCACGTGAGCGCGAGATCGTCGCAGGTGGCGGGACCAGTGGCGCTCAGCGCGCGCTCCCGCCCGGCGCCCCGCAGGGCGGCGACGCTCACCAGGGAACGCCGATGAGCGACGCCGCGCTCATGTACGCCCGCAAGGCGACCACCCGCGCGCTGTTCGACGCTCTCGGCCGCCGCCCGCGCGCAGCCGAGATCCACGCCGCGCTCACCGAGCGCGGACTGCTCACCGGCACGCCCGAGCAGACGCGCAGCACCTGCCAGCGGGTGCGCGACGCGGTCGAGGCCGACGAGCCCACGCTCAAGCCCGCCGCTCGCGCTGCGTAACCGAGCGCTCAACGCGAGCGGCCTCCGGGATGAACGAAGCACCCCGGAGGCCAAAGCGCCCGAGAGCGCCGGCGGGCCGGTCTCGCCACCGGCCCGCCCCCATCCTCCCGCACCACCAACCCGCTCACCGAACCGATCCCGGAAGGGGACACCGCCCTGTTCGCCATAGACCGTGACGCCCACATCGCCGCCCACCGCGAGCTCCTCCACGAGCGCAGCCAGACCCTCGCCAACGTCCCCGCCGGCTCCCGCGCCCATGCCCGGACCCTCGCCGAGTGCGAGGCGATCAGCGACGAGATCGAGCGGCTCAAGGGCTGCATCGACATCCCGCGCTCCGTCGCCATGGCCGTGCCCGTGCTCCTCTTCGTCCTGGTCCTCGCGCTCATCAGCTGACCCGGCCGCCGGTCTCGCCCCCGGACCGCACCGCCCGCCCGGCACCCAGCCTGGCGGGCGGCGCGCATCCGGGGACGGGATCGGCCGCCCGGCCGGCACCGACCCGACGAAGGGGACACCGCGATGCAGCCCACCACCCAGCCCCAGACCACCCAGGCCCCGGACAAGCCGCTCCCCGGCACCTACGTGCTCTTCCGCGACGCCGACCGCTACCTCGCCGGCCACCCCGACCACACCCAGGTCTGCAAGGTCCTGTGCGACAGCCACTACCTCAAGGACAAGGCCACCGTGCAGGTCCTGGCCACCGACGAGGTCATCCGGTACGCGCCGGTCGTCTTCATGCGCCCGCTCGACCCGGCCGAGCTGATGCACGACATCGACACCGCCCCGCTGGACGCCCTCGGCGACGGCCGGCTGATGACCGCGGCCGGGGCCTGGCTCGCCCTCCAGCACCGCCAGGCCGCCACCGAGCCGACCGCCAAGGCACTCCCGCCCGGCCGCAGCTGACACCCCGCCCGGCTGCTGCGCCGAACCGCTTCGGCGTAGCAGCCGGCCCTGCCCCGCTACCCCCGAACCGAAAGGCACCCGCTCGTGAACCTCACCTTCACCCCCGGCTCCGTCGTCGTCCTGGTCGGCGGTTCCGGGGCCGGTAAGACCACGTTCGCCCTCCGCCGCTGGCCGGCCACCTGGCGCCTGAGCCTGGACGACTACCGGGCGATGGCGACCGACGACATGGCCGACCAGTCCGCGACCCCGGTCGCCGACCAGGTCCAGACGCTGCTGCTGGACGCCCGGCTCTCCCGCTCCCTCACGACCGTGATCGACTCGACAGCCCTCCTGCCCCACGTCAGGGCCGGCCTTCTCGCGCGAGCCCGCTACTGGCAGCGCCCCTGCGTTGCGGTCCTGTTCGACGTCTCCTTGGACCGCCGCCGCGCCCAGAACGCCGGCCGCGAGCGCGTCGTCCCGGACCACGTCCTGGTGGACCAAGAGCGCCTGGTGCCCACCGCCGAGCAGCTGCTCGCCGAGGGATTCCTCCACGTCGACCGCGTCCGGGCCACCGGCCCGGCCTACCTCGAACCGGCCCGCATCCGCTGACCCCCGGAGGAGCCCGTGCGCGCGATCGACCTCGACCCGACCGGCGAGCACCACGGCGGCCTGCCCACCTACCCCTGGCGCTGGTCCCCCTCCCCCGACCTGATGACCCGCCGCCAGCTGCGCGCCGTCGGCCTGCGGCCCGGCGGACAGGAGCCGGCCGCTCAGGTCGTCTGCCGCGGCGGCCTTCGCTACGGATACCTGTACCGCCGCTCCCTCGCCCTGCCGGTCCGCCCGATGACCCCGGCCCGTTGGCAGGCCCACCAGCGCATGATGCTCGCCCGCCGCACCTGCCCGCTGTGCCGCGCCGTCGCCGAGCACTGCATCCCGACCTCGCTCGGCTGCTGCCTCGAGTGCGCAGACGGCCTCGCCCTGGCCGAGCTCGAACAGCTCCTGGCCCTCGCCCGCGCCGCCGTCCCGGCCTGACCCGCCGAGCGGACCGCCGCCGCCGGCCCCGGACCCCGACCGCACCCAGCGGCCGACACCGCCGGGACCGGCGCGGCTGCCCCGACTGCCGCTCCCCGATCCAGGGCGGCCCGCTCGGACTGCGCGCCCACCGCCGCACCGCCCACCGACCCGACCCGAACGACCGGCGCATCCCGATCACCATCCGACTCGACCACTGAGGAGAACCCGCGCGTGACCGTCATCCCCCTCAACCCCGACTCCCCCGCCTCGCACGCCGTGGGCGTGGACTTCGATCTCACCGTTGTGCGCCATGACAAGGGCTGGCAGGACGGGCGCATCTACGGCGCCCCGATCCCCGGCGCCCTCGAAGCCCTGCGCACCCTCCAGGCCGTCAGGTCGGTCTTCATCGTCACGGCCCGCCACCGTCGCTACCACCCCGCCATCGCGGCCTGGCTGATCAGCCACGGATTCGACGCCATCGTGGACGAGGACCCCGACCGCGCCTACTGGCTCGGCGCCTCCCTGCTGGTGACCAACAAGAAGCTCGGCGGAGCGATCTACATCGACGACCGCGGCATGTGCTTCGAAGGCGACTGGGACACCGCCCTCCCCGAGGCGCTGCGCCGCATCGGCGAGCTGTCCGGACCGGTGGCGCAGCCCGCCGCCGACGTCCCCGCGCTGACGATCCGCCAGCCCTGGCTGGCCGCGATCCTCGCCGGCGACAAGGCGATCGAGAACCGCAGCTGGCCGACCCGGCACCGTGGCCCGGTCGTCCTGCACGCCGCTCGCGCGCTCGCCCGTGACGGCCAGGCTGACCCACTCGTCCGGGCCGTTCTCGCCCGCCCCGGCGCCCCCGCGCTGACGACCGGCGCCCTGGTTGCCACCGCCCGCGTCACCGACTGCCACCGCGACACCGGCTGTTGCCGCCCCTGGGGCCTGCCCGGCCTGTGGCACTGGAGGTTGGCCGACGTCCAGGCCCTCGCCGAACCCATCCCCGCCGCCGGCCGCCTCGGCCTCTGGCGGCTCGACCCCGGCCAGCACGCCATGCTCCACCGCCGCCAGGCCACTGCCCTGCCCGCCCTCGCGCACCGCTGATCCGCCCCGCCGCTGACGCCCGGGCACTGACGCCGCGCACCACCACACCCACCATCCGAGCCCGCCAGGCCCGGACGGTGGCGCGCGGTGGTGCGCAGCGCGGCCGTCCGGCCGACACCCGACCCCGCACCAGGGAGAACACTTCATGGCCACCACCCGCACCCTCACCGCCGCCACCACCGGCGCGACCACCGTCGACCTGTCCCTGCTCGGCGCCGTCGGCCAGGTCGACGTCCAGGCCGTCCCCGGCCTCCCCACCGCCGAGATCACCATCAGCACCACCGACGACACCGGCGAGGCCGCCGACGCCGTCACCAACGCCGACCTGCGCTGGGACCCGCGCGGCGCTCTCGTCGCCCACGTCCAGGGCCAGGGCACCGGCGGCGGCACGACCACCATCGTCACCCGCTCCGGACGCACCATCACGATGCAGGGCGTCGGCACCGTGTACGGCTCGGTGACCGGCATGGTCATCGACGGCGACCTGACCATCGTGGGCGGCCGGGTCGCCGGCGGACGCGGCGCCACCCTGGTCCAGGGCCCCGCCCCCGCCCTCCCGCAGCGGCCGCGGCACCGCGCTCCTCTACCGGCGCGAAACGCTTGGCCGACGCATCGCCTGGAACACCGACTACACCGACACCGAGATGCACCACGGCTTCGGCGTCGCCGGCTTCGTCCTCCCCGGCCTGCCCGCCCCGCTCGCCGTCGCCAGCGTGCACCTCACCCCGTACAGCGCGGACAAGGCCATCGCCGAGGCCGACTTCGCCGCCAGCCGCGCCTACCGGCACGGCCCCTACTGCGTCCTCGGCGGCGACATCAACTACCCGCCCGTCGCCGGACCCGACCCGGCCTGGGAGCGGATGCGCCCCTACAACCGCGGCTCCCGCACCCTCCTCACCGACCCGGCCCTCCACCAGCAGACCGCCCCGCTCCCGGACCGCCGGATCGCCTGGAAGCTCGCCGCCAACGGCCTCACCGACACCGCCTGGCACCTCCACCAGCAGACCGGCGACAACGACCTGCTGCGCCGCACCGGCAACGACGACCGGATCGATCAGGTGTGGGTGTCCGCCCCGCTGGCCCCGGCCATCGACTCCTACACCCTGCTCGACGACCCGATTGGCGCGAGCGACCACCACGGCCTGGCCGTCGTCCTCGACACCGACCGAATCGACACCAGCCAGCCCTGGACGTACCGCTGACCAGCTCGACGCGCTGATCGAACCCAGTCCTAAACCGCCGGCCCGGCCGCACACGCGGCCGGGCCGGACCATGCCCGCAGGAGGACTCCACCCCGATGCCCACCCAACAGCCGCCCGGCCTCGACGCCGACCGCACCGAGCGGAACCTCGACGAGGGGCTGAACCACGTGATCAGCGAGATCGCCCGTACCGACAGCAAAGCCGGCCTACTCCTGGCCCTTGACGGCGTCCTCGCCGCGGCCGTCGCGATCCTCGCCCAGGCGCAGGACGTCAGCCTGCCCGTTATCACCCCGGTCGCCGGCCTTCTCCTCGCCGCCACCCTCCTCGCCGTCCTCGTCGTCCGCCCCCACATCCTCGGTGGCGACCGCAGCGACCGCGCCTTCTACGCCCGCTGGGCGGCCTGCTCCCCCACCGAGCTGCGCGCCGAACTCATCACCGACCGCCGCTTGGACCGGCTGCGCGTCCTGTCCGCCCTCTGCCACCGCAAGATGATCCTGCTCCGCTGGGCGTCGGACCTCACGATCGCCGCCCTGACCGCCCTCGCTGCGGCCGCCCTCATCATCGCCGCCTAAGCCCCGTTGACAACGCCAAAGGCCCGTACCCCAGGTGCTGGGGTACGGGCCTTTGGCGTTTACGAACTAGAAGGTGTTCATGCTCTGCGCTGGCTCCAAGTCATCGATCAGGAGGCCTGCGAGGGTGGTGCGCTGTTCAGCCGGCATGTGGTCCCGGAGCAGCTTGTAGACCGATGCCGGGTCGTCCCACGCGACACTCGGCACCGCCGGGGACGGGGGCGCAGCTGCGGCTGGACCGTTAACGGCGTTAACGGTGGAGTGTTCCGCTCGTCCAGGCTCATCGCCTGCCGAAGGGGTATTAACGGCGTTAACGGGCGGAGTCGGCTCCCGTTTGGCGAGCTCTCGCCGAGGGGCCCGCTGCCGGGGGGTCTTAACGGCGTTAATAGCCTCTGCTGCGGCCGACGCCTGCTGCTCCTTGGGCATCCGGCCGATACGGCGGGCCGGCTCCACCTTCAGTTCCCCGGCCTCCACCTTCTCCTGTAGGTCGGGTGTGAGCTCCAGGAGCGCGAGGCGCTGGGAGACCCAGGCGGGCGTCTTGCCCAGGCGCTTCGCTACCTTCCCCTGCGAGCCATGGACCGCCACGAGGTCCTGGATGGCCTTCGCCTGGTCCAGCGGGGGGACGTCCACCCGGTGAACGTTGGCGATCAGCGCGGTCTCCAGCAGATCCGCAGCGCTCGTGGCGAGGTCGTCGTTGACGTCGATCCGCAGCTCCGCGAGCTTCGCAAGGTGGGCCGCAGCCAAGCGGCGATTGCCGTCGATGACGACGTACTCGGCCTTGCCCAGCTTCTCCTCAAGCCCCGGGAACACGGCCAGGAACACAGCCCTGCGGACCACGGCGACGGGCTGGATCTGTCCCTTGATCCGCAACGACTCGGCGGTCTCTTCAAGTTCGGTGAGCTCGTCGCGCGGATTGAAGGGGTTGTGGGCAAGCAGGCGCAGCTCGACCGACGTCGGAGGGCGCCGGCCTTCGCCGCTCATGATCTGCTGGCGAGTCCGGACGCGACGGGGCCCCGGGGCATCGTCCTCACCACCGTCGCCGATGTTGAATCCGCGAGTGACCCGCCGAGTAGGGGACGTCATACCGCAAGCTCCTTCGCCAAGTCGCGCATGACCTGCGCGTGTTCGCTGTCCGGCGCGTACTCCAGCAGCGGGATCTCGCCGTCCGCGGCTTCGCGGCCTTCCTTCAGGTCACCGATGACAGCCAGGACCGCAGGCGAACTGCTCTTCTCCCACTGGTCCTTGTTCTCCTTCACGAGCTTGCCGCGACGGCTGTCGTACGCGTTGATGATCAGCCCGAGGTAGTCGACCTGGATGCGGCCCTTGCGGCACAGGTCGTCCATCTGGGACTTGAGCAGACGGAACGCGCGGTGGGAGGCCTTGTTCGCCCAGACCGGGGTGATGACACCGGACCGGTCGGCGAGCTCGCCCTCGCGGCGGCGTACGTAGTAGAGCGCGGTGTCCATGTTGAGCCCGAGGCTGGGCGGCCCGTCGATAATGATGACGTCGTAGTCCGCTTCCAGTGGTTCCAGAGCACGCTCCAGCGCGGCCTCGCTGAAGCTGACCTTCGACAGCGCGATGTCTCGCAGGAACGCGTCGTCCGACGCGGGCAGCAAGTGCAGCCGCTCGCCGAAACGGGCACCGTCAAGGGACACCAACAGCTCGTGGATGTCTCCTCGGGCCGTCCCGTCCATGTGCATCATCAGCGTCTCGACGCCGTCCTCGTACATGAGATCCTCGAAGCCGAGCTCGGCCGTGAGGTGCCCCTGCGGGTCGTAGTCGACCAGGAGAACGCGATGGCCGGCCTCTGCCAGCGCCTGAGCGATGCCGGACGAGATGAAGGTCTTGCCCACCCCGCCCTTTTGGTTCGCCACTATGACGCGAACGACGGGCTGGGCGACCAGCGGCGCGGATGGCGACGGATGCTTCTTCAACCACAGCGTCAACGCCTGGGCCAGTCCCTGCACGTAGGTGATCTCGCGGTCGTTGCACGCGCCCTTGAACCGGTCGGCTTCGCCTGCGGGCAGGAACGTTCCCCACGTCTTGGCGCCGTCGGTGTTCACCTCCGGGAGGTCCGAAGCCTCGTACCAATCGCGGATTGCGTACTCAGCTGCGTCCTGAATGTCCAGACCATGCTCAAATGCGCGGATTTTCAACTGGCGTCTCAACTGCGGCGGAAGAGAAGTAATTAGCTTCTCTCGCTTCAAACTGGCCGAAGGGCTGCTCATAAGACCAAACATTACTAGGTCATTTCGTCGGGCCCATCCCGCCACTCCGGATCGCGTGGATCGCCCACTGCCTGGTCGGCATGCTCGCCCTCCCCGGCGGGCATGCCGCACGCGGACCCATCAGGGGAAGGAGACCAGCACGGTGTCGTGGCGGGATGCGGTACAGCCGGCGTTGAGGGTGATGCTGCAGGGGGAGGCCTACCCGGACCCCTACCTGGAGCTGCTGCGCGTCGGGGTGGAACACCGGGAGGTCGCCGAAGACGTCGTCGTGACGCTGGCGGTCGACGGGGCGCTCGTCACAGGGGCCGCGATCTCGGCTTCGGCGTGGGAGGACCTGTACGTCCGTCAGGTGGGGAGGCCGATTACTACGGGATGCGGAAGGTCGTGCGGGAGGTGCTCGGGCACCTGGACCAGGCCGCCGAGGATGGGCGTCGCCGCCGGGCGCCCGACCCGCGCTTCCTGCACCTGAAGGACGTCACCGTCCGCTCCGGCCGTACCGCCCGGAGGCTGCCGGCCTGGCGTGGGTCGCTCGCGGCGGTCAGCGGCTGGAGCCTGGGCGAGCCGGAAGACCGTTGACGGTACGTCGCCCGCACAGCAGCCAGGGGAAGGACACTGGGCCGGGGCCAATGGACACCATCCACCTCGGAGCAGCTCCAGGAACTACCTGGGCGCTCTCGCCGCAGGTCGCAGGGGACCACCTTCGCGCCCGCTTCCCCGACCTGCGGGCCTGGAGCTGCCCCGGATCCTGCCCGGCGACCCGGCGTGGATCCGGCGCGCCGCCTACCTCTCGGAGGTCCTCGGCCTGGTCGCCAGCGCGGCTCGCGTCCGCCCGCACGCCTATCCCCTCCCCGCCCTGACCCTGGAAACGGCGGGAGAGGCCATCGGGGACATCGACGCCGCCCTCACCGCCGCCGCAGCGGACGTCCCGCCCAGGTCGTCCTCTACGCCCTCCCCGCCTGGGTCCTGAAGGCCGTGCAGGACGTCCTCGCGGCACTGCGTGCCGCAGCCGTGGACGGTCCGGCGGACGAGTTCGGGCTGCCGTCGATGCTGGTGTCGCTGGGGGAGAGCCTGGACTACCCGAGGGTCCGGACGCCGGCCGAGATGGCGGCGGACCTGGAGTCGGTGGTCGCGGTGCTGGAGCTCGACGGCCGGGCGGTACGGGCGGCGGCACCGACCTGGCCCTGGGGTGCCGGCAGGCCGGCACCGGGGCGGCGCTCGCCGAGGTCTTCGCGCGGTGGGTCCTCATCGGCGTTCCGCTGTAGTCCGATCGGGCACCCGGTGCCCACCTCGTGGCGTCCTCCCGGGGCGGCGAGCGCCAGGGGAAGATCGGGGCTGCCGCCGCCACCTGGCGGCCCCGATCTTCCAGGAGCTTTATCAGCCTTCTAGTAGGAGGTGGGCATGACGCTCCAACAGAACGGGTCGCTCTGCCCCAGGTAGTCGGCGTAGAGCTCGGTGCCGGTCAGGGGGCCGACGACGCCGTCCTGGTCGTAGCCGAGGGAGCGCTGGAAGTCCTTGACCGCCCGGAGCGTGTCATCGCCGAAGATGCCGTCCACGTCGACTTCGAGCGCAACCAGGTGCTTGTAGCCGTAGTACTTGTTGACGGCTATCTGAACGCACGTCACGGGGGCGCCCCTGTCGCCGTACCGGATGTAGCGCAGGCCCGGCTGTGCGCTCGCCGACGTGGTGCACACGGTGGTCAGCAGCAGGGCCCCGCACGCGGCGACCGTTCCCCTGCGAAGTGCCGACTTCATCCTCAGCTTCATCTAGGTTCCTCCCGATACATTCCGGTTAAGCGCCGAACTCCGCGAGGTCGTCCGGCCGACAGAACTGTAGGGCGCCGCGCACGCGTGGGTCGCCGTCTCAGGGCGGGCGTGCGCGTCCCACCGGTGTCCCACCTCTCTGACCTGCTCATCGGAGCGCAGCGCTCCACAGAAGTGGAGACGTCCCAACGGGGCCCGGCCTGCCTCCGCGTACCCCCGTAGGACCGCAGGGGCGCGGGGCACCTGCCACAACCAACCTCTACAGCTCCGCCCACTTGCAGGCCCCGGCTGCGGAGCAGGTGCCGGGCCGCGGGGTCAACGCCGCGCAGCTTGCCGCAGCGGCGGCCGGGGCGGTGGGGGGTCAGGGCGAGGACGGTGACAAGGTCGGCCACCGCGGGCTCAGGCGACACGGCGCGGCCGAGCCGGGAGTCCATCGGGGGACCGGGGTCGGCCGTCGGCACTGGTCGGGTGCCGTTTCGAGGAAAGGAAGGCGAGCCTACCCATCCTTGGGTCGTTCGACACCTCCCGTGCACTTGCAGTGAACGTGATGTGCATCACTCTGCATCGGAATCATCCCAGGTCAGGGGACTCTAAGTCATCCGGTGATCACGTTCCGCTAAATATCATGCCCTGATCCGGTGACGATCGCCTTCCTCCGAACGGTGGAAGGGGTGGAACGCAAGTTCCGCCCGGTTCGAACAACGGGCCCCTGTATCTGTACCTGTTCATCGGAAGGAGCGCCTTGTGGGGCACCACAGGCCCTGGCTCCCGCTGGCAATAGCCGCCGGACCCAGGATGACCGCGAGCACCCGCGCCGCGCGCACAACCGCTCGCACCGCCTCGCAGGCCACGACGGGCCGACCGCCCGTTCGCCGCGTCCCCGCGGAGCCTGACGTGCACGACTCGCAGCCGCACGGCACTGAGCCCTCGACCCCGGAGCCCGCGCGGCCGGCTCCCCACACCTCCGCGGAGACCTGGTGAACGACCCCTGGGACCAGCAGATCGGACCCGACCCGGTCGAGGCCCTCCCGCGGGACTTCGAGGCCTTCTTCATCGCCTGGCAGAAGAAGTTCCTCAAGTACGCCGACTCCCGGCTGCGCTCCCGGGAGGACGCCGAGGACGTCGTCCTCCGCGCGGCCGAGATCATCCACCGCAAGTGGGACCGGATCCTCACCCACAAGAACCCCATCGCCTTCGCCTTCTACATCCTCCAACGCCTGATCATCGACTACTGGCGCGACCAGACCCGCCAGGCCAAGGCCGAGCACGCGGCCCGCCTCATCGCCCGCGACAGCCCGGTCCACCACCCCAGCGCCGACCTCGCCCAGTTCCACCGCCTCGCCGAATACGAACAGCTCGACCAGGCCCTCGACGAACTCGACGAACACTCCCCCGTCCAGGCCGCCTGCATCCGGCTGCGCCACCTGGTGGGCATGTCCCACGACGAGATCGCCATCCTGCTCGACATCACCTCCAGCAAAGCCAAGAACGAGACCTGGATGGGGATGCGCTTCCTCAAAGACAGGCTCGACCGCCCCGCCGGGGCGAAGGGAGAACACCACCGTGACGACCTTCGAGGGAACCCTCGCGGCTGAAGCCGACCGCCTCGAACAGAAGTACGCGGACCATGACATCGACGCCTTCACCCGCCGTCTCGCCCGACGGATCGCGGAAGAGAGCGCCATGCCCCCCACCGAGCCCGAACCGGACTGGACGACACCCGTCGACCCGTCCGCCGCCACCAGGCCTACCCCGCTGCGCCCGCCCCGTCCGCCCCGTCCGCCGCGGCCCACCCGCCGCAGCATGCGCCGGCGCAGGGCGATCCTGCGGGGAACGGTGTACACAGCCGCACTGCCCGGCCGCCCCCGAGCCAGCACGAACCTGGCCGGCGAGCTGACCCGCCTGTGCGAGGACGTCCTGAAGTCCGACCAGATCCTCACCCTGGCCGACTTCGTAGAGGACTACGACGACGTCGGCGCGCGCACCTTCGCCTGCCTGCTCTACGCCCTCGGCAAGATCGACAGCGCGCTGTACTGGTGGAAGTTCGCCGCAGGGGCGGGCGACGGCCTGGCAGCCCACTGCCTGGCCGTACACCACGCCGCCCTCGGCACCCCGACCGACGCGCGGGTCTGGCGCACCTTCGCCAGGCTGGTCGGATTCAACCCCCTCCACCACCTTCCCCGGCCGGTGCGCGCTGGGACGGAACCCGCCCGCAATCTTGCTGCCACCGTCACCCACAACTCTCAACTCGAACAGTTCCTTGCTCAGCCCGCAGGACTGCCCCAGGAGCTGGTCGTCAGGTAGCGCCAGTCGGTGGTGTCGCCCGCCGGGCGACACCACCGACCACAGGCAGGCAGGCCTTGTCCCAGCCGGCGCTGAACTGCCGCCGGCAGGCCGCAGCTCGCGGACTGCTTTCCCCGTTTTCCTGTCCAAGATCAACAACGACCTGATCCCCTGCAGCCCGCCTCTGGTCTGCTGCATCCCGCGGCCGCAGCCGCAACCCCATACCGGAAGAGACCGATGCCGACCGTCCTCCAGCACGCCGCCCTCATCACCGCGGCGAGCGCCACCTGGTACGCCCTCGCCGTCTCGATCGTCGCCATCACCGCCGTCGCCGCCCGCAGCGAAGACCGCCGCCGTGACGCCCGCGAGGTCCTCAAGGTCCTCGTGCGCCGCAGCAGCGGCTGAGACCTTTCGCCGTCCGGCCCGCCAGGCCGCGGAGCGCTTGGCCCGCAGTCCCGCAGGCGAGGGCGGCCGCGGACGGCGGGTCGGGTATTTGATGGGAACGAGTGTTCGATTTACGATCGGGGTGTGACCAGCGCAGTCCCGTTCTCCCTCTCTCACAACCCCGGCCACCCGGAGTACCAGCCCGGTGACGCCGAGCGGGCGCCGCGCGCCCTGATGTCCGGCCCGGGGCGATGCTGGACGGTGGAGCCGCGCTGGCGCTGGGTGGAGATCCGCCTGGGCGGCCGGTGGAGGCCGGGTCAGCTGGAGCTGTGGCGTCTGCACCAGGGGTCGACCCGCTGGGTCGCCCTGGTGCGCTGGAGTCCCGAAGTCGACGACTGGGGCTGGTACCTCCACCACTGGGACACGATCCGCCGGACCCCGCAGCCCACCGACCCCGACGGCCCGGTGAGCTGGTGAACACCGGCACCGACACCAGGGCTGCCGCCACCGACCTCGCCGACGCCCTGGAGACGTTCGCCGACCACGCCGTCGCCCCCGGCACCGCCACCGAAGACGATGTCTGTGTGGCCATCGGCACCCCGTACGGAATCGAACAGCGCACCGTCCGCCTCCCCATCAACGTTGCCGACTGGATCACCGAGCTCCTCCGCGACGAGACCCGGACACTGGAGGCCGGCCCCGACGAGGACGGCGGCGGCCAGGACGCCGGGGTCGAACCGGCCTGGTGGTGACCACGGCACCTCCCGGAAACGCCCGCGCGGTGTCGGTGCCGGCTGGGAGGCTGGACAGTATGGACGACGACGCACTGCTGCGGGGCCGGGTCTACGGAGCCGATCACGACGACCCGCGCCCCGGCCCCAGGCCGGGCCACGACTACCCCGAGCTCGTCGGTGGCCCGCTCGACGGTCTGCTCCTGGACGTCACGGGTTGGGACGCCGACCAGCTGGCCGACGGCGCGGCGCTGTCCACTGAGATCGGCCACTACGGCGCCGGCGGTCGCGCCCACTACGAACCCCGACCCGCCGACCCGGCCCGCTGGGACTGGGCTGGCGACACTCCCTGACGGGCCGGGGCCTTCCTACCGCAGAGTCCCCGGTGGGGGCGGAGTTTCGGCGGAACCGCCCGCCAGACATCACCGGGTCGGGAGACTCGGCACCGTGACGACGAAATTCTCGGCGGGCCTGGAGCTGCCCCGGATCCTGCCCGGCGACCCGGCGTGGATCCGGCGCGCGGCCTACCTCTCGGAGGTCCTCGGCCTGGTCGCCAGCGCGGCCGATGTCCGCCCGCACGCCTACCCCCTCCCCGCCCTGACCCTGGAGGCGGCAGGCGAGGTCATCGGGAAGATCGACGCCGCCCTCACCGCCGCAGCAGCAGACGTCCCGCCCCAGGTCGTCCTCTACGCCCTCCCCGCCTGGGTCCTGAAGGCCTTGCAAGACGTCCTCGGAGCGCTGCGCACCGCAGCTGCGGACGGGCTGGCGAGCGAAGACGAGTTCGGGCTGCGGTCGATGCTGGTCTCACTGGGGGAGAGCCTGGACTACCCGAGGGTCCGGACGCCGGCCGAGATGGTGGCGGACCTGGAGCCGGTGGTGGCGGTGCTGGCCCTCGATGGCCCGGCGGTGCGGGCGGCGGCCACCGACCTGGCCCTGGGGCGGTGGCAGGTCGGCATCACTGGGGCGGCGCTCACTGAGGTCTTCGCGCAGTGGGTCCTCCTCGGCATTCCGCTGTAGCCGAGCGGTACCCGACGCCCCGTCGGACGGCCACCCTGACTGCCGAGCACAGGGGAAGGGCCCGCTACCTGCGCTCGTACCGCCGCCGGTGTCGATGTCGGTGCGCTGCGGCATGATGGACGGTCGGACGCGCGCGCGTCCGCTGAGACAACGGATCAGGCGAGGCGGGGCGTGGCAGAGAAAGTTGTTCTGGGCCAGGTGTGGGAGCTCGGCGCCCAGATCGGGGAGGGCGGGTTCGGTAAGGTCTTCGAGGCCCGCTCCGAGGACGGCCAACAGGCCGCGGTGAAGCTGATTGACAAGGAGCCCGGTCACGAGCGGGAGCTCCAGTTCCCGGGGAAGGGCGCCCGCAACGTCGTCCCGGTCATCGATCACGGCGAACACGATGGCCAGTGGGCGATCGTCATGCGGAGGGCGGACAAGCCGCTCAAGCAGCACCTGGCCGAGGCCGGCGGTACGCTCCCTCTCGACGAAGCTGTCCAGGTTCTCCGCGATGTCGCGATGGCCTTGGCGGACCTGGACGGCAACGTCGTGCACCGGGACCTCAAGCCCGGCAACATCCTGCTGCTCGACGGCGCGTGGTGCCTCGCGGACTTCGGGATGGCCCGGGTCGCCGACGCCACCACGGCCACCAACACCTGGAAGTTCGGCGGTACCCGGCCCTACATGGCCCCGGAGCGCTGGCGGCAGGAACGGGCGACCATCGCCTCCGACATCTACTCCCTGGGCATCATCGCCCACGAGCTGATCACGGGCACCCTGCCGTTCACCGGCCCGGACTTCCGAGACCAGCACCTGCACGCCGACCCGCCCGCGCTGCTCGGCGTCCCGATCGCGATGGCGGCCCTGATCGAGGAATGCCTCAACAAGGCGCCGCAGGCCCGTCCGGCTCCCGGCAACCTGCTGGTCCGCCTGGACAAGATCCAGCAGGCCCCGCGCACCGGCGGTCTCGCCGCGCTGGCGGCCGCCAACCGGGACGAGACCGCCCGCCACGCCGAGGCCGCCCGCCGGGAGTCCCAGCACCGGACCGAGCTCGAGAGCCGAAGGGACCTGTTTCGGGCGGCAACGAACGCCATGACCCGGATCTCTGAGACCGTTCTGGACACCATCATGGAGACCGCGCCCTCGGCCCAGGTCAAACGGGGCTCGCGGGGAGGGTGGATGGTGACCCTGAACCGCGGCCGGCTCAAGATGTCCGCCGTGCAGGAGACCGATCTCGGGATGTGGCAGAGGGGTACGACGCCGCGTTTCGACGTCGTCGCCCACGCCACCATCGCCCTGGAATGTGACGCCACCAACTGGGGCTACCACGGCCGCAACCACTCCCTCTGGTACTGCGACGCCCAGACCGAAGGCGAGTACCACTGGTACGAGACGGCGTTCATGACGAGCCCGCTCCTGGCCCGTACGGCGCCGACGATCGAGCCGTTCGCCCTTCTCCCGGGCCCGGAAGCCCGCGCCGCCCTGGAGTCGGGCCTGGACGTGCGTCAGGTGGCCTGGCCCTTCACTGAGGTGGACATCACCGACCTCGACGCCTTCATCGACAGGTGGACCCGGGTGCTGGCCGACGCAGCCGACGGCCAGCTGACCCACCCCAGCACCATGCCAGAGCGCCCAACGACGGGGACTTGGCGATAGCCGCGAAGCACAAGCCAGGCCCGCGCTCAGTCGAGAAGGCCTTTACAGACCCAGGCCGCCACCCCGCAGGGTGGCGGCCTGGGTCTGCTCGGGGCCTCGGTGGTGTACCGCCCGGCCAGCGACACCCGCCGCTCGGTCCCGGCCCGGGCACGGTCTACCAGCCAACCCCGAGGGCCTCCAGCTGCCCGAGCTGCTCCACGGTCAGCTTGTCCCGCCGGGCGCGCTGGTTGTTCAACCAGGTCCCCAGTGAGACCCCGTTCTCCTTGTGGGTGCGCGGTACCTTTGCGTGCCCTTCGCGTTCGACGAAGGCGGCGAGCGCCGCCAGGCCGGCGCCGAACCGGTCGGCCCGTGAGGTCCTCGGCTTCGCCGCGGCCGCCGCGCGCGCGGCGGCGAGCTCCTGATCCTCCTCGATGCCGATCGCCGTCAGCAGGTCCCGCTGGTCCTCCTCTAGGCCGGGCCAGCCGGCCCGCTGCGCCTGGACCCAGCGGCCGAGCTGCTCGCCCTCGTACACCGTGTCCAGGGGCAGGGAGGTCCAGTCGACCAGGCCGTCGGTGTCGAGCCACCACATGCGGGCGGTCGCGTAGGTGCGCTGCCAGGTGATCGGCCAGGCCGGGCACCAGAAGGGGTCGATCTCCTCCAGCGCCCGCCGGCGCTCCGGCGCCAGTGCCCCCGGCTCCCCGGCCGGGACCTGCGCCGCGGCCCGCAGCTCCGAGAGCCACGTGCCGATCGCGTAGCCGCCGACCGAGGCCCGCGCCGGAGCGGCCAAAGAGCCGCCATGACCCTTCGCCCACACGCGGGCCCAGTCCAGCCCGGCCTCGAACCTGGCATCCGAGACGGACCAGATCATCCCCAGCGCGTCGAGCATGTCGACCCGGTGGCGCGCCAATTCACCAGCGGCGTGCTCGCTGCGCCGATCGGAAAGCCATTTCCCGAGCGGGAAATTCCCTTCCTCACCGACCATCGCGGAGTACGGGACATCGAGTCCGCCGGTCTCCTCGCTCCACCGGCGGGCGTGGTTGATGCCTTCCCGCCAGAACTGGTTCTCACCGGTCAGGACCCGGGAGGCGATGAACAAGGCGAGCACGTTCTCGTCCACCGGCGTCTGGAACCGCACCGGCAGCGTGAACGCCCCCGCACCACCCGCCCCGCCCCCACCAATCATGCTCTCACCAGGCCCGACAGCGGCCTCGGCGCTGCGCCCCTTGGTCCGCTTGCCGGACTTCTGCGGGACCGCGAGGGCCTCGACGACCTTGGCGTCGTGGCTGCGCAGCGCGGTGAGGATCTTGACCAGCGGGCCGTAGGAGTCGGATTCCAGAATGTCTCCGGGGTCCTCTCCGGGCTTGAGGAAGACCGGCACGATTAGGCTGGCGGTCTTTCCCTCGCCGGGCTGCATGCGCAGGGCCCGGCCGATGGCCTGGACGATATCCACCATGCTGCCCCGGCCCTGTAGCAGAACCGAGTCCGCATTCGGCATGTCGACGCCCTCGCCCAGGACCTTGCAGTTACTGAAGATCCGAAGCTTGAGGCCGTCGTCGTCCTCGCCTTTTCCGAAGTCGCCGATGAGTTCCTTGCGGTAGTCGACCTCGTGCTCGCCGGAGAGCCACTGCGCCCAGACTTCCGCAGGGTATTTCTGCGGGTTCTGGAAGTGCAGCTTCTCGGCGGTCTGGTTCAGCGTCTCGGAGAAGTAGCGGGCCTCGATCGTGCGGTTGTGGAACGTGATGCAGCGCTCCAGCCCGCGCTCGGCGGCGGTCTTGAGGAGGCCGGCCTGCATGGCGGCGATCCGCTCGGCCGGCACCTCGTCCTCGCTGCCGTCCTCGGCCTCCCCGACCCCCGGACCCCACGGCACGCCCTGCCGCTCTGCGCCCTGGCGGTCGCCGAGCGGTTCGCGCAGCTCCAGGACCACGATCTCGAACGGGGCCAGCAGCTTCCTGTCGATGGCCTCCGCCAAGCCCAGGGAGAAGACGTGCGGGCCGTAGATCCGCTGGTCGTCCATGGACACCGCCAGCTCCTCCGGGAGCGGCTGGTAGGCCTCCTCGCGCCGCCGCATGGTCTTGCTGGGCGGCGCCCAGATTCGCGGGGTCGCGGTCATGTACAGCCGACGGTCGGCCGGAATCGCTGCCTGATGGTGAACTACCGTCCACGTCTTCTCGGTGCTCCCGGACGACCGGTGCGCCTCGTCGCAGACCATCAGGCCCAGCGGGGGCAGAACCCCACCCTCCTCACCCTCACGCTTCGCCCAGTAGGTGTAGGCGTCGGCGACCGCGCGGACCGAGGTGTAGGTGGCGAACAGGGTGGTCGGCCGGCGATGCCTTGCGGCGTGGGCCAGCCACATGCCAATCATCAGCGGGCTGGTGCTCGCCCTCACGCCGTAGGGCAGCTCGGAGTCAACCAGGGAGCACACCGCGTGCATGTCCCCGGAGCGGCCAGCCGCCCGCCACGAGCCGATCATCTGCACCAGCAGGTCCAGGGTCGGCACCACGACCAGGACCACGCCCCTCGGCGCGAGCTTCTGCCCGGCTGCGGCCCCTACGTACGACTTGCCCGACCCGGTCGCCATCTGCACGGTCACCCGCAGCCCGTTGGAGGGCACCGGGTGCCCCGGACGGGGCGTCAGGCCCCGCACGATCGCCTCCAGAGCCTCCTCCTGGTGCCCGCGCAGCGAGATGCCGGCGGCAGACTGAGCGGCCATCAGGCCCGGCTTTACGACGTTCACGAAGACGCGTCTCCCCTCACCCATTCCCGGGCCCACACCAGGGACCACGCGGGAAATTCCGACAGTGCCTTACTGATACATTCGACGGACCGAGACAGAAATCCAGTGGTCCGGAATACGAGCCCGATCAAAGCGACTATCCGGCAGGATATCAGAACCCGGTTACAAATTTCGGCGAATACCTGAAACGCTGGGGTGAGCACCCTGGTTCCGGCGGGATCACCTGACAGGTGAAGACTGATACACTGGGGATCGTTGCTGACCCTGTCAGGGTAGCGCATCCCGACCCGCCGCGAGGCCGAAACGGCGGTCTAGATCGTGGACTAGACCAATCCGAGAGGAGTGAAGCCGACCCGCACGCGCCTCCTCAGCGCCCCCCTCTCCCTAGTCAGCCTGTTGTGAGGTCAGCCAAAATCCCAGCTCAGCAATATAATGGGAGCTCAGCCACTGGAGGGAGTGGAGCGAAGCGGAGTGACC
>NZ_JBIWFT010000057.1:0-48672 GCF_044763205.1 Kitasatospora sp. NPDC096204
GCTGGAGCAACCGCTGGATGGGCGCTCTGAACGCCTTCGACATGGCCTTCGACGGCCGCCTGTCAGCCGGACGGGCGTAGGCCACTCGGCCCACAGCCGACGACAAGATCAACAGCTAGTCCAAACGGGTGTCGTACACCGGAATCCTGATAGTCCCCCCCGGCGCGGACGCGGGGCCGTGGTGTGGCTTGGTGCGCCTGCCGTGTCGGGGGGCGGTGGTCTGGGGTGGCGGTGTGGGTGGGCGTCGCGCGACGGGGAGCCGGGAGTGTGGTGGGCCCGGGCCCGGATGTGGGGCCGTGGTGTGGCTTCGTGGTGTGGCGTGGTGTGTTTGCCGTGCCGGGGGCGGTCCGCTCCCGTACGAGGCGAGGCGGCGGCTCGGCGGCCCGTTCTCCTCCGTCCCGTCGCCGCTTCGGCGGGGCCGAAGCGGCGACGGCGGCGTTCGGGCTCTCCGCGTGGGAAGCCGGCGGGACCGACCTCCCACGGCGCCGCCTTCCCCCGGTGGCTCGGCCGGTCGCCTCAGCGTGGGCCGAGGAGGGTGAGGGCGGCCGGGGGGTGGGTGGGACGGAGGGCGGTGAGGCGGGCGGTGGTGGTGCGGAGGGTGTCGGGGGTGAGGGCGCGGGGTGGCGGGGCGTCGGGGGCGAGGGTGAGCCGGGGGCGGCCGGCGGCGGCGAGGAGGAAGTTCCGGGCGTCGCCCGGCGGGCCGGGCCGGCAGGTGGCGGTGGGGCTGTCCGGGACGGCGTACGGGGCGGTCTGGAGGCCCGCCGCGCGCAGGCCGGACTCGATCTGCCAGAGGCCGTCCGGGTCGCTCCCGGCGCGGACGGCGATCCGCCCGTCGGGGGAGAGCAGCCGGGTGGCGAGGCCGTAGAACTCCTGGGAGTGGAACTTGACCGGCCCGCCGTCGGCCGGGGCCGGGAGGTCGGCGAGCACCACGTCGTACGGCCCGTCCCCGCCGGGGGCGCCGGCGCCGCGCAGCCAGGCCAGCGGGTCGGCCGCGGTGGTGCGGACCCGGGGGTCGTCCAGCGAGTGGCCGTCGAGGGCGGCGAGCCCGGGGTCGGTGCGGGCCAGCCGGGGGAGGACGGGGTCGGCGTCGACCAGCCGGACGGTGCGGACGCCCCGGTGCCGCAGCACCTCCCGCAGAGCCGTCCCGTCGCCGCCGCCGAGCAGCAGGACCCGGGTGTCCGGGCCGGCCGCCATGGCGGGGTGGACCAGGCCCTCGCTGCTGCGGTACTCGTCGGGCCCGCAGACCGCGAGCCGGCCGTCCAGGTAGAGCCGGAGGGGGCCCTCGGCGGGGCCGGTGAGCACGATCTCCTGGTGCCGGCTGCGGATCGCGTAGCGGACCTGGTCGCCGTACAGGGCGTGCCGGGCGGCGCGTTCGACGGCCTCGGAGCTGGCCGCGGCCGCCGCGAGCAGGCCGAGGACCAGCAGGCAGCCGCCCCACAGCAGCCGGCGTATCCGGGGGGCCGGTTCCTCGCGGAACAGCCAGAGCACCACGGCGGCCCCGGCGACGGCGTTGACGGCGCCGGTGAGCAGCGCGCCGTCGCCCGGTCCGAGGGCGGGCAGGATCAGGAACGGGAAGGCGAGGCCGCCGATCAGCGCGCCCACGTAGTCGGCGGCGAACAGGTCGGCGACGGCCCGCCCGGCGTCCTCGCGCCGGATCCGCTGGATGAGGGTCATCAGCAGGGGGATCTCGGCGCCGATCAGGATGCCGATCAGGCAGGTGAGGCCGACCATGGCGGCCTGGTAGCGGCCGAGCCAGGCCCAGCAGGAGTAGAGCGCGAGGACGGAGAGTCCGCCGGTGAGCGCGAGCGCGCACTCGACGGCGGCGAAGGCGGTGGCGGGCCGGCTGGTGAGCCGTTTGGCGAGCAGCGAGCCGAGGCCCATCGCGAACACCATGACGGAGAGCACGACGGAGGTTTGGGTGACCGTGTCCCCGAGCAGGTAGTCGCCGAGCGCCACGAGTTCGAGCTCGTAGACGAGTCCGCAGGCCGCGCAGACGAACGCGGCCAGCAGGACGGCCAGGCGGGCGAGCCGGGGGCGGGAGCGCAGCCGGGATGGACGGCGGGCGGGCAGGAGTGGGGCGAGGCCTCGCCCGGGCCGGGGTGGGGCGCCGTCGTCGAGGTCCACTCGCGGGCGTGCGGGCGGACCGGCCGGATGGTTGATCACGAACAAACGCTAGGGGACGTGCGGGATGGATCGCTGCGCCCATCCGACGGACAGTGAGCGACGTCGGATTGACGAACCGTTCCTGCGTACGATTCGCAGGCCCGCGCTGGACGGCCTACGGCCGGATCGGTGTTCCGGTCCGGGCTTGGGACGGTCATGCCCCGGACACCACCAGCGAGGAGCGGGTGCACACCAGCTGCCCCTCCTGCGGGTAGGCGTGCCAGGTGCGCCAGAGCAGCCGGTCCGCGCCGCCCTGGGTGACCAGCGCGGTGAAGGCGCTCGGGTCGCCCGGGAAGACCCCGGCGAGGCCGCGCGGGTGCCCCTCGACGAGGGCCAGCAGCTCCTGGGCGCGGGCCGCGAAGTCGTGCGGTGGCAGCGCCTCGATGCGGGCGGCGAACTCGTACTCCCAGCCGCCGACCTGCTTGGCCACCCGGGCCGGCAGCGGGGTGCGGCGGCCGGGCAGGCAGGCGACGGTCTCCAGGCACTGGCCGGGGCCGGCGTCGATCACCACCTGGTGGGAGGCGCCCAGCAGGCGCAGCTGGAGGGTGCCGGACGCGCCCGGGCGGCCGCCTCCGTCGAGTCTCAGGTCGCGGACGGCGAGCGCGGGCAGTGGGTCGCCGCCGAGGCACCAGGCGAGGTCACCGGCGCGGGTGTCCGTGTAGGAGGTCTGCAGTGTGGTGAGCATGCTCGGCTCCGCGTTTCAGCTCCGTGCGCGCCCGCCGAGCAGCAGCGAGTAGGCCTAGGCGATGGCGAGGCTGTTCGTGGCTGTGCGGCCCTGGGCGCGGCCGACCGTGGAAGGAAGGATTCCGGCTGGAGATTCAGCAGCAGAGAAGCACGAATACGCCGGGTCCGCCGGTGATTTACCCAACTTTGTCAAGCATTCACCGTTTAGGGCACATCTGCTTCCCGGGTCTGATCGAGTCCATGTGCGAGTCTGCACAGCGCGCGCCCCTATCACCGGATTGTGCGCCGTGCGCGCCGGGTGTGCGCTGTTCGGGTGCAGCACACACCGCCGCCCTCCGGGCGCGGGGCGTGGAGGGCGGCAGGGGAGTGCCTGGAGAGGCGGCCAGGATGTCTCGATTGAGGCAAACAGGCAAGCTGATCAAGGAAGTTGATGATCCATCAGAACTGGTGTCGGGTCATGGACGCCTCTGTTCGACGGGAGTGAAAGGGGGCGTGCGGCCCCTCACAGGCGCCGTAGACGGGTGACGGCCTCCTGAAGAACCTCGTCCTTTTTGCAGAAAGTGAAGCGGACCAGGCTACGGCCGGCGTCCACGTCGTCGTAGAACACCGCGTTCGGAATGGCGACGACGCCGCAACGGCCGGGCAGGGCGCGGCAGAACTCGATGCCGTCCTTCTCGCCGAGCGGGGTGATGTCGGTGGTGACGAAGTACGTGCCCTCGGGCGTGAAGGCGCGGAAGCCCGCCGCGCCGAGGCCGTCGACCAGCAGGTCGCGCTTGCGCAGCAGGTCGGCGCGGAGGGTGTCGAAATAGCTGTCGGGGAGCCGGAGGGCCTCCGCGACGGCGTACTGGAAGGGGCCGGCGCTGACGTAGGTGAGGTACTGCTTCGCGGTGCGCACGGCCGCGACCAGGTCCGGGCTCGCGGTGACCCAGCCGACCTTCCAGCCGGTGAAGGAGAAGGTCTTGCCGGCCGAGGAGATGGTGACGGTGCGCTCGCGCATGCCGGGCAGCGCGGCGATCGGGTGGTGGGTGGTGCCGAACACCAGGTGTTCGTAGACCTCGTCGGTGACGACCAACAGGTCGTGCTCGACGGCGAGTTCGGCGATTCCGCGCAGTTCCTCGGCGGTGAGGACGGTGCCGGTCGGGTTGTGCGGGGTGTTGATCAGCAGCAGCCGGGTGCGCGGGGTGACCAGCGAGCGCAGCTCGTCGAGGTCGGGGCGGAAGGAGGGGGCCCGCAGGGTGAGCGGGACACGGGTGGCGCCGGACATCGCGATGCAGGCGGCGTAGGAGTCGTAGAAGGGTTCGAGGGCGATCACCTCGTCGCCGGGCTCCAGCAGGGCCAGCAGGGTGGCGGCGATGGCCTCGGTGGCGCCGGCGGTGACCAGCACCTCGGTGTCCGGGTCGTACGTGAGGCCGTGGAAGCGCTGCTGGTGCTCGGCGATCGCGGTGCGCAGCTCGGGGATGCCGGGGCCGGGCGGGTACTGGTTGCCGCGGCCCTCGCGCAGGGCCCGTACGGCCGCCTCGCGGACCTCCTCGGGCCCGTCGGTGTCCGGGAAGCCCTGGCCGAGGTTGATCGAACCGGTGGCCGTGGCCAGCGCGGACATCTCGGCGAAGACCGTCGTGCCCATCCCGGCCAGTCGGCGGTTCAGCAGTGGCCTGGTACCCATCGGTGGCTCCTCGCGGCTCGTCGTCAGGGCCATCCTGGGACAGTCGGGAGCCGGGGACAAGAACGGCCCGCCACCGCGCGGAGGCGGTGGCGGGCCGGACCGGAGTGCCGGGGAGCGGGATCAGGCCTCGTCGGTGCCCTCGGTGCCCTCGCCGTCCTCGCCCTCGATCTCGTTCTGGAGGCCGAGGCGCTCGACGATCCACTGCTCGAAGCCGACCGCGGCCTGGGTCCAGTTGGCGGTGGTGGTGACGAAGTAGTCCAGGTTGACGCCGGTGCCGACGATCATCTGGGCCTCGCCGATCAGGCGGACCACGCCGTCCTCGTGGGTGTGGGTGTACACCTTGGGCCAGAGGGTCTCGCGGTTCCACTCGTCGATCAGGTCGAGGATCTCGCCCTTCTTCTCCAGCGGGTACGCGCGGTCGTAGAAGGCGCGGACCGCGAAGAGCTCCTTCTGCTCGCCGCGGAACATGTAGTAGACGCGGAAGCCCTCCCAGGGGGCGGTGAGGTCGCCCTCCTCGTCCACGACGTGCTTGAGCTGCATCTGGTCCAGCAGCTGGGTGACCAGGGCCTGGTCCGGGACGATGATCGGCGGCGGGCCGGCCGGCCGACCGCCCTGGCCGCCGGGCTGGCCGCCCTGGGGAACGCCGAAGGACGGGATGGACGACGGGTCGATGCTCATGGGGGTCCTCTTCCTCAGTGCACGTGGTGGCCGGCAATGAGAGGCCGCCCTTTCCACCTCCCATCCTGCCTCATTCGGGGCTTCGCTCACAGGGGCACCCGGGGGCGTGTGGATCTTCGTCCGGTGTTCGTCCCCGCGTTCTTCCCGGCGTTCTTCCACCGGTTCTCCCGGCTGCCGTCCGGCGGTTCCGGTGGCGGGTTCGAGGGGTGGCGGTCACGCAGGGTGTTCGGGGCGGGGGCGGGCCGTCCGCGGGGGGCGCGTGAGCCACGTCACGCGCCCGGCGCGCCGGTTCGGCTGCCGCGCCGGCCGGTTGCGGTTAGCGTGCGACGGAACTCGCTTCGATCAAATCCCGGCCGGGCCGGGGGAGTTGGGCCGTCCTGAGGTGGACTGTCCGGAATTGAGGGGGGAACAGGAGTGGGTGGAGCGGCGACGGGGGACGGCGCATCGCTCGGGGCGCTGCTGCGGAGCATCCGGCTGGACCGGGGCATGACGCAGGAGCGGCTGGGCGAGGCGACCGGGCTGAGCGTGCGGTCGATCAGGGACCTGGAACGGGGGATCTCCTGCCCGCGGGTGTCCACGCTCCGGCTGCTGACCCAGGCCTGGGGCCTGCCGGACGCCCAGGTGGCCGAGCTGCACCGGCTGGCGCGCAGCCGGCGGGACCGGACGCGGCGGCTGCTGCGGCAGGCGGCGAAGTGACGCCCGCCGGGTGAGGCCGGCCGGGTGACGCCGGGCGCGGAAGCGGAGCGGGCCGCCCCCGCCGCCGGAGCGGAGGGAGCGGCCCGTGCGCCGGACGCCCGGCGGTACTACTTCTCCAGCGGACCCCGGCCGCGGACGGTGAGGCGGTCGCCCTCCTCGTCCCGCTCGACCACGACGGTGTCCCCGTCGTGCACCGCGCCGGACAGGATCGCCCGGGCGAGCTGGTCGCCGATCGCGGACTGCACCAGCCGGCGCAGCGGGCGGGCGCCGTACGCCGGGTCGTAGCCGGTGAGCGCCAGCCAGTCGCGGGCGGCCTCGGAGACCTCCAGGGTGAGCCGCCGTTCCTGCAGGCGCTCGCCCAGGCGGGCCACCTGGAGGTCGACGATCCGGCTGAGCTCGCCGGTGCCCAGCGGCTCGAAGACCACGATGTCGTCCAGCCGGTTGAGGAACTCCGGCTTGAACGCGGACCGGACGGCGCCCAGCACCAGCTCCCGCTTCTCCGCCTCCGGGGTGGTCGGGTCGACCAGGTACTGGCTGCCCAGGTTGGAGGTGAGGATCAGGATGGCGTTGCGGAAGTCCACCGTGCGGCCCTGGCCGTCGGTGAGCCGGCCGTCGTCCAGCACCTGGAGCAGGACGTCGAAGACCTCCGGGTGCGCCTTCTCCACCTCGTCCAGCAGGACCACGCTGTACGGGCGGCGGCGGACGGCCTCGGTGAGCTGGCCGCCCTCCTCGTAGCCGACGTACCCGGGCGGGGCGCCGACCAGACGGGAGACCGAGTGCTTCTCGCCGTACTCGCTCATGTCGATCCGGACCATCGCCCGCTCGTCGTCGAACAGGAAGTCGGCCAGGGCCTTGGCGAGTTCGGTCTTGCCGACGCCGGTCGGGCCGAGGAAGAGGAAGGAGCCGGTCGGGCGGTCCGGGTCGGCGATGCCGGAGCGGGTGCGCCGCACCGCGTCCGAGACGGCCTGCACGGCCTCCTTCTGGCCGATCAGGCGCCTGCCCAACTCCTCCTCCATGCGCAGGAGTTTGGCGCTCTCGCCCTCCAGCAGCCGACCGGCCGGGATGCCCGTCCAGGAGGCGACCACGTCGGCCACGTCGTCCGGGCCGACCTCCTCCTTGACCATCGAGGCGGAGGCGTCCTGGTCCGCGGCGCGCTCCTGGGCGTCGGTGAGCTCCTTCTCGGCGGCCGGGATCTCGGCGTACATCAGCTTGGACGCCCGCTCGAAGTCCCCGTCCCGCTGGGCGCGTTCGAGCGCGCCGTGCAGGTCGTCCAGCCGCTCCTTGAGCTCGCCGACCCGGTTGAGGCTCTTCTTCTCCTGCTCCCAGCGCGCCGTCAGCACGCTCAACTGCTCGTTCCGGTCGGCGAGGTCGCGCCGCAGCCGGGCCAGCCGGTCCACCGAGGCCGGGTCCGACTCCTTCTCCAGGGCGAGCTCCTCCATCCGCAACCGGTCGACGGAGCGCTGGAGTTCGTCGATCTCGACCGGGGAGGAGTCGATCTCCATCCGCAGCCGGGAGGCCGCCTCGTCGACCAGGTCGATCGCCTTGTCGGGCAGGAAGCGGGAGGTGATGTAGCGGTTGGACAGGGTGGCCGCGGCGACCAGGGCGGCGTCCGAGATCTGCACCTTGTGGTGCGCCTCGTACCGGCCCTTGAGCCCGCGCAGGATGGCGATCGAGTCCTCCACGCTGGGCTCGCCGACCAGCACCTGCTGGAAGCGGCGCTCCAGGGCCGGGTCCTTCTCGATCCGCTCGCGGTACTCGTCCAGCGTGGTGGCGCCGACCATCCGCAGCTCGCCACGGGCCAGCATCGGCTTGAGCATGTTGCCCGCGTCCATCGCGGAGTCGCCGCCGGCGCCCGCGCCGACCATGGTGTGCAGCTCGTCGATGAAGGTGACGACCTGGCCGTCGGAGGACTTGATGTCGTTCAGGACGGCCTTCAGCCGCTCCTCGAACTCACCGCGGAACTTGGCTCCCGCGACCATCGCGCCGAGGTCCAGCGCGACCAGCCGCTTGCCGCGCAGCGACTCCGGCACGTCGCCGGCCACGATGCGCTGGGCCAGGCCCTCGACCACGGCGGTCTTGCCGACGCCGGGCTCGCCGATCAGCACCGGGTTGTTCTTCGTCCGGCGGGAGAGCACCTGGACCACCCGGCGGATCTCGTGGTCGCGGCCGATCACCGGGTCGAGCTTGCCGTCCCGGGCGGCCTGGGTGAGGTCGGTGCCGTACTTCTCCAGGGCCTTGTAGGTGCCCTCGGGGTCCGGCGAGGTGACCTTGCCGCTGCCCCGGACGTCCTTGAACGCGGCGAGCAGCGCCTTCGGCGTGGCGCCCTGGTGCACCAGCAGCTCGGCCACGGCGCCGCCCTCGGCGGCCAGGCCGACCATCAGGTGCTCGGTGGAGACGTACTGGTCGTCCAGGTCGTCCGCGCGCTTGCCGGCCTCGGTGAGCACCGCGATGGTGTCCCGGGCGAGCTGCGGCGCGGCGACCGTCGAGCCCATCGCGCTGGGCAGCGCTGCGGCCTGGCGGCGGGCCTCGGCGTCGATCCGGGTGACGTCCGCCCCGACCGCCTCCAGCAGGGGCCGGGCGATGCCCTCGGGCTGCTCCAGCAGGGCGATCAGGATGTGCACCGGCCTGACGTCCGGGTTGCCGGCCGTGCCCGCCTGCCGGATCGCGGCGGCCAGGGCGTCCTGCGTCTTGGTGGTGAACTTGCTGGCGTCCACTGCTGGGGGGTCCTCCCTCGTCGTCCTTCACTGCTGCTACGTACAGCATGCACTATGTTGAGTCTATTCCGCTCAACTTTTGCTCGTCGGATTCCGGACGGCCGCCCGCCGGGTCAGTCCCAGCAGCTCCCGGGCCGGTCCGCCCGGCCGCTGCCCGGCCGGCCAGACCGCGCGCAGCGGCCGCCGCAGGTCCAGCTCCTGCGCCAGCGGCACCTCGACCAGCCGCCGGGTGGCCAGCTCCTCCGTCACCGCCAGCTCGCTCAGGCAGACCGGCCCCGCCCCGGTCATCGCCGCCGCCTTCAGCGCGGTGGACGAGGCCAGCTCCATCCGGGGCCGCGCCACGCCCCCGTACGGCCGCAGGGCCGTCTCCAGCACCTCCCGGGTCCCCGAGCCGGGCTCGCGCAGCGTCAGTGGGGTGGCCGCCAGCTCGGCCCCGGTCAGCGGGGCGCGGCGGCGGGCCCAGGGGTGGCCCGGCGCCACCACGACCACCAGCCGGTCCGCCGCCACCACGGCGCCGGCCAGCCCGGGCGGGGCTGACGGGCCCTCGACGAAGCCGAGGTCGGCGTCCCCGGCCAGGACGTGCCCGGCGACCTCCGCCGAGTTCGCCGTCCGCAGCGTCACCGCCGTCCCCGGGCTGGCCTCGGACAGGCTCAGCAGCCAGCCGGGCATCAGGTACTCGGCGACGGTCAGGCTGGCCACCACCCGCAGCTTGGCGTCCCGCCGCTCGCGCAGCGCGTCGATCCCGGCGTCCAGTGCCTGCGCCGCCTCCACCACCTGCCGGGCCCACTCGACCACCAGTCGGCCGGCCTCGGTCGGCCGGCTGCCCCGGGGCGAGCGGTCCAGCAGCGGGACGCCGATCTGCCGCTCCATGCCCTTGATCCGGGCGCTGGCGGTCGGCTGGCTGACGCCCAGCTCGGCCGCCGCCCGTCCGACGCTGCCCAGCCGGGCCACCGCGAGCAGCAGTTCCAGGGCGCCGAGTTCGGGGACGTGCGAGGAGAGAGCCATAGGTTCAGGCTATGCCCCCATAGGAGCCCCGGCGCTACCGGCCGCCCGGCCCAACGGCGACGGTAGGGACATGTCCACTTTGGCCGGTATCCGCCCCCTCGCCCGCCCCGCCGCCGTCCGCCTCCGGCCGGACCTCGCCCAGCTCGGCCCCAACTGGTACGCCGCCGTGATGGGCACCGCGATCCTGGCGAACGGCGCCGCCGTCCTCCCGGTGCGGCTGCCCGGGCTGACCGGCTTCGGCGAGGTGATGTGGGCGCTCGCGCTGGCCGCCCTGCTGGTGCTGGTCGGGGCCCGGCTGGTCCACCTCACCCGGCACCGCGAGGCGGCCCGCGCCCAGCTGCTGGACAACCCGGCCACCGCGGTCTTCTACGGCTGCCCGCCGATGGCGCTGCTGGCGGTCGGGCTGGGCACCCTGCTGCTCGGCTCCCGGGTCATCGGCACCGGCCCGGCGGTCGCCCTGGACGCGGTGCTGTGGACCCTCGGCACGGTGTACGCGCTCGCGGTGGCCGGCGGCATCCCGTACCTGATGATCACCCGGCACCCGGTCTCCGCCCTGGAGGCCAACCCGACCTGGCTGCTGCCGGTGGTCGCCCCGCTGGTCGCCTCCGCCTGCGGCCCCGCGCTCGTCCCCCACCTGCCGGCCGGCACGCCCCAGCAGGCCATGCTGTACGGCTGCTGGGCGCTGTTCGGGGTCGGCCTGCTGGCCACGCTGGTGCTGCTGCCGGTGGTGTTCACCGGGCTGTTCCACAGCAAGCTGCCCGCCCTGGCGCTCACCCCCTCGCTGTTCCTGGTGCTCGGCCCGCTCGGCCAGTCCGTCACCGCGGTCCACCAGCTCGCCGACGCCGCCCGCCCGGTGCTGCCCGCCCTGGCGCCCGCCATGGTCGACCTCGCCGAGCTGTACGGGGTGGCGGTGATCGGCGTCGCGATGCTCTGGCTGGCCGTCGCGCTCACCGCGAACCTGCGCGCCCGGCGGGCCGGGATGCCGTTCGCGATGACCTGGTGGGCGTACACCTTCCCGGTCGGCACCTGCGTCACCGGCGCCTCGGCGCTCGCCCGGCACACCGGCTTCGCGGGCTTCGGCGGGCTGGCCCTCGGCCTGTACCTGCTGCTGGCGCTCGCCTGGGTGCTCGCCGCGGGCGGCACCGCGGCCGGGCTGGCCCGGGGCCGGCTGCTGGGGCGGGTCTGACCGCCGGGGCGGGGCCGACCGCCGGGACCGGGCCGACCGCCGGGACCGGGCCGACCGCCGGGACTGGTTCGACACCTCCCGCCGCCGCGCCCCGACGCACGGCCCGGGAACACGCCGCCGGTGCAGGAACGTGCACCGCGCGCGGCCGCCCGGTGCGGCCGCCGGGGGGCACCGACACCCCTCACCGGCCGCGGTTCCCACCGGAGTCCGCCCCACCGCCCGAGGCGCCGCACCCGGGCCGGCTGCAGATTGCTGCAATTGCGCGAACCTGCACTCGGGCGGCACTTGTTCACCGGCCGTCACGCTGTGAGGGTGGAGGCACGCCAAGTCGTCCGGGCAACCGCAGCCCGATGACGGCGGCTGGCTCTTCATACTGACCGCCGGTGCGACTCGCGCACCGGTGGAACGGGGGGGAAGAGCACCGGACCGGGGTTCATGTGTGGTGATGGCCCCCGGACCGGACCCGTCGAGGCGTTGCTGCTCCGCTTCGACGGGAGCGCTTGGGCTTGGCGTACCGATGGCGGCCCCCGGACGAACCGGCGTGCGACGGCACCCGGCCCGGGGGCCCGCCGCACCGACCGGTACCGTGACCGCCTGTTCCATGATCACGACGTGCCGGCCCACCGGTACCGTGGGCCCGCCCGGCCCGCCGGTGCCACGGCCCGCGCGGCGGGGAGCACGGGCAGTACCAGGGACAGGCGTCCGGCAGGGAGAGTGGGACGTGACGGGGGACCCGGCGGTCACACCGCACCACGGGCCGGTGGGCGAGGAACCCGACGAGGCCGCCCGCCAGCTCTACCTGGCCATCATCGCCGAGGGCGGCCGCGTCCCCATCGCCGAGGTCGCGGACGTCGACCGGGACGCGCTGCAACAGCTCATCGACATCGGCCTGTTGATGGTCAACCGGATGGACCGCTGCTTCACCGCGGTCAGCCCGCGCTCGGTCAGCGACCGCCTCGGCGCCGAACTGCGCAGCGAGGCCACCCGGCTGCTGGTCCGCGCGGAGAACCTCCCGGGCGCCCTGGACGGCCTCACCCGGGCCTACGACGCGATGCCCCGCCCGACCGACCGGGCCGGCGCCGCCGTGCACGTCGAGGGGCACGTCCACATCCGCCAGCGGATCTCCCAGCTGGTCTCCGACTGCCGATCCGAGGTGCTCACCGCGCAGCCCGGCCACCGGCCCGCCGACACCCTCCAGGTCGCCCTCCTCCAGGACGTCCAACTGCTGCAGCGCGGCTGCTCGTTGCGCACCATCTACCAGCCGGTCGCGTTCGCCGACCCGCCCGCGCTCGCCTACGCCGAGGAGGTCACCCGGCACGGCTCGCTCATCCGCGTGCTCGACGAGCCCTTCCAGCGGCTGATCGTCTTCGACCGCTCCGTCGCCGTGATCTCCGCCAACGACGACAACAGCACCGCCGCCTTCATCACCGACCCGGCCACCATCACCTACCTGGTCGGCGGCTTCGAACGCGACTGGGCCCGCGCCGACACCGCCGAGGCCGCTTTTGCCCAGGCACCCGCCCGCACCATCCCCGACCGGGTCGGCCGGCTGCTCGCCCGCGGCCTCACCCAGCGGGCCGTCGCCACCCGGCTGGGCCTGAGCGAGCGCACCGTCGCCGCCCACATCTCCCGGCTGCGCGACCGCTACGGCGCGCAGACCCTCTTCCAGCTCGGCTGGCTGATGCGAGGCGCCCGCGATGACCGATGAACCGGGCCCGGCCGAGCGGGCCCTCTACCTCGCCGCCGTCCGGGGCGGCGGCCGACTGCGCCCGGAGGACCTCGCCCCCGCCGACCGCCCGGCCCTGGCCGCGCTCGTCGCCCGCGGCCTGCTCACCCCCACCGCCACCGGCTGGACCGCCGCCGGCCCGCGCGCCCTCGGCGACCGGATCGGCGTCGAACTGCGCACCCGCGCCCTGCGGCTGCTGCGGCACGCCGAGCGGCTCCCGGCCACCCTCGGCCCGCTGGCCCGCGCCTACGACGAGGCCCGCCACCCGGTCGGGGCGCCGTCCGTGGGCCCCTCGGCCGGGTGTCCGGGGGCCGGCGTCGTCGTCGACACCGCCGAGGTCCGCGGCCGGATCAGCGAGCTCATCTCGGAGTGCCGCGAGGAGGTGCTGGCCGCCCAGCCGGGGCTGCGTCCGCTCGAAGGGCTCCGGATGGCCCTCTCCCAGGACCTCTCGCTGCTCCGCCGCGGCTGCGCGCTGCGCACCGTCTACCAGTCGGTCACCCTCGCCGACCCCGCCGTGCGGAGCCAGGTGGCCCTGCGCACCGAGCAAGGCGCCCAGGTCCGGATCCTCGCCGAACCGTACGAGCGGGTGCTGGTCTTCGACCGGGTGGTGGCCGTCATCCCCGCCGCCGAGGACCGCAGCCGGGCCGTCTTCCTCACCGACCCCACCACCGTCGCCTACCTGGTGGCCCAGTTCGAACGCGACTGGGCCCGCGCCACCCCCGCCGACAGCCGCCTCGATCCGCCGCCCGTCACCACCGTCCGGATCGGCCGGCTGCTCGCCCGCGGCCTCACCCAGCGGGCCGTCGCCACCCGGCTGGGGGTCAGCGAGCGCACCGTCGCCGCCCACATCTCCCGGCTGCGCGACCGCTACGGCGCCCGTACCCTCTTCCACCTGGGCTGGCAGCTGCGGGGCGAGCACCGTGACTGACACCCCCGCCGGCGCGCTCCGCGCCGCCCACCCGCCGGAGGGCCTCGCCCGGGCCCACGACGCGGCGCCGGCCACGGAGGCGGGCCCGCGGAACCGGGTCCTCGGCGCCGGCTCCGGCTCCGGCCGGACGCCGGTCCTCGACCGCGCCGTCGCCGTGATCCCGGCGACCCCGGAGGACGGGGTCGCCGCCATGGTGGAGGATCCGGCGGCGGGCGGGTACCCGGTGGGCGTCCTCGAGCGGCGCCGGCGGCAGGCCCGGGTCGTGGACCGGGCCGCGCTGTTCGGCGGTGCGACGGTGCCCGCCGCCCACGAGGAGGTCGGACGGCCGCGTGCCCGGGGGCTCACGCGGCGGGCGATCGCCGTCCGGACGGGGCCGGGCGGACGCACCGTCGCCGGTCACCTCGCCCGGCCGCGTGAGCCGTACGACGCGGAGGCGCTGTTCCTACCGGACCGGCGGATGCGGGGAGCCCGGACGGGCCGTGACGGCCGCTCAGCCGGTGGCGGCGCCGGTCGGCCAGTAGCCGGGGACCGGGGGCTGCTGCCGGGGGACGTTGAACTGCTCGCCGGGGGCGGTCCAGAAGCCCTCGCGCAGGGAGAGCGCCATGCCCGCCCAGTCGAGCGCGGTCTCGACCGTGTGGTTGAGGGCCTCCTGCGACCAGGTGTCGTCGAAGACCAGCGGCAGGACGGGGGCGACCTGCTCGATGGTGGCGATCAGCGGGTTGTGGGTGATGGCCTCGTCGACCAGGAGGACGATCGGCTTGCGCAGCGCCGACGCCCAGCCGAGCTCCAGGCTCACGCCGGCCGAGAGGGGGGCCCCGACGTAGGCGAACACGAGGTCGGCGGACTGGAGGGCGCGGAAGTCGGAGGGGACGCGGGGCTCCGGCGCGCGGCCGGAGATGGTCCAGGCGTCGCTGTGGTGCGCGCTGTACACGGCGGCACCGCTGCGCAGCAGGGTGGTACGGAGCGTCGTCAGCCGCGTCCGGCTGGCGAGCGTCACCACACTGTCGGCCGGACCGGTCAGTCGCATCAGGGGGGCGGCCAGGAACACACGTGCACGCCGACCCTCAGGGGCCTGGCTGTCGTGGTGACGCAGGTAGGGCTCGGTCATGTCGACTCCGGGGAAAGGCCGACCGGGTGGTGATGTGGTGCCGGCGGGCGCTGAGGACAGTGGCTTTTGAGTCTGCGAGCGGAAGAGATCCGGCAGATATTTGACGGTACAGCGGCAAGTTCGCTATCTGTGCTGGACCATTGGGAGCGAACTGATCGTCTATCAGCGCGCGCGGCCGCGTCCAGCGTCCCGCCCTGTCATCTGGATGCCTGGCAGAGAGATGACGCTCCGGCCGGGGGGAGTGGGGATGGCACTCTCGCGGAAGGTGCGGCATCATGTGGACGCCAGTGCTATTGATTCGGTCCTAGGTGTTCGAGAGTTTGGAGGGTGGGTCCGTGTCTCTGCGTCGACTCGTCTGCAAGGCTGCGCTTCCGATCCTCATCGGCATGGCGGTTCTGACCGGAGTCTCCTTCGCGTCCGACGGTGGGCACGCGGCTGTGAGCACCAGTGCGCTGACGGCTGTTGCCGACGACCTGCACTGGGGCTGAAATCCGGCCTTACGGCTCGATCGGGACGGGGCGGGCGTGAAGGCTGAGCCTTTCGCGCCGGGTGGGGCGGGATTCGGCGGCCGCCCTCAGCCCAGTTCCGGTCTCGTCGACCGGCCGAGCGCGTAGCCCAGCTGGAAGAGGGAGTCGACGTGGTACTCCTCCCTCAGTTCCGCGATGTGGCGCGCCAGGGTGCGCTCACTGATGCCCAGCCGTCGTGCGATGACCCGGTGGTTCGTCCCGGCGAGCATCAGGTCGATGATCGTCTGGCGCAGTCTGGAGACCACTTGTTGGGGGACGGAACGGTCCCCGTCGAATTCCAGGGCCCGGTTCCAGCTCCGCTCGAAGACCTCCTCGATGAGGAAGCTGACGATGGCCGGATCGTGGATGAACGCGGCCAGGTCGTCGTCCACCACCGGGATCACGGCCAGCTTGCGGTCCACGATGATCAGCCGGGCGTACGGCTCGTCCAGGGTGCGGAACTGCCACCCTTCCTCGGTCAGCTTCGCGACGTAGTCCCTGGTCGCCTGGTGGTAGCGGGTGCTCGCGTTGTAAATGGTGCGCATCGACGCGCCGTGGCGGAGAATCTCCAGGTCGCGCGCCAGGAAAGACGTCAGCATTTCCGCCGGGCGGGGTCCGCCGGGCTGCATGGACAGGCCTTCCGTGACTCCCGCGGCGGCCGACTGCTGAAGTCTCTGATTTATCCGCGCTTTCCCGTGGATGTATTCGATGGCCCCACCCGTCGTGTCGGGGGCGTGAAATGCCTCGGCGAGTTCGCTGAGGTCGCCGGGCAGCGATACCGCTCTGGAGAGCAGATCGAGGGCCTGACGCTGCCAGGTGGAACTCAGACTGCCGGCGAGTTGGGCCGGATCGACCGCGAGCAAAGCGCCCGGTTCGTCGCTGTCGGGTATGAGCAGTCCGAGTTTCAACAATTCATCGAGGGCCGGGACACTGGTGACCGGACACGCGCTCCGGGAGAGACGGCCGTTCTCGTTGACGGCCTGCAGGTAGAGCTTTCGGGCGTCCTCGGACAGGACGCGCGATCCGCCGAATGCAGCCCCCGCGTGCTCTCGCCCACTCATCTCGGCTCCTAGTGTTGACCGGGAAGTAGTCAACGCGACTGTCGTCTTCTGTGGCAAGAATCCTAGGTGGCGCTGACCGGGTGCCTTGCCGCCCGCAGATCGACCGTGCCGGCCCGATAGAGCACTCTCTCACCAACACCGAGCCGCCGGCACCCCCCGAGAGGAGGGACCGGCGGCCGGTGGATCCGTCAGGTCAGCGCTTGGGACGCCAGACGACGAGCGCGCTGGACTGCGGGGTGGGGGGCTGGTACGGGACGAGGTCGCGGCGGTAGGACGCGTGGACGGCGGCCTCGCGCTGCTGGAGGGCGGTGGCGGCGCCTTCCAGCGAGTCGACCAGCTCCGCGACGCGGGACCGGAGGGCGGTGACCTGGTTCTCCAGCTCGATGATCCGCTTGATCCCCGCCAGGTTGATGCCCTCGTCCTGGGAGAGCCGCTGGACCTCGCGCAGCTGCTGGATGTCGCGCGCGGAGTAGCGGCGGCCCCGGCCGGCGGTGCGGTCGGGGCAGACCAGACCGAGGCGGTCGTACTGGCGCAGGGTCTGCGGGTGCAGGCCGGACAGTTCGGCGGCCACGGAGATGACGTACACCGGGGTGTCCTCGGTGAGCACGTACGTCGGCGGGGCCGCGGCGGCCCGGCGGGTGCGGCGGGCGCCGGCGCCGGGCAGGCCCTCGCCGAGGCCGGAGCCGATCGGGGTGTCGGGGTCGATCGGGTTCATCGGGGACATCTGGTCGTCACGCTCCCTTCGCCGCCCTGAACAGGTCGGCTCGCGGATCGTCGGAGGCGGTGGCCTCGCGGTACTGCTCCAGGGCGCTCAGCGCGTCGCCGGTGACGTGCTGCGGCACCACGACCTCGACGGTGACGAGGAGGTCGCCGCGGGTGCCGTCCTTGCGGGTGGCGCCCTTGCCGCGGGCGCGCATGGTGAGGCCGTTGGCGCTGCCCGGGGGCAGCTTGAGCTTCACGGCCGGGCCGTTCAGCGTGGGCACCTCGATGGTGGCGCCGAGCGCCGCCTCGGGGAAGGCGACCGGGACGGTGACGGTGAGGTTGTCGCCCTTGCGGCCGAACACCGGGTGCGGGTCGACGTGCACGGTGACGTAGAGGTCGCCGGGCTGCCCGCCGCGCTCGCCCTGGGCACCCTTGCCCTTGAGCCGGATGCGCTGGTCGGCCTGGACGCCGGCCGGGATCCGGACCTGCATGGTGCGGGCCGAGCTGGCGCGGCCGCTGCCGTGGCAGTCGGGGCACGGGTCGTCGACGATCATGCCCCGGCCGCGGCAGTCCTTGCACGGCTCGGAGAGCGCGAAGGCGCCCTGGCCGCGGCTGACGGTGCCCGCGCCGACGCAGGTCGGACAGACCCGCGGGGTGGTGCCGGCCTTGGCCCCGGTGCCGTTGCAGCCGCGGCAGGGGGCCTGGCTGGTCATCCGCAGCGGGACGGTCGCGCCGTCCACCGCCTCCTCGAAGGAGAGCGTCACCTCGGTCTCGACGTCGGCGCCGCGCCGGGGCTGGGCCTGGCGGGTGCCGCCGCGGTTGAAGAGGCCGCCGAAGACGTCCCCGAGGCCGCCGCCACCGCCACCGCCGCCGCCCTGGCTGCCGCTGAAGAGGTCGCCGAAGTCGAAGCTGTAACTGCCCGTGCCGCCGGGGCCGCCGGCCCGGAAGCCGCCGTTGGCGAAGAGGCTGCGGGCCTCGTCGTACTCCTTGCGGCGCTTCTCGTCGGAGAGGACGTCGTACGCCTCGGAGATGTCCTTGAACCGCTCCTCGGACTTGGCGTCACCCTTGTTGGCGTCGGGGTGGAACTCGCGCGCGAGCTTGCGGTAGGTCTTCTTGATCTCGGTGGCGGTGGCGTCCTTGGGCACGCCGAGGACCTTGTAGTAGTCCTTCTCGACAAAGTCCTTGCCACTCATGCGTCCACCTCGCTGCGCTCGGCAGCCGCTGAGCCGTTCACGCGCCTCTCGATCGTTCGCTCGCTCACGGCTTCCGCCACCTCCCGAGTTCCATCGTCACAGAGCTGTCAACAGCCGCTGGGTGCACGACCGTTGACAGAGCGCTGCGGAGCCGGCCGCCGTACTGGCCGGCGTACGACTCCGCAGCGCACTGGTTGTCAGCTGTCACAGGTTGTCAGCTGTCCGAGCCACCGTCGGACTTGTCCTTGTCGGTGGACTTCTCCTCGGCGCCCGAGGACGCCTGGCTGCCGGGCTGGGGCTCGGCGACGGCCACCATCGCCGGGCGGATGATCCGCTCGCCGATGCGGTAGCCGGGCTGGAGGACCTGGACGCAGGTGTCCTCGGTGACGTCCGAGGAGTAGCTGTGCATCAGTGCCTCGTGCATGGTCGGGTCGAAGGGCTCGCCCTCCTTGCCGAACTGCTGCAGGCCCAGCTTGGCGACGACCGTCTCCAGCGACTCGGCGACGGACTTGAAGCCGCCCGTGACCTCGCCGTGCTCGCGGGCGCGGCCGATGTCGTCCAGGACCGGGATCAGCGACTCCAGGATGTTGGAGACGGCGATCTCGCGGACGGTCAGCCGGTCGCGCTCGACCCGCTTGCGGTAGTTCTGGTACTCGGCCTGGAGGCGCTGGAGGTCACCGGTGCGCTCGGCGAGCTCCCGCTTGGCGGCGGCGAGCTCCTCCGAACCGGAGCCCTCCGAGCCGGCCGCGGCGGCCTCCTCGGCAGCCTTGATCACGGCCTCTTCGGCGGCGGAGTCGTCGCCGGGCTTGCCGCCCTGCGGCTTGTCCGTCATGCCGCACCGCCCTTGGGCTTCTCGTCGTCCACGATCTCGGCGTCGACGACGTCGTCGTCCTTGGCCTGGGCGGAGTCACCGGAGGCGGCGGCACCGGCGGGGGCGTCGGCGTTGGCGTACAGCGCCTGGCCGAGCTTCTGCGCGGTGGTGGAGACCTTCTCCGAGGCCTCGCGGATCTTCGCGATGTCCTCGCCCTTCAGGGCCTCCTTGAGCTCGCCGATGGCGGTCTCGACCTCGGTCTTGACGTCGCCCGGCAGCTTGTCGGCGTTGTCGGCGATGAACTTCTCGGTCGAGTAGACGAGCTGCTCGGCGGAGTTGCGCGTCTCGACGGCCTCGCGGCGCTTGTGGTCGTCCTCGGCGTACTGCTCGGCCTCGCGGCGCATGCGGTCGACCTCGTCCTTCGGCAGCGAGGAGCCGCCGGTGACGGTCATCTTCTGCTCCTTGCCGGTGCCGAGGTCCTTGGCACCGACGTGCATGATGCCGTTGGCGTCGATGTCGAAGGTGACCTCGATCTGCGGCAGGCCGCGCGGCGCCGGCGGCAGGCCGGTCAGCTCGAACATGCCGAGCTTCTTGTTGTACGCGGCGATCTCGCGCTCGCCCTGGTAGACCTGGATCTGCACGGACGGCTGGTTGTCCTCGGCCGTGGTGAAGATCTCGGAGCGCTTGGTCGGGATCGTGGTGTTGCGCTCGATCAGCTTGGTCATGATGCCGCCCTTGGTCTCGATGCCGAGGGACAGCGGGGTGACGTCGAGCAGCAGGACGTCCTTGACCTCGCCCTTCAGGACACCGGCCTGGAGCGCGGCGCCGATGGCGACGACCTCGTCCGGGTTGACGCCCTTGTTGGCGTCCTGGCCGCCGGTCAGCTCCTTGACGAGCTCGGCGACGGCCGGCATGCGGGTCGAGCCACCGACCAGGACGACGTGGTCGATCTCGGAGAGCGAGATGCCGGCGTCCTTGATCACGTTGTGGAACGGGACCTTGCAGCGCTCCAGCAGGTCCGCGGTCAGCTGCTGGAACTGGGCGCGGGTGAGCTTCTCGTCCAGGTGCAGCGGGCCCTCGGCGGAGGCCGTGATGTACGGCAGGTTGATCGAGGTCTCGGAGGACGAGGACAGCTCGATCTTCGCCTTCTCGGCGGCCTCGCGCAGACGCTGGAGGGCCATCTTGTCCTTGGACAGGTCGACGCCGTGGCCGGCCTGGAAGACCTTGACCAGGTGGTCGACGACGCGCTGGTCCCAGTCGTCACCACCGAGGTGGTTGTCACCGTTGGTGGCCTTCACCTCGACGACCCCGTCGCCGATCTCCAGCAGGGAGACGTCGAAGGTGCCGCCGCCGAGGTCGAAGACCAGGATGGTCTGGTCGTCCTTGTCGAGGCCGTACGCGAGGGCGGCCGCGGTCGGCTCGTTGACGATGCGCAGGACGTTCAGGCCCGCGATCTCGCCGGCCTCCTTGGTGGCCTGGCGCTCGGAGTCGTTGAAGTACGCCGGGACGGTGATGACGGCGTCGGTGACGGTCTCGCCCAGGTACGCCTCGGCGTCGCGCTTCAGCTTCTGCAGCACGAAGGCCGAGATCTGCTGGGGGTTGAAGTCCTTGCCGTCGATGTTGATCTTCCACCCGGTGCCCATGTGGCGCTTCACCGAGCGGATGGTGCGGTCGACGTTGGTGACCGCCTGGCGCTTGGCCACCTCGCCGACCAGGACCTCGCCGTTCTTCGCGAAGGCGACGACGGACGGCGTGGTCCGCGCACCCTCGGCGTTCGTGATGACGGTGGGCTCGCCACCCTCCAGAACGCTGACGACCGAGTTCGTCGTACCGAGGTCGATGCCGACCGCGCGTGCCATCGTAAATACCTCCACGGAAGAGTTGAGCTTTACGGGCTCAAGGATGCACGACTCGATGGGCGGCGTCAACAGGCATGAGTGCGAGTCGCTCAACTTTGCTGAGCCGGGACCTCGGTCGGGGGCCCGGAAGTCCGGGGTGCGCCCCGCCACGCCGTGGCGGGGGTGCGCCCACGTGACTGCCGCCATAGCTTGGGAATCTTCTGGAGAACTGTTGCCCACCGGTAATGTCCGGGCCGTCGGCCCGGCAAGTTACCGACCAGTACACTCAGTTCCAAAGACCTGAGAACCGCAGAGCCTGCTCAACCGCAAAGCCGCAGGAGACGGAGAGCCGATGCAGCTAGCAGCGATCGTCATCTCGCTGGTCACATTCGTGATCGGCACCGCGCTCGCCGCCCGTGCGGCGCTGTACATCTACAGGGTGGTCCGCACCGGTGCGGACGACTCCACCCGCTTCGGGCAGCCCGCCCAGCGGGTGAAGACCGTGGCGACCGAGTTCGTCGGCCACACCAGGATGAACCGCTGGGGGGTCGTCGGCGTCGCCCACTGGTTCGTCGCGGTCGGCTTCTTCAGCCTGGTGCTGACCATCGTCAACGCCTTCGGCCAGCTCTTCGACGCCGACTTCGCGCTGCCGATCATCGGCCACTGGATGATCTGGCAGCTCTTCGTCGAGCTGATCGGCACCCTGACCACGCTGGGCATCCTGGTCCTGATCGTGATCCGGCTGATGAGCCTGCCGTCCAGGTCCGGCCGCAAGTCCCGGTTCGCCGGCTCGATCGCCTGGCAGGCCTTCTACGTCGAGTACACGATCCTCGGCATCGGCCTCTGCATCCTGATGCTGCGCGGCCTGGAGGGCGCCCTCAACGGCGTCGACTCGTACGGGCCGGAGCACCTGGTCTCGTACCCGCTGGTCTCCGCGCTGAGCGGCCTGTCGCACGGCACGCTGGAGAACCTGATCTACCTGTTCGCGATGCTGAAGATCTGCATCTCGTTCGCGTGGGCGACCACCATCGGCCTCAACCCCTCGATGGGCGTGGCCTGGCACCGCTTCCTCGGCTTCTTCAACATCTACTTTAAGCGCGAGGAGGACGGCGGCACCGCGCTCGGCGCCCTCCGTCCGATGACCAGCAACGGTCAGCCGATCGACTTCGAGGACCCGGCCGACGACGCCGTCTTCGGCGTCTCCCAGGTCGAGCACTTCTCCTGGAAGGGCATCCTCGACTTCTCCACCTGCACCGAGTGCGGTCGCTGCCAGTCGCAGTGCCCGGCCTGGAACACCGGCAAGCCGCTCTCGCCGAAGCTGCTGATCATGAGCCTGCGCGAGCACGCCTACGGCAAGGCGCCGTACCTGCTGGCCGGCGGCGGCAAGGACATGGAGGGGGAGGAGAAGGCCACCTCCGAGCAGCTCAAGGACGTCCCGGCGGCCGCCCTGGCCGAGGCCGAGCGCCCGCTGATCGGCACCGCCGAGGAGAACGGCGTCATCGACCCGGACGTGCTGTGGTCCTGCACCACCTGCGGCGCCTGCGTCGAGCAGTGCCCGGTGGACATCGAGCACATCGACCACATCGTCGACATGCGCCGGTACCAGGTGATGATCGAGTCCTCGTTCCCGACCGAGGCCGGGACGATGCTCAAGAACCTGGAGAACAAGGGCAACCCGTGGGGCATGGCCACCAAGGCCCGCCTGGACTGGGTCAAGGAGCTCAAGAAGGAGACCGGCATCGAGGTGCCGGTGATCGGCGAGGACATCGACCCCGCCGAGGTCGAGTACCTCTACTGGGTCGGCTGCGCCGGCGCCCTGGAGGACCGCGCCAAGAAGACCACCAAGGCCTTCGCCGAGCTGCTGCACACCGCGGGCGTGAAGTTCGCGATCCTCGGCAAGGAGGAGTCCTGCACCGGTGACTCCGCCCGCCGCCTGGGCAACGAGTTCCTGTTCCAGATGCTCGGCGCGCAGAACGTGGAGACGCTGAACGCGGCCCTGGAGGACGCCCCGGTCAAGCGGATCGTGGCGACCTGCCCGCACTGCTTCAACACGATCGCCAACGAGTACCCGCAGCTGGGCGGCCACTTCGAGGTCATCCACCACACCCAGCTGCTGCAGCACCTGATCGACGAGGGCAAGCTCGTCCCGGTCAACCCGGTCGAGGGCCTGATCACCTACCACGACCCCTGCTACCTGGGCCGCCACAACAAGGTCTACAGCCCGCCGCGCGAGATCATGGACAAGGTCCCCGGTCTGCGCCAGCAGGAGATGCACCGGCACAAGGAGCGCGGCTTCTGCTGCGGCGCCGGCGGTGCCCGGATGTGGATGGAGGAGCGCATCGGCAAGCGGATCAACACCGAGCGCGTGGACGAGGCGCTGTCGCTCAACCCGGACATCGTCTCCACCGCCTGCCCGTTCTGCCTGGTGATGCTCTCCGACTCGGTCAACGGCAAGAAGAACGAGGGCGCGGCCAAGGAGCACCTGAAGGTGGTCGACGTGGCCCAGCTGCTGCTCGACTCGGTGAAGGCCCAACCGCCGGCCGGGAGCGAGGAGCAGCCCGCGACGGTGGACGCGTAACAGCCGCCGCACAGCCCGCTGTTCGACAGTTCTGCTACAACTGCCCGGCCCGGTGGACGCCGTGAACGCGCCCGCCGGGCCGGGCTTTCGGTTGGCGCGGACGGCCCGCGCGGGTACGGCGGGAGTACGGCGGGTGACGGCAATCGCACAGGCGCCGGACGGGCATTCGGTCGGAAGCAAATACAGTAGGCCCGGACCGGCTTCGTGCCGGTCCGCCCGCTCCGGACGGAAGCCCCGGACGGGTGGCGACCCGCGCCGGCCGGACGGCCGGGTCCAGACCGACGACGAGGTGCCGGCCCACCGGGCCGGGCCGCAGAGACCACAAGGGGAACAGCGCAGACCATGACCGAGGCGATCATGCTGGTCGGTGGTAAGGGCACGCGACTGCGTCCGCTGACCACCCACACCCCCAAGCCGATGCTGCCGGTGGCAGGCGTCCCGTTCATCGCGCACCAGTTGGCCCGCGCGGCCGCCGCCGGCGTCACCCGCGTCGTGCTGGCCACCTCGTACCTGGCCGAGGTGTTCGAGGACCACTTCCAGGACGGCACCCCGTACGGCATCGAGCTGGTCTACCTGACCGAGCGCGAGCCGCTGGGCACCGGCGGCGCCATCCGCAACGCCGCCTCCGGCCTGACCTGCGGCCCGGACGAGCCGGTCCTGGTCTTCAACGGCGACATCCTCTCCGGCGTCGACATCGCCGCCCTGCGCGACGGCCACGTGGCCGCCGGGGCCGACGTCACCCTGCACCTGACCCGGGTCGAGGACCCGCGCGCCTTCGGCCTCGTCCCCACCGACGAGGACGGGCGGGTGCTGGAGTTCCTGGAGAAGCCGGAGACCCCGGAACAGATCGTCACCGACCAGATCAACGCCGGCTGCTACGTCTTCACCCGGTCCGTGATCGACCGCATCCCGGCCGGCCGCGAGGTGTCCGTCGAGCGCGAGACCTTCCCCGAGCTGCTGGCCACCGGCGCGCTGCTGCGCGGCGTCGTCGACACCTCGTACTGGCTCGACCTGGGCACCCCGGCGGCCTTCGTCCGCGGCTCGGCCGACCTGGTGCTCGGCAAGGTCGACTCCCCGGCCGTCCCCGGCCCGACCGGCGACGCCCTGTTGCTGCCCGGCGCCACCGTCCACCCGGGCGCGGTGCTCAGCGGCGGCACCGTGGTCGCCGAGGACGCGGTGGTCGAGGCCGGCGCGATCGTCGAGGGCAGCGTGATCCTGCCGGGCGCGGTCATCGGCCCGGACACCCTGGTCAAGGACTCGATCGTGGGCGCCTTCGCCACCGTCGGCGACCGCTCGGCGCTCGACGGCGCGGTGATCGGCGACGGCGCGATCGTGGAGTCGGACAACGAGCTGCCGAACGGCATCCGGATCGCCTGCGGCACCCTGCTGCCGGTCGGCGCCGTCCGCACCTCGGCCGGCCCGGGCGGCTGCCCGGCCGGCACCAGCGCGGCCGCGGCGGTGCACGGGCCGTCGGTCGGCGCGCAGCGGTAGCGCCCGCGGGGGCCGGGCCGTTCGCGGGGTTTCCGGTCCCGTTCGTCTCAGCCTCGCTGCAAACCGGCCCCGGCTCCGTCCGGGGCCGACGCGGGCCGGGCCGGGCGGGTACCTTCGGACCGTGGCTGGTAATCGATACGACAGCGGTCAGGGCGCGAACCGTCCGCACGGTGGGTGGTCTGCCCCTCCGCCGCCGCCCGGGGGGCACGGGGCGACGGACGGGCCGGAGTACTTCACGGCCCCGCACCCGGCGGCGCCCGGCGGGCCGGGCGGCGCGCCCGGCGGTCCCGGCGCGCCCACCGGCGGGCCGGGGCACCCGGCGGGGGACGGGTACGACCCGTACGCGGCGGACCGGCCCGGCAGCACCAGGGCCTTCCCGGTCGGCGACCCGTACGCGGGCGGCGGCCCGTACGCTCAGCAGCCGCCCCACCAGGGGCACCCGGGCCAGGAGCACGGCTACTACGACGACGGTCACGGGCAGCAGCCGCCGTACGGGCCCGCGCAGGGCTACGGCTCCGACCAGGGCTACGGGCCGGACGCGGGCTACGGGCCCGACGGGGGTTACGGGCCCGACGCGGGCTACGGACCCGACGGGGGTTACGACCGGCAGCAGCCGTACGGCCAGGACAACGTCGCCGTCTACCGGGCCGGCGGCCAGTCCGCCCCGCACGTCGCCGGGCCCCGGCCGCACTGGCGTGAGCTGTTCACCGGCCTGTTCCGCAGCCCGACCGCGATCTTCGACCGCACCCGCGACCACCAGGTCTGGCTGCCCGCCCTCACCGTCTCGCTGCTGTACGGCGCGCTCGCGGTGCTCGGCATAGGGCTGACCCACGACGACATCGTCAACTCGACCTTCACCGTGGCGCTGACCGGCATCCTCGCCGCCGCCGTCTGCTTCACCGTGGCCGGGGCGCTCTTCGGCGGGGTCACCTACGCGCTGGCCCGCCAGCTGGGCGGCGACGGCCCGTGGAAGGCGACCGTCGGCCTGGCCGCGCTGATCGGCTGGCTCACCGACGCGCCCCGGCTGCTGCTGGACCTGGTGCTGCCCTCCGGCAGCGTCGTCGTCCAGGTCGTCGGCTGGGCCACCTGGGCGCTCTGCGCCTACCTGCTGACCAGCATGGTCCGGCGGCTGCACGACCTGCCCTGGGGCAAGGCCGCGGCCGCCTCGGCGGTGCAGCTGGTCGCGCTGCTGGTGCTGATCAAGCTGCCGACGCTGGGCTGAGGCCCCCGACGGGCGAAGGGCAGAATGGGGGCGGGCGGCGGCCGAACGCCGGGCCCGCCCCACCCTCGTCGTCCTACCTCACCGGAGCCAGGCCATGACCCTCCCCACCACCCACGTCAGCTTCCCGGCCGGGGCGGTGACCGGCGAGTCCCCGGTGCTCGCGGTGCACCCGCTGGCCGACGGGCGGTACGCCGTCGTCACCGAGGCGACCCCGTTCCACCCGCTCGACCACACCTGGCCCGACCAGCCGGCCGACCTCGGCACCCTGACCGTGGACGGCACCGAACTGGCCGTGGTCGACTGCCTGACCGGCGCCGTCGGCCCGGAGGGCGGGGAGCTGCTGGTCGGCGCCGACATCCCGGTCCGGCGCGGCGACGAGGAGTGGTCCTGGCTGGTCCTCCACGTCCTGGACACCGACCCCGGCGACATCGTCGGCCGCACTGCCGCGCTCGCCGTCGACACCGATCGCCGGGGCGCCCTCAGCGCCTCGCACAGCGGCTGCCACCTGCTCGCCCTCGCCCTGAACGCCGCGCTCGCCCCGCGCTGGCGCAAGGACCCGGGCCGCTCGGACGCCTTCGGCCACCCGGACTTCGACAGCCTCGCCATGGCGAGCTCGGTGATGGACACCGCGGCCAGCACCGACACCTACCGGCTCGGCAAGTCGCTGAAGAAGAAGGGCTTCACGGTGGACGCCACCGAGGAGTTCCCGGCCCTCGCCGACGCCCTGCCGGCCCTCACCGAGGCCGTCAACGCCCGGCTGGCCGCCTGGGTCGCCGCCGACGCCCCGGTCCGCATCGAGGTGCCCGGCCCCGAGCTCACCGCCCGCCGCCAGTGGCACTGCGAGCTGCCCGAGGGCGGCGCGCAGATCTTCTGCGGCGGCACCCACCTGCACCACCTCGGCGAGCTGGCCGAGCTGCGCACCGAGCTGCGGCTGTCCGAGGACGGCACCGAGCTGGTCGCCGTCACCAGCCCCAAGCGGGCCTGAGAACGCCGCGGGCGGCCACCCCTCGTCCGTCCTCGGATGGGGGTGGCCGCCCGTCGTGCGTGCGCTCCGTCGGCCCTGCGGGTCTCGCCGGCCCTGCGGGCCCTGCGGTCAGACCTTCGTCTGGTGGAAGTTCAGGTACGAGCGGGACGGCGTCGGGCCGCGCTGGCCCTGGTAGCGCGAGCCGTAGCGCTCGGAGCCGTACGGGTGCTCCGAGGGCGAGGAGAGCCGGAAGAGGCACAGCTGCCCGATCTTCATCCCCGGGTACAGCTTGATCGGCAGCGTCGCGACGTTCGACAGCTCCAGGGTCACGTGGCCACTGAAGCCGGGGTCGATGAAGCCGGCCGTGGAGTGGGTGAGCAGGCCCAGCCGGCCCAGGCTCGACTTGCCCTCCAGCCGGGACGCGACGTCGTCCGGCAGCGTGATGACCTCGTACGTGGAGGCCAGCACGAACTCGCCGGGGTGCAGGATGAACGCCTCGTCGCCCTCCGGCTCGACCAGCCGGGTCAGGTCCGGCTGCTCCTCCGAGGGGTCGATGTGCGGGTACTTGTGGTTCTCGAACACGCGGAAGAAGCGGTCGAGGCGCACGTCGATACTCGACGGCTGGATCATCGCCGGGTCGAAGGGGTCGACGACGACCCGGCCCAGGTCGATTTCGGTCCGGATGTCCTTGTCAGAGAGCAGCACGCTTCGAGGTTACGTGCAAGAAAGGGCCCCGGACGAATCCGCCCGGGGCCCGTTCCGTCCTTCCGCGACCGTCAGGCCAGGAACTCGGCGGCCTCCAACCGCATCGCCCGCGCCAGTTGCGGCTCCGACAGCTCCCGCACGTCGGCCAGCACCGAACTCCGCATCCGTCCGCACTGCGGACAGCGGATCAACCGCCCGGGGCCGAGCCGACCCGGACCGAGGTTCTGCATCGGGAACGTGGTGGTGCTGAACAGGTGCCCCTCGGCACAACGAACGACGGCGCGCTGCTCCATCGATCCCCTTCCCATCCCTAACCCAGTACTCACCCGTACTCACCGCCCCGGCGACCGAGCCCAGGGACAGCGTCACATTAGGGGATGTTCCGGACATTCCTCACCATGGCTCGCCGCCTCGGCTCCCACCCACCGGAGCACTCGCACGCGGCCCAAACAGTACGCCCCCGACACCCGTCCCACCCGGCTCCGCCACGTCCCCCGACCCCCTGTGCAACCACCGTCGCAGATGGGGTACAGTGACACTGGATCGAGCGGTCTCTGACGGCTCATCAGGCGGGCGTAGTTTAATGGTAGAACATGAGCTTCCCAAGCTTAGAGCGCGAGTTCGATTCTCGTCGCCCGCTCCAGCAGTAAAGCCCCAGGTCAGCGACCTGGGGCTTTCGCATTGTCTGGACCAATCCGACCCTGCCGTGCCAGATCCGTGCCAGAAGGCGCTTGGGCTCCGGCGACGTGAGCGGGGCCGATCCACAGGACACGGGTCCACTGCTGGCCGCAGTACAGCCAGCAGAAGCCGTCGACCCAAGTGTTGCCGTCGTCGGTCGCGGGTGGGTCGGGCATATTGCCGCGGGCGAACCCGGCGATGCCGGGGATCACTATGTGCGGCTCGGGCAGCACCGGATCACCGCCCCGGACTGTGTCCGGCCTCGGATCCAGCGGCTCGGCCGGTTCCCAGTCCGTCGATTGGTGCCCACTCGTGTTCCAGGATCGAGTAGGTGATCGAGTCGCGCCAGGCGCCGTGGACGAAGACGTGGTCACGGATCCGGCCGTCCTCGGTCATGCCGGCCCGAAGAAGAGTGCGGGCAGAGGCTTCGTTGAGCGGGGAGCGGGCGGCCCAGATGCGGTGCAGGCCGAGGACGTTGAAGCCGAGTGCGCACAGCAGGTGGACGGTCTCGGTGCCGAGTCCCTTGCCCCACGCGGCGGGGTGGAGGGCGAAGCCGATGGTGGCGGCCTGCTGCGGCTCGGTGGCCAGGCGCGCGTAGCCGATCAGCCGCTGTTCGCCGAGGCGGGTGACGGCGAGGCAGTACTCGGTGCGCGGGGTGGCGCGCGCGGAGTCGATGGAGCGGGCGGTGATCGCCTCGACCTGCTCGCGGGTGCGGGGTTCGAAGCTGAGGTGCCGGGTGGCCTCGGGGTCACCGTAGATGGCCAGGAGATCGTCGGTGTCCTCGGGTTCGACCTCGCGCAGTGCCAGGTTGGGGCCGGTCAGGTGTACAGGATTCATGGCTGCGGAGCCTATCCGTGGGGTCACCGGACGAGGACCGAGGTCGGGGTGGCGGTGAAGGCCTCGATCTCCTCGCGCAGACCTGCCGCCGCGCCGCTGCCGCTGCGACGGCCGTCGCCGTGCAGGGCGGCGTGGACGCGCTGGGCGCTGCTCACGATGCCGAAGTTCCGCTGCTCGACGGGGAGGTCGAGCACGGGGCGGACGGCCTCGGCGGCACCCTCGATCTCGCCGCGGGCGATGCGGGCGAGGGCAAGGTCGGTCTGGGCGCCGGCCTGGTCGCCGAAGGCCCATTCGTCCTCGGATGCGCTGCGGTAGGCGGCGACGGCCGCTTCGGACTGGCTCTCGCCGAGCGCGGCGTCCTGGCCGAGCTGCACGGTGGCCTCGGCGACGTAGTAGAGCTGGCGGGGCACCGGGAAGGTCATGATGCCGCCGAAGGCGTCGAGGTCGTCGGGTTCGACGGCGGCGCGGGCATTCTCGGCCCGTTGGATGGCCGTGCGGGTGGCCTCACCGTCGCCGAGGAGGGAGTGGGCGCGGGCGGAGAGGCAGGCCAGCCAGACGCCGGTGGTGCCGCGCACGTCGCCGGCCACGTTCTGCCCCAGGGCGGCGTACTCGGCGGCCTCGCCGGGGCGCCCGGCCCAGTAGGAGATGAGCGACTGGAGCGAGCGGACCCAGGCGCGCATGGCGTGGTGGTCGGCGTTGTCGGCGCAGACGAAGGCCGTGCGGGCCTGCATCATCGCGGCGCTTGGGTTGCCGAGGTCGTGGCTGGCCTTGGCGAGCATGCCGGAGGTGATCCCGGCGAGCAGGTACAGCGCCCGGGCCTGCAGCGGCTTGACGCGGCCGTGCTCCAGTAGCCGGAAGGTGAGGTCCTGTACTTCGACCAGGTCGCCGAGCAGGGTGGGCAGTGCCAGCTTCGGGTAGGCGGCGGTCAGCCGCCGTACCTCGTCGTGGATCTGGCCCAGGGTCTCCGAGCCGACGCTGCTGCCCTCCGCCGTCGCGGTGAACCGAAGTGCACGACGAGCCGCCATCATGACCTGCCTTTCCAATTCCGTGGTGCCCGCGTCGAAGCGGGGTTCGCTGCTGGACGGGCCACCGACAGGCAGTGCCGCTGCCTGCTCGGGTGGGAGGAGGATAGGGACAGCCCGTGGTGGCGGGACGACGAACGAGGCGGTGGCAGCGTGCACGGGGCCGGCCGGTGCGGGTGCGAGGAGTTGGTCGACGCCGACGCCGAACATGGCCTCCAGCACCCGGCACTGGTCCGGGTAGGGGCGGGTCTTCACCGCTCCGCCGTACCAGCGCTCGAACTGCCGCTTGGAGACCGACAAGCCCCGAAGCCGGGGGTCGCGTTCCTGCTCGGCGGCCGAGTTCGCCGTCGCCTCGAACCGGAGGCGGAAGGTTTCGTAGACCTGCCAGTGCCGCTGAAGCGTCAAAACCCTTAGAAGCGTGGGAGTTTCAGCCACCGCGGATCATCTCCATCCCCGTTCCTCTGCTCTGACGATAGCCATCGTCCCTCGACAGGAAACCTGTTCGAGACCGCACTGGCCCAGATGACGGCGGCCATGACGGCAGTCATGACGCACACCGCCATGACGCCGGCCTCGCCGCCCTCATGGCGACGGGATGGTGACGGCAGCCGCGTCGTATCGGTGCCGTACCTGGCGCCGCCATCCTGAACGCCACCTCGCTGTCCGTGCATCGCCGACAGCGAAGCGTGAGATCAAGGGCGCTGGGACCGGCGCCCGGTCGACCCCATCCAGCACCACGTGCATTCCGGCTCGCCATGCCGTGAGCCGACCCGGGAGGGAACCGATGGACAGCACCCTGACCGCTCTGGCTGGGCAGATCGCCCAGCTGGACGCCGTGGACTCCGCCCATCTGGAGCGGATGCGCCACGAGGCCCTGACCGCCCAGGCGCCGTGGAAGGCGGAGTACGGCGCCTACCAGTCCGGCGGCTGGTGGACCACCTCGCTGATGAACGCCTCCGGCGACGCCGCCGACGTGACGATCGGCGACTGCGCCGCCAAGCTGACCGACCTGCTGGGGCGGATGCCGGCCACCGCCGCGTTCCTGGCCGACCTCGGCCTGAACTTCATGTGGGTGCGGCTGGCCCGGCTGGAGGGCAACGCCTTCCTCTGGGAGCACCGCGACTACGACGAGCTCCACCAGGTCGAGCGGCACCGGCTGCACGTCCCGCTGCACACCAACAGGTCCGCCTTCCTGGTCACCGGCGGCACCAAGGTACACATGACGGGCGGGCGGATCTGGCGGCTGACGCCGACGTACGCCCACGGGGTGTGCAACTTGCTCGGCCCGGACCGGATCCACCTGATCGCCGACGTGTACGCCGACGACGCGTACCAGCGTCTGGCCCGTCGGCCCGCGCTCAGCCCGGCGGTCGCGGAGCCGCTGCCCACCGCCGACCAGAACATCCTGGCCGCGCGGCTGGAGAGCGCCCGCAACATGGCCACCCTCGGCTACCCGGAGGCGGCCGAACGGATGCTGCTGCGGCTCTTCTACACCTACGCCCTGCCGGAGGGCACGGCGTACGACCTGATCGCCGAACTGCACACCTCCCTCGGCGACATGGAGGCCGCGACGCGCTGGGAGACCGCCAAGCGCCGCCTGCTCGCCCTCCCCGCCTGATCCCAGCCCGCACTACGCCCGGAAGGAAGAAGCGCATGCCCACCCTGCAACTGGCGGCGATCACCCAGGCCAACCGGCCCACGCAGCTGCCGCTGCTGTCGAAGCTCGCCGACATCCTGGCCACCTCCCTGTCGGTGACCCACCTGATGGTCCGCGGGTCGTTGGCCCACGGCACCGCCGACCGCCTGTCCGACGTCGACTTCGTCGTCGGCGTCCACGACGCCCAACTCCCAGCCTTCGTCGAGGCGCTGGACACCCTGATGCCCGTCGAGGCCGGCGCCCTGCTGCCCGGCTGGCGCGACACGATCGTCGCCGACCTCGGTGGCGTCGGGATGGTCTTCCTCGTCCCGGATGAGGGGAAGCTCCACCAGATCGACCTCTACGTCGCGCCCGCCTCCCGGATCCCGCGGCTGCAGGAGATGGTCAACACCGCCGCCCTCCTCGACCGCCGGCCCGGACCGGCCGCCGCGCCGGACATCGCGGCGGCCGAGAGCTTCGTCGCCGCCTTCCTCGCCCGGCCGCGTTCCTGCGCCGAGTTGCTGATCGAGCACCTGGTGCTGGCTGTGCTCCTGCACAAGCGGATCCGGCGCGGCCAGCGGTTCGTGGCGTACTCCGAGTGGCACCGCCTGCACACGGCCACGAAGGACCTGATCAAGACCGCCCTGGCCCCCGCCTCGCGGTACTGGGGCTGGTACCAGCTGCGCGAGGAGATCGCCGTCACCCCGATCGGCCGGGCCTGCCTGGGCGACCTGGACACGGCGATCAGCGGCCCGGCCATCCCGGAGGCCGCCGACGTCACCGAGGCGATCGCGCGGGTACTCGCCCTGACGGAGCGGGCCTGCCCGCAGGCGCTCGACGGACTGCACGACGCCATCGCCGCCTACCGCACCTACCAGGAGCTGGCGTGAACGCACTCCACCTCGCGGGCCCGGCCGCCGGCCGGGCCCGCGAGGGCCTGACCGCCGTCTTCTTCGGCGGTGTCGTCCCCGCCTCCGCCCACGAGGAGGCGCTGGCCGAGGAGATCGGCCGGTCCCTCGCCCGGGCCGGGTACCAGCTCCTGCACGGCGGCTACAACGGGCTCATGGAGGCCGCCGCCCGCGGAGCCGGAGGCCAGGGAGCCACGGTCACCGCCGTCACGCTGACCGGCAAGCACGACGAGTGGGGAGCGTTCAACCCGCACACCACCATGTCCGTCCACGTGCCCGACCCCGGCGCCCGCCTCAACCACTACCTGGAGAACGCCGACCTGATCGTCGCCATGGGCGGCGGAGTCGGCACCCTCCACGAGCTGACCGCCGCCCTCTACTACGCGACCACCATCCGGCCCGTCCCGGTTTGCCTCGCCGGAGCGGCCGCCCTGCGCCTGCTCGCCTTCCTGCGCGAGGAACGGTGGCTGTACGAGACCCCGACCCGGCCGCTCGGCTTCCTCGCCACCGCCGAGTCCGCCGCCGCCTTCCGCGCCCACCTCGCCACGCTCGACACCGCCCCGATCGGAGGAGCATGACCACCCGCACCTCGCCGGCCAGCCTCGCTGCTCGGCTCGCCGAAACCGCGTGCGTGAACGCCCCGTTCAAGCTCGCCGAGGGAGGCCGGCTCGACGCCTACTTCGACGAGTACCGGCTGGCCTCCGAACCCGCGCTCCTGCGCGACACCGCCACCGCCCTGGCCGACCTCGTCCCCGACGATGCCCAGGTGCTCGCCGGTATCGAACTCGGCGGCGTGCCCCTCGTCGTGGCGCTGTCCGCCGCCACCGGCCTGCCCGCCGTGTTTGTGCGTCGCAGGCCCAAGAGCTACGGCTCCTGCCACCAGGTCGAGGGCCTTCCCATCGACGGCCGACGCACCGTCCTGGTCGACGATGTGGTCCGCTCCGGCGGCCAACTGCTCCACATGGCAAGGATCCTGCGGATGACGGGCGGACCGGTCACCCACGCGCTGTGCGTCCTGGAGCGCCCGCTCGGTGGCCGGACCCTGCTGGCCGACCACCGCGTCACCCTGCACTCCCTGTTCACCGAGGCCGACCTGCCCGCGCCACGGACGGGTGGTGCGGCGTGAAGCGGGCCGTGCTCTTCGACCTCGACGGCGTCCTCGTCGACAGCCGGGACGCCCAACTCGTCACCCTGGCTGGCTATGCGACCTCGACTCTCGGCAGGCGGGTGACCGTCGCCGACCTCCCGCCCGCCGCCGCGACCACCCCGCGCGAGTACGTCCTCTCCGACCTCGGGCTGGACGGGCCGATCAACGAGGACGGTTGGGCGGCGGCGAGCGCCACGGCCACCCTCACCGCCGAGGTCTTCCCGTACGTCACCGAAACCCTCGCGGCGCTCCGCGAGGCCGGGGTCGGCACCGGCGTCGTCACCCTGCGAAGCCGCGAACGGGTCAACTGGCTCCTGCCGCAGGACATCCTCGGCCAACTCGACACCGTCGTCTGCTACGAGGACGCCCAGCCCAAGCCCGCCCCCGACGGGGTCCTGCTCGCCCTCGAACGGCTCGACGTCACCCCGCGAGCGGGCATCTTCGTCGGCGACACCGAGACCGACATCCACGCCGCCCACGCCGCGGGCGTCACCGCCGTCGGCGCCGGCTGGGGCTTCGCCGGCCCTGAAGCGCTCACTCGGGCCGGAGCCCACCTCGTGATGCCCCGCGCCGACCACGCCGCCTTCGTCCTGCCCCTCCTGGTCGGCATCGGCCGACAGGAGGACAACTCCAAGCGATCTTGACTCCCGACCCGCTACTGTTGGTGGCGCAGTCGCAGCGCACCGTTGCGTCGCTGTCGGCTGCGCCACCTCAGAGCGACGGATACCGGAGTCATGGTCTACACCGTGGGGGCGCGAGCTATCTGCGCCGAGCTGGAGAACTGAGAACCACTCAGTCCTCGTTCTCGGCCCGGCTCGGCGTGTGATCACCCCACATCTCTCCGCGATTCTTCCGTGAGGGCCATACCGCCATGCGCTCGACGCAGATCCGCTCCACCTTCCTGGACTTCTTCACCTCGCGCGGCCACCGCCACGTCCCGTCCAGCCCGCTCATCCCCTCCGACCCGACCCTGCTGCTGGCCAACGCCGGCATGAATCAGTTCAAGCCCTACTTCCTGGGCGAGGTCACCCCGGAGTACCCCCGCGCCACCACCATCCAGAAGTGCGCCCGCACCTCCGACATCGACAACGTCGGCCGCACCAACCGGCACGCCACGTTCTTCGAGATGATGGGCAACTTCTCCTTCGGCGACTACTTCAAGGCCGACGCCATCGCCTACGCCTGGGAACTCCTCACCCAGGGCTACAACCTGGACAAGGACCGCCTCTGGATCACCGTCTATGAAGACGACGACGAGGCCGAACAGCTCTGGCGCAAGATCGGCGTCCCCGCCGACCGCATCCAGCGCCTCGGCATGGAGGACAACTACTGGTCCATGGGTGTCCCCGGCCCCTGCGGTCCGTGCTCCGAGGTCAACTACGACCGCGGCCCTGCCTTCGGCCGCGAAGGCGGACCGGCCGTCGACGGCGAACGCTACGTCGAGATCTGGAACCTCGTCTTCATGCAGTTCCAGCGCGGCGAGGGCGACAAGAAGGGCGGCTTCCCGATCCTCGGCGACCTCGCCCAGCAGAGCATCGACACCGGCCTCGGCCTCGACCGCCTCGCCGCCATCCTCCAGGACGTCGAGAACGTCTGTAGCACCGACCTCCTCTCGCCCACCCTCAGCACCGTCCAGGAACTCGCCGGCCGCGACTACCCCGGCAGCGGCCCCTTCGGCGAGGAGAAGGTGTCCTTCCAGGTCGTCACCGAGCACGCCCGCTCCATCGCCTACCTCATCGCCGACGGCGTCCTGCCCGCCAAGGACGGCCGCGGCTACGTCCTGCGCCGCCTGATGCGCCGCGCGATCCGTCACGCCCGACTGCTCGGCATCGACCAGCCCGTCCTCGCCCCGGCCACCGCCAGCGTGATCGCCAACCTCGGCGACGTCTGGCCCGAACTGGTCGACCAGGCCTCCCTCATCGAGCAGGTCGTCACCGCCGAGGAGGAGTCCTTCACCCGCACCCTCAGCCAGGGCACCCGGCTGCTCAACGCCGCCATCACCCGCAGCCGAGACGGCCGCTCCAACACCCTCACCGGCGACACCGCCTTCGAACTGCACGACACCTACGGCTTCCCCGTCGAGCTGACCATCGAGGTCGCCCGCGACGCCGGCCTGAGCGTCGACGAGGACCGCTTCACCACCCTGCTCGCCGAACAGCAGAAGCGCGCCAAGGCCGGTGGCAAGGCCAAGGCCGCCGAGGCCCTGCGCCGCCAGGACGCCTACCGCGAACTGTCCTCCCGCCACGGCCGCACCGACTTCACCGGCTACGACCGCCTCGACAGCGAGGCCTCCGTCCTCGGCCTCATCTCCGACGGCACCCTCGTGCCCGGCGCCGACCAGGGCAGCACGCTCGAACTCGTCCTGGACCGCAGCCCGTTCTACGCCGAGTCCGGCGGCCAGGTCGGCGACACCGGCGCCATCCGTACGTCCTCCGGTGCGCTCCTGGAGGTCCTGGACACCAGGCTCGGCTTGGAGGGCTTCCACGTCCACACCGTCCGCGTCCGCGAGGGCGAGATCCGCACCGGCGAGCAGGCCGAAGCCCTCGTCGACGGCCCGCGCCGCGACGCCGTCGCCCGCTCCCACTCCGCCACCCACGTCCTGCACGCCATGCTCCGCCGCACCCTCGGCGACCACGCCCGCCAGCACGGCTCCCTCGTCGACGCCGGCCGCCTGCGCTTCGACTTCGCCCACTTCTCCGCCGTCGACCGCACCCAGCTCGCTGCCATCGAGACCCTCGTCAACGACCACCTCCTCGACGATCCCGAAGTCCGCATCTGGCAGGCCACCCGGTCCGAGGCCGAGGCCGCCGGAGCCACCGCCCTGTTCGGCGAGAAGTACGGCGACCACGTCCGCATCGTCGACATCGGCGACTTCTCCCGCGAACTCTGCGGCGGCACCCACGTCGGCCACGGCTCCAACGCCGGCCCAGTCCGCATCCTCGACGAAGCCTCCATCGGCTCTAACCTGCGCCGCATCGAAGCCCTCACCGGCCGCGACGCCCTCACCTACTACGACACCGAACGCCGCCTCCTCGAAGAACTCTCCACTCTCCTCGGCACCCGCCCCCAGGACGCCCCCGACACCCTCCGCAAGCGCCTCGACGCCCTCACCAACGCCCAGCTGGAACTCGCCCGCCTCCGCGACGCCGAGCTCCGCACCCGCGCCCAGCAGCTCGCCGCCACCGCCCGCACCGTCCCCGGCGGCCAGATCGTCACCGAGAAGATCCCCGGCCTCGGCCCCGACGAACTCCGCATGCTGGCCACCAACACCGCCGACCTCCTCAACGGCGACCGCGCCGTCGTCGTCCTCTGCACCGAGCACGGCGGCAAGGCCCTCCTCGCCGCCGCGATCACCCGCAGCCTTCACGACACCGGCACCCACGCCAGCCAGATCCTCAGCCCGGCTGCCCGCACGGTCGGTGGCGGAGCCGGCGGCAAGGGCCCCGTCGCCAGTGCCGGCGGACGCCGCCCCGAGGCCCTCGACGAGGCCCTCACCATCGCCGGTCAGGACGCTGCCCGAGTCCTCGGCCAGTAGCGCCGGCAGTTGGCGCGTGCGGTCGGTGCCTCCCAACTGGGAAGGTGTCGACCGCACGTTCTCACCGTTCTCGGCCAGCTGCGGCAAGGTCTTTCCGCAGGACCACGCTCTCGTAGTTGGTCACATCCCACCGCCACGTCCCCACGGGGACGTACCCCCGCCGGCGGTACCAAGCGACCAGCTCAGTGGCCTCGGCCGACGTATCGATGACCGCTTCCATGGACCCGAGAGCGACTATGCGGTCCTCCGCCACGGTCAGCAGCCGCTGTCCGAGGCCCGTCCCCTGACACACGGGATCCACCGCAAGCTGCCAGAACGAACCCGCATCGGCTGGTGTCGGATACCCCACGGGCACCGCGTACGGTGCCGTCACCGTCACCGACCCGACCAGCTCAGCACCCCGGAAGGCGAGCCAGCACTCACCCCTCCCCACCCGGGTGGCCGTGTCCTGCACGGACTGGTACGACGCGAAGAAGACCCTGCCAGCCGCTGCATGGGCGGCATACGCGCGGTGCAGGAGCAGAGTGAGCTCCTCGGCCGAATCGCCATCGGTGAATCGCCGTATCGAGATGCCTCCCCCGGAGCCAGCCGAACGGCCATGAACGCTGCGCAAGATCACAACGAACAGTCTCGCTCCGACAGAGCCGGAGGGCCTCCGGGAACCTGTTGGGCTTGCCTACCTGCTGTCCGTGACCGGTCAGCGCGTAGCGACCGGGCGCCACTCAGGGCATAGCCGCGAACGCCTCCTGCGCGTCCTCGCGCCGCTCCGCCCACCAGGCCAGGAAGCGCTCGGCGGGCATGAACAGGTGGTCGCACGAGTGGTCGTCGCGGTCGTAGTGGAAGACCAGCTGCCAGTAGTCCGACATGCGCTTCCACCACAGCCGATCCACCGCGTCCTCCAGTGCCGGCACCGGGAGCGGCACGACCGACCGGTAGCCGGCCACGAACGCAGCGGTCCGCTCCAGGTCGAGGAAGCCGTCCTCACCGCCGAACTGCACTGTGGCGGTGCGGGCGACTTCCTCGCCGAATGGCCGGACCCGGATGCGGTCCCAGTCGATCACCCCGGCGATCTCACCGTCCCGCCACAGCACGTTCCGGTGCTGCACATCACCGTGCGTCCACCCCACCGGGCCGACCGCCACCTCGCCAGCTGGGCGCTCGCTCCCGTACTTCTCCAGCAGCACCTTGCGCTCGGCCAACGCCGAGGCCGCTGCGGTGTCGAACGCGGTCCGATTCTCCAACCCCGCGATCACGGCGAGGAAGCGGTCCGCCTCCTGGTGAGCCGCAGCGGGCGTGGTCACCGAGACGGTCACCTGCTCCGGCCCTGGCGGCAGCAGGCCAGCCAGCCGCTCGCCGTTCAAGCTCCGATGGATCCGACCAAGCAGAGCGCCGAGGTCACCGGCCTGCCCGATCGAGAGATCCGTACCGGGCAGATGGCCACCCTCCATCCACGGGACCACGCAATACCCACGGTCGGCGACCTCTACCACCGCATCCCCAGCCCCGGAAAGCCGCGCCCTACCCACCGGCAGGCCGTCATCGGCCAGCGCCGACAGCACAGCCAGGTTCCGACGCGCCAGCGGCAGCGGCACATCCGTGATCCGCTTCAACGCGAACGAGCCCTCGGCCGTATCCAGCCGCCAGCTCCCGTTCATCAAGCCGTCCGACAGGAAGCGGCACTCCCGAACCTCACCCAGCCCGAAAGCCCGGCCGAGAACCGCCAGATCCTCTGCGATCTTGCTGTAGCGAGTGCCACTTGGGGTGTCGAAGGTCGAGTCCGTCACCCCAAGCAGGCTAGCGGAGTCAGGGCACTGGTGCGGTCGGTCCGCAATGCATCCCGCCCCGACCTCGTCGCGGTCGGGGCGGAGAGCGGCGCGGCGGCGAGGAGTAGATTGACAGTGACGAATAGAAGGCGAGTTCGAAGACAGTGCTTGTCGCGCAGGTCGGCCTGGTAGCGCCGGAGGGGGTTCATTCGGCGGCTCGCTCAGCCGATCGACTCAGAGACTTGCAGCCATGCGTGGGAACGGCAGCGGACCAAGAGCTCCGAATGGAATCGGCCATGTCTTTACCATCGGCGGTCTATCACGATGGCGCCTGCCAAACTCGGTTTCGGCGGCGGATGGTCTGCCGTCGGTACCGGGGGTGTTGGATGGCTGGGCGTTCCGGCAGGTACTACCGCGCAGGTCACTGGGTGAACCGCCCGACGGGTGGGCGCAAGCCAGCGGTGAAGCCGCTGACAGGCGCAGGCGTTGTGGGCCTGATCGCAATGGTTGTCATACTGATGTTGATCTCGGATGGCTCCGGAAACCCGGGGACCACGACCGTCCAGAGCCCGGGGGCTTCGCCCTCGTCCGTCAGCGCCAGCCCGTCTGCACCCGGCCAATGAGCGTACGCTGCGGCTGCTAGTGGCGATTCTGTCGGCGTGGACTGAACCGGGTACGCCATCCTTGGTCCGACTGCGGCGTTCTCTCCCCGGATTTCTGGATCGTCCTGTCAGGCTGCGTTGCGGCAGCCACTCTGATTCGCTCCCAGACAACCTGCCAGCGTTGTACCTGGTCGGCCGGCAGCCCGCATGCGTGAAGGTAAATCTCCGTGCTCTTCCATGACCGTGGCAGCGTCCTACGGTTCAACAACGCGCTGACAGCGCTGGGGGAGAGCGATGGTCGGGCATTGTCGCTGACGGCTTGAATGCTGCGTCCGCTGATCGCCCGGATGTGTCCGAGCGCCTCGATGAACTCCTGGGCGGTGTCGAGCACATCAGGGTCAGGCCAGCGGGCGCCGCTCCCCGCCGCCGCTACCGCCGTTGAGGTCCAGGGCCGGTAGGCGTTGTTGCGCCCCAGGAGTAGGCCGCCCGCGGTGTTGCGGTCGCGCTTCTGCGGAAGCGGTCGACTCTTGGCCGCGAGCACGGACCGCAGCCGCCGGTAGACCGACTCCAGGTCCAACCATGCTTCGCCGCCCTCGATCCCGCTCTTCAGGATATCGAGCAACTCGCCGGTGAATGCGGTGTACTGTTCCCCAGGCGGTGCCAGCGCCACTCCGGTCTCCGGAGCGGCAGCCAGCAGATAGCTGCCGTCGATCTGTGCCTGATCAGCGACTGAGCCGCCCATCGTCCCCAGCGCCCGGCCGCTGAAGCAGCAGTCAAGAATGATCACATGGCGTTGCGCACGACCAGACATGATCGCGCTGCGCAACATCGCATACGGAACCCCCGTGTGACCGTGGCCCGGCCTTGACCGAGGGAGGCCGAGGAACAACTCGCCGCGGTCATCGGTCAGGCCGTGGCCGGCGAAGTACACCAACAGCGTGTCCCGTGCCGCCCGAGCCGCCTCCTCCACTGGTTCCAGCACCTCGTGCAGGCCGGACGGTTCTGCGACCACGGCACAGTGCTCTCGTGCCAGCCCCCAGGATCCGGGGCTCGTCAACGCGTCCGCCAGGGCGGGCAGGTTGTTCGACACGGCGGGCAGCGTTTCCAACCCCGTGTACCGCGCCACCCCGATCAGCACTGCACGTGAGGTCTCTGCTTCGGGAAGCCCCTTCACACCTCGTCGTCCTCGATGCCGTCCGGAGTCTGTTGTGACAGCAGCTCAATCACCTGCTGCATCTCCGCATCCGTCCCCTCAGTCAGTACCACTTCGATGCCGCCGTGGCGGACGATCACCTTGGGCGGCCGCGGTCGGGTCTGCCGCCAGGTGACCACGGTCATGACGAACGAGGCAGCACTCCACCCGTTCTCCGTCACGATCTGCAGAGTGTCCAGCCAGCCGCCCATCGCACCCGCGCCTGCGGGCCGCTCCACGAGCGATAGCGTCGCCGAACTGCGTACCTGAGGATCTTGACCCAACCATGTATGCAGGGAACGGAGCTCGGTCTCCTGGCCATCTCCGCTGACCTTCACCTCGACCTGCACTGGTGCCTCCTCAGATCTTGAATCGTCGAGATTTACTGTCTGAAGCCATAAGGAATCTGCGTTTTCGAACAATGGCAGTGAGATTTGCGAAATCATGAAGGGCGCTTCAGTGCTTGCTCAGAACGTCATTGCTGAGCTTGACCGCAGCCCCGGCGCGCTCGAAGATAGTGGGGTCCAAGAATCCAGCTAGTACAGTTGCGCAGAGTATCAGAGGGAGTGCTGCGGCCGGATTTGCCAAGCTGTGGGTCCAGCTAAAGGGTTGTAGAAATACCAGCAACACCGCAGAAGAGAAGACCGAAATTGCGGCCGCACGTCGCACGCTTCGCAAGACTCTCTTCCCGAGAGCCTCGCGTGCCGAGATCTCGCGAGTTAGCTCTAGCCATCGCCCGTTGACAGCGTCGACCAGGCCTTCGCTGAATGCGTCACGCATTTCGCCGAGCTTTTCTCCTCCGATAGCAGCGGTAGGCTTCCATGAGCGGACGCTTGCTGCGATTCCATCGGCGACTCGCCGAATTTCTGCTCCACCTGCGGGGTCCTTGGGGCGGAGCCTCCGCTCCCAAGGTCCCTCCAGGTATCGAGCAAGAGACTCCAGCTTTTCGACCACTTTGGCCCGCTGGTCGCTAGCTATGTATGGCTGAAATGCTGGTGGAATCTCTTCGCCAGAGAAAATGAAAGTTAGAGCCGGCGGCTTGGGGCGCGTTGCTGCTTCTAGCAAAAGGGCAATCTCAAGCAGGGAGTCGATAACAACTGCACAGGCAATAGCTTTCGAATCCTCTAGCTCTATGGTCACCCGCCTAAGGGGTAGGGAGATCTCAAATATGAGCAGTAGGACCGCGAATGAGGTAAGCATCGTCGTAGATCCGGTTGCTACGTCATGCCAGTTTGCTTCACTCCAGTCAAACTGATGTACCTTCTGTGGGGTGTTGTGCGTTGAAGGATTGTTTGAAGTGTGGCGCCTCCAATAGTCATCGGCCGTGCTCGCAGCCAATCCTATCGAAAGTAGCGAAGCAGCGGAAAAGATAGGTGACGATCGAAAATTAAGGCGCGACATTCTTCGATGCAGGGGTAGGAAGAGCAGGCATGCCCCGCCCCCCGTGTACATTGCAATAGTGCCGGCTGGATTATCGGTTCCCAATTTTTTGATGGGTTGAAAAAGAATGATCCCTAGGAGGAAAAGGAGGCTCCCCAAGCGAAGTGCGCCGGCGGATTTTCGCAGCCACCCGTGATCTCTCAGAAGGGATTCCAGTGCTGCATACTGGTGCCGCACCTTGTGTGCAAGCAGGGAGGCCTCGCGCACGGCTGGGCCGATACGAATGCGGGTCACGCTGTCCAAAGCTGGTAGCAGTGTCAAGGCAGCTTGCTGATCACGGCCATACCGTTCCGCAAGGACTTTTTGATCGTCTGGCATGGCCTTGATGCGTGCCCGGACCTGAGCCAATTTCCTGCGGGTGGTCTCCGCTTCGGCGTGCGCCATGATCTGCCCACTCCCTGCTTGGTCAGCCTCTCGACGGTCACTCTGTGTGTCGCACAGTTACAGAATGCCCGAGTGTGCCCCTCGTGTGGGCGGAAACTGGGAACTCACCCTCGCTCCAGTTGGGGGATCGCATGTGGAGCCCTACCTGGCTGCAGGGGTTCGGCGGGCTTCAGGACCGTGCAAGGTGTGGTCAAGTCAGACCAGCACACAGTACGCAACGCTGGCACGGCTCTGGCTGTGCCAGAGCCGTGCCAGAACAGGTGGAGAACGGCAGACAGCAGCGGTCCGCGACGAGCCTCGGAAGGGCCAGTACTGTTGTTATCAATGCAGGTCAGGGGCCCTTTGTGGCTCGAAGGCCCAAAGATTCCCAAGCTTAGAGCGCGAGTTCGATTCTCGTCGCCCGCTCCACTACCGAAAGCCGCAGGTCACATGACCTGCGGCTTTCGTGTTGTCCGGGCCTGGGCGGGCCGGGCCGGGCGGGGGTCAGTGGGGGCGGACCCAGGTGGGGGTCCAGGTGTCCGGGGTGGTGGGGGCGGTGGCGAGGTGGGCGCGGAGGATGGGGAGGGCGGGGTGGGGGTTGTCGCGGTGCCAGAGGAGTGAGTGGGGGTAGACGGGGGTCGGGTCGGTCACCGGGATGCGGCGCAGGCCGTGGCCGGCGGGCCAGACGAGGCGGGTCCGCTCGCTCATGAAGGTGGCCAGGGCCGGGGTGTCGGCGATGGTGTCGAGGAGGGCGTCGGAGCCGAAGTTGGGGCCGGTGGACTCGATGGTGAGGCCGAACTCGGCGACGAGGTCGTCGTAGTAGGCGCCCCACTCGCTGCCGGGGACGATGCCGGGCATCCAGATCCGGTGGCCGACCAGTTCGGCGACGGTCACCGACCTGGCGTCCGCCAGGGCGTGGGCGGGGCCGGTGAGGAGCTGGAGGGGTTCGTCGAGGACCCGGACGGACCCGATGTCCTCGGGGAGCGGCCGGCCGGGCATGGCGACGGCGCGGAAGGACGCGTCGATGGTGCCGGAGCGGATGGCGGCGACGGCGGTCTCGATGTCGAGCAGCATCAGCACGTCGAGGTCGATCCCGGGGTGGGCGCGGTGGAAGTCGCGCATCAGGCCCGAGGCCGCGCCGCGCGAGTTGATCACGTCGACGCGCAGCGGGCGGCGGCCGGCGCGCACGGACGCTACCGCGCGGTCGGCGGCGCGCAGCAGCTCGCGGGCGTGGGGCAGGAAGGCCTGTCCGTCGATGGTGAGTTCGGCGCCGCGCGGGGTGCGGGTGAACAGTCGGACGCCGAGGTCGCGCTCCAGGGCGGCGACGCGCTTGGAGACGGCCTGCTGGGTGACGGCCAGGTCGACGGCGGCCTTCTGGAACTGGCCGGCTTCGGCGATGGCGGCGAAGGTGCGCACTGCTTCGAGGTCCACGCCGACCCACCCTAGGGAACAACCACTGGTTGTGCGGGAGGGGTGAGGCGGTTGTTTGACCCCTTGTCCCGGCGTCGGATTGGCTCTCCCCGGTCAACCGCGGTTTGTGCGGTCGGACGTCGAGTCGAGGGGAGCGCACCGCGGATGAGGGGCGGGAGACGGCTGGGTCGGCCGTTCGGCCGGCTGTGGGCGGCGTACGCGGTGAGCGCGTACGGGTCCGGGCTGGGGTTCGGGGCGCTGCCGCTGATCGCGGTCCTGGTGCTGCACGCCGGCCCGGCCGAGGTGTCCGCGCTGTCGGCGGTGGGGCCCGCGGTGGGCGCCTTGGTCGCGGTGCCGCTCGCGCCGTGGGTGGAGTCCCGGCGCAAGCGCCCGGTCATGATCGCGACGGACCTGGTCCGGTTCGCGGCCATGGCGACGATCCCGGTCGCCTACGCCTTCGGCCTGCTCGGCTTCGTCCAGCTGCTCGTGGTGTCGGTGGTGGTCGCCGCGGCCAGGATCGCGTTCGGCGCGGCCAGTGGCGCGTACCTCAAGGCCGTCGTCCGGCCGGACGACCTGCTGGTGGCCAACGCCCGCCTGGAGTCCACGAACTGGAGCTCCATCGCGGTCGGGCCGCCGCTGGGCGGGGCGGCGGTCGGCCGGTTCGGGCCGGTCACCACGGTGGTGGCCGACGCGCTCGGCTACCTGCTCTCCGCGCTGTGCATCACCGCGATCCGCGGCCGGGAGGAGGCGCCGCGGCGGGCCGGCGGGAGTTCGGCCCGATTCGGAACGGTGCTCGACGGCTGGCGGCACATCACGGGCGACCCCGGGCTGCGGGCGCTCTACCTCAACAACATGCTCGTCGCCGGTCTGATCATGGCCACCGAGCCGGTGCTCGCCGTGCTCCTGCTGCGCCAACTCCACTTCGCCCCATGGCAGTACGGCCTCGCCTTCGCGGCGCCCTGCCTCGGCGGGCTGATCGGCTCCCGGCTGGCCCGGCGGGTGGTGGAGCGGTACGGCAGGGACCGGGTGTTCCGGACCGTCGGCACCCTGCGCGCCGTCTGGCTGATCGGCCTGGTCTTCGTCCGCCCCGGCGTGGTCGGCCTCGTCACGGTGATGGCCGTCGAGCTGGCGATCATCATCAACATGAGCCTGTTCAACCCGGTGCTCGCCACCTACCGGCTCGAACGCACGCCCGATCACCTCGTCGCCCGCACCCTGTCCGCCTGGTCGATCGGACAGCAGGCGTCCATCGCCGTCTGCACCGCGCTCGGCGGGCTGCTCGCCGACGCCACCGGCCCGCGCACCGCCCTCACGGTCGCGGGACTGCTCATCCTGGCCACCCCGTTCCTGCTGCCCCGGGCCGACCGGACGCGGTCGGAGGCCGTGCCGGACGCCCCGGCAGCGCGGAGGTCTCCCGTCTGAGCGTCGACCGGCCGTGCTGCCGGAGGCGGCGGTACGGCGGCAGTCGCGGGTCGGTGGACCCGCGACTGCCGCGGGCTCGGGGCGCAGGAGTGCCCGAGCGGGGATCAGTGGCGGGTGGCGAGGTCCTCCAGCGTGGCGACCAGGGCGGCCGGGGCGGGCAGTGCGGTGTTGGCGGCCTGCAGGCGCCGGGCGGCCTCGCGGAGCGCGGCGTCGGTGAGGACGCGCTCGATCAGCGGGGTGTCGACGGCGTCGGAGGCGGAGCTCAGCGCGGCGCCGGTGGCGGTGAGGGCCTCGGCGTTGAGGAAGTGGTCCGCGCCCTGCGGGAGCAGCAGCTGGGGCAGGCCGGCCTGGACGGCGGTCAGCATGGTGCCCGAGCCGCCGTGGTGGATCAGCGCGTCGGCCTGGCTGAGCAGCTCGTTGAGCGGGACCCAGGGCAGGCCGCGGACGTTGTCGGGCAGGGTGCCGAGCGGGGCGAGGTCGGCGTCGCCGACCGCGAGCAGGAAGTCGGCGTCGACCTCGGCCGCCGCCTCGACCATGCGGACCACCGCGCGGACACCGTCGAGCTCGGAGAGCACGGTGCCCAGGGTGACGACCGCCCGCGGGCGGTCGGGCTTGCGGAGGAACTCGGCGGGGACGATGCCGCCGCCGTTGTACGGGACGTAGCGCATCGCGAGGCCGTCCGGGTCGCCGCCGAGCGGGCCGACGTTGATCGTCGCGGCGATCGACGGGCCGGCCAGGCCCCACTCCTCGTACAGGTCGGGCACGTGCGAGGCCACCAGTTCGGCCATGGAACGGCCGGGACTGGCCCCGAAGTTGTGCACGACCGACGGGATCCTGAGCCGGGTGGCGACCAGCGGGCCGGCGGCGTGGAAGGCGTCGTGGACGAGCAGGTCGGCGCCCCAGTCGGTGGCGGCCGCCAGCAGGCCGTCGACGTCCGGGCGGGAGGCGTACGCGAACATCGCGGCCGCCATGTCGAAGATCTCTTCCTGGGTCTGGTCCTGGTTGACGTACTGGACCCGGCCGCCGAGGCGCTCCTCGACGATCGCCCGCAGGGTCCGGCCGTCGCCGATCTCCACGACGGGGAAGCCCGCGGGCCGGATCATGTCGAGCGGCTGTGCGCCGGCGAACAGCACCTCGTGCCCGGCGGCGCGCAGCGCCTGGGCGGTGGGCACCATCGGGTAGAGGTGACCGGCCGCGGCGGGGCCGGTGAAGAGTATGCGCATGGTCTTCTCCTTGCGATGTTTCCGACAAGGCAGTCTCACCTTTGAAGTTGACGTTCAGTCAATTTGATAGGGATCACCATGCGCGGTAATCGGCCGTTCTGGGACGGGGCTTGCCTCTCGGGCGGCGGTGTGCTCCTCGCGCCGGTCGCCCGGCGCGGGCGGGCGGGCCGGATCGCTCAGGCGGCGGCGAGGAACTCCCGGACGGCGCCGGTGAACGCCCCGGTCTCCTCGGCGAGCACGATGTGGCCGGTGTCGAACTCGGCGTAGCCGCTGCCGGGCAGGGCGGCGTGCAGCCGGCGGGCGTTCTCCACCGGGACGGTGGCGTCCTGGGTGCAGCCGATCACCAGGGCGGGGGCCTGGACGCGGGGGAGCAGCGGGCCGAGGTCGAGGGCCAGGTTGAGGGCGATGTGCCGCAGGGTGCCCGGAGTCGGTCGCAGGTAGGCGGTGTTGGCCTCGACGGCGGCGCGCCCGATCCGGTCGAGGAAGCCGCGGCTGAACGCGGTGAGGGTGGCGTAGCCGCCGAACGCGGCGGGGTGGTCGGCGAGCGAGAGCCAGGTGGCCATGGAGAGCCGCAGGTACTCGTCCTGCTCCGCGCTGATCCAGCCGGCCGCGGCGACCAGGCGGCGGACCCGCCCGGGGTGCAGGGCGGCGGTCGCGGTGGCGACGACGGCGCCGAGCGAGAAGCCGAGGACGTCGGCGGGGCCGCGGCCGGCGTCCTCGATCACGGCGGCGACCTGGGCGGCCAGGGCCTCCAGGGTGAGCGGAGCGCCGTCGTCAACGGCGGCCTCGCTGCCGGAGAGGTCGGGCAGCAGCACGGTGTAGCGGTCGGTGAAGGCGTCCAGCAGGCCGTCCCACATGGCGGAGCCGGGGCCGGTGCCGTGCACGAGGACGAGGGTGTCGGGGCCGTCGCCGACGGCGCGGTAGGGGATGCGGGCGGTGTCGACGGTGATGACGGGCATGGCGGGTCCTCTCGATGGTGGGTCAGAAGGCTTGCCGGGAGCGCCGGTCGGTGGTTCCGGTCCGCCTCGGCCGGCGCAGAAGTAAACTACACCGTGCAGTGCACTATGAACGTGTGGAAACCGTGAGGGAGGGGATCGGGAGGGGAACTGCGCGTACCCGTCCGCCGTCCAAGCAGTGACGGAATGCCTGCCCGGGTTGAACACCGGGAGGAGTACGGAGGGCCCTGTGCAGTCAGGTGGTGCCGAACTGAACCTCGGACGCCCGGGCGGTGGCCCCGGAGGGGCGTGGATCGCGCCGGTCCGCCGACCGGGGGCCGGGTCGGGGTCGAACCCCGGGGTGGCGGCCGATCAACTCGACGCCGCCGAGCGCTGCGAGACGCTGCTCCAGGACACCCTGGACGCCGTCCGTCCGGCGCCGGTCTGGCAGGGGGCGCCCGCACGGGCGGGAGCGCGGCTGCCGCTGCCGGGGCGCGAGTCGGAACTGCTCTGGTACGTCACCCGCGGCCGGGACCTCCTCACCGTCGTCTCGCTGCCCCGACGGGCGGTGCTGGCGGACGTGGTGGAGCGGCACTGGCGCCGGCGCGGCTGGACGATCACCTCGCTGAACGCCGACCGGGACCGTCCGGGCGTCGCCGCGACCACCCCGGACGGCTACCGGCTGGCGCTGCGCTTCGGAGAGTCCGGAGAGGCGGGGCTGACCGCGAGTTCGCCCGGCGTGGCCCGCTCGGAGCGCGGCCCGGTGCTGGCCGGCGGCGTCGACCACTGCGCGCCGCCGCTGCCCTACGTCCGCTGTCCGCACTGGAGTGCACTGGGCTAGCCCCGGACTTCGCACATGGGGTTTTAGGTTTCCAGCCAGCGGGGTCGGGTTTCGTCGATGCCGAGGAGTTCGAGCAGGTGTGCTTGGACTCCTCGG
>NZ_JBIWFT010000058.1:0-45395 GCF_044763205.1 Kitasatospora sp. NPDC096204
CCGCGACCGCCGGCACGCTGAGCACCTTCTCCCCGGCCGGAGCCGTGGTCGGCGATGCGGCCGCCGACGGCTCCTACGCCTTCACCGCGCGCCTGACGATCGGCGACAACCTGCGGGCCTGCACCGGCGCGCTGGTGGACCGCTTCTGGGTGCTCACCGCCGCCTCCTGCTTCGCCGACGACCCGGCGCAGCCGCAGGCGCTGGCGGCGGGCGCGCCGAAGTGGAAGACCACCGTGACCGTCGGCGGGAAGTCGGCGGAGGTCTCCGGGCTGGTTCCGCGCACCGACCGTGACCTGGTGATGGCCCGTCTGGCCACGCCCGTCGACGGTGTCGCCACGCTGCCGGTCGCCACCGCTGCGCCGGTCGCCGGGCAGACGCTGCGGGTGCCCGCGTACGGGCGGACCAAGGACGAGTGGGTGCCGAACAAGCTCCACACCGGCACCTTCTCCCTCGACACCGTGACCACCACCGGCGTCGGCACCACCGGCACCGGCGGTGCGGCGATCTGCAAGGGCGACACCGGCGCCCCGGCCGTCCGTGAGGTCAACGGCAAGGCCGAGCTGGTCGCCGTCGCCTCCCGCTCCTGGCAGGGCGGCTGCCTCGGCGTGCCCGCCAGCGAGACCCGCACCGGCGCCGTCAACTCCCGTACCGACGACGTCGCCGGCTGGGTGCAGCAGGTCCGCGCGACGGCCGTGGGCTGGAAGACCCAGGCCCTGGTGCGCAGTGACGCGAACCTGTTCTTCGCGTCCCGGCTGTACGACGGGTCGTGGACCCCGTACGAGGATGTCCAGGCCGTGGCCGGGAACATCGGCGGTGTGCGCGCCGTTTCCACGGCCGGCATCAACGCCGACACCCATGTCATCGCGCTCGGCGGTGATGGGCACCTGCACTACGCCGTGCACAACCTCGACGGCGGCTGGGGGCAGAAGTTCGTCGACATCAACACCACGGTCTCGGACCTCGGCAACATCACCCAGGTCAGCATCGCGCCTATGGGCGGCGACCTGCACGTCGTGGTGGTCGCGGACGGTATCCTGTTCCACGCCGTGCGTTTCGCGAACGGCCAGTGGACCAGGTTCAACGTGGTCACCGACGCCACCGGGCCGCTGAACGGCATCACCTCCATCTCCGCGGCCGGTGCCGCTGGCGGTGACCTGCACATCGCCGCCGTGTCGGGCGGGAAGATCTACCACACCCGTCGCCTTGCCACTGGGAGCTGGGGTGCCTGGGGGTCGGTCGCCGACGCCGCCGGTGCCACCGCGCCGGTGACCGCCGCCACTATCGTCCGCCAGGGCAACGACCTCAACCTCGCCCTCATCGCGAGCGACGGCCAGTACCACACCATGCGTTATGCCAGCGGGAGTTGGCAGCCCGTCGCCTCTCTCGGCGGGGTGGTCGGGAACGTCACCGGCACCAGCATCAGCTCCGCCCCGGTCGACACCGACGCCCAGTTCGCCATCGCCACCGACGACAACAAGGTCCTCCTCACCGCCCGCCACGCCGACGGCACCTGGACTGCCCCTGAGACCCTCAACCTCACCTCGATCCCCGGGAACCACACCGGAACCGTGATCACCAGCTCCCTCTGATCACCGCACCACCAGGGATCCGGCGGGGAGGCATCGCACCTCCCCGCCGGCACGCGGACGTCGCGTACAGCTGGGCGCCCACAGCCTCGGTCCGCAGGCGTCCGCCCTGATCCAGCCCCTGGTCACCGCCATGAGCCTCGGCATCAACGTCCCTACCCTGGCCCGGAGCCCGTACTGGATCCACCCCTCCCTGACCGAGGTCGTCGCCAACGCCCTGCTCAACCTCGACCGGGCGCGGACCTCGCCCTGAGCGCCGTACCGGCCAAAACGCTGCGCGTGCTCGCCGTCGTCGGTCTCGACCTTCACCATCCACGCGGACAGCACCGGCGGCAGCTGAGCGGGCCGCCACCAGGCCGGCCCGCTCAATGGGACGGCCCCACGCCCGGCGGGTGGAAACAGGCGGTGACCGTCTTGCCGTTCTTCTGCCGGCGGGTGTGCCAGTGGTCGGCGAGCGCGTTAACCAGCTTCAGGCCCCGCCCGCCGACGGCGTCGGGGGCAGCCGATCGCTGACGGGGGAGCTGAGGGCTGTGGTCGTGGAGGCTCAGGTGCAGACAGCGTCCGTCCCACGTCAGCACCAGCTCCGCGTCACTGCCGGCGTGGACGTGGGCGTTGGTGGTCAGTTCGGACACGGCCAGCACCACCGCGTCCGCGACCGCCGGCGCGTCCCTGTTCCAGCCCAGGGCCTCCAGATGCGTCCGCGCCCACTCCCGGCCGGCCCGTACGCCCGCGCCGAGCGGAAGGCGTCGGGCCCACCCCACTCCGTGGATCCTGGCCATGCAGACCTCCCTCCAACCTTCGGATGCCTTCGAGAACCTCCGGATACGTGCGTCCAGCGCCTGCCCGCGGCCGGTGACCGCATGCGACGTACCTCACGGGGCCGTTGGCCGGCGCCCGGTCAGGCACACGGGCGTTCCCGCCAATCGGCCGGGAGCGCCGCAGGGCCCCGACCACCAGGTCGGGGCCCTGCGGGGTGCGCCGGTGAGAGGCGATCAGAAGACCCCGCCGTAGTACCCGCCGATCGCCCGGTGGTAGTCCGGGTCCGCGGTGTGCCGGTCCTTGTGGAACTCGGGTGAGTTCTTCACCTCGTCCTTCGTCCGGTTCACCCACACCGTCCGCTCGGTGGTGTCCACGCGCCGGATGGTGCCGGCGGGCAGCAGCACTTCACGGCCGAAGATCCACGGGCCGGTGTCGACCACGATGTGCGCGGAGTCCACGTCCTCGGTGTGTCGGTCGACCTTGCCGATGTGACCGTCCTCGGCCTCGACCCGGTAACCCGTCAGGTCGGTGCCCGGGGCGTAACCCTCGGCGTTGCCGTAGTCCCACAGTCCACTGGCCACAACTGCCTCCTCGTCGAACGGAGTTCCCGTCTTCCTGGTGCGGCTGCCGGTTTCCCCCGCCCCGGCGGAACATTCCCTATAACCCGCACTTTCCGTCGGGGACGGGGCGGACGGCTCGGGGGAGGGGTGGTGGCCGTGTCCGCTCCGCCTGCGCGGAGGCGGCCGCACCAACCAGCGATCGACCCCATGTCCGTTGGAATGGCTCCCGGGGAAAACGGTTGCGGCTCATGCTGCTCCGGCCTGCGGTAGAGCTGGGCGAGTCGGGTGCAGCAGGGTGGCTCCGGCCTGGGTGGCGCGGGCGGCAGCGAGCGCGGCCTGGTGCCGTTCCCACTGCTGGCGGGCGTGCTCAGCAGCGTCGGTGGCCGGGGTGTCCTCGACCGGGCGGCGGCGGTGGGCCTCCTCGGGCTCGCACAGCCGGTTGTAGTGCTGGCGCAGGATCGCTTCCCGTTCGGCGGCGGCCTCGTCGACCGCGACAAGCCGAATGAGAACCGCAAGGTCGCGATAACCACGTGCCGCGGCATCCGGGGTGACTACGCGAACTCGGCGCTGCAGTGTGACGAGTACCCGTTCTCGTCCACGTACGAAGGCGCGAACCGGAAAGACAGCGCAGGCAAGCTCGTGAACCGGTACTCCGCCCGCCTGATAGACGGAAAGGACAACGGAGACGGGGGGAACTTGATCAAGCATGTCCTCACCGTGAACCGGATCTTGGACAGCGACCCGTTCTACGTCACGATCGTCCCGTAAGCCGTACTCACCCAGGCCGGAGGACACCAGTGCCGATCCTTTTCGAATTCCGCGCCGAAGCCAGGCCCGACCACGGTCTCATCGAGGTGTACGACTCCGACTCATACCTCACCGACTCGGAAGCCGCCAGGCAGACCCAGGACACGGTGGTGGCGGGTACCGGCACCCAGATCTATCTCCGCAGCCTCCAGGGCATCGCGCCTGCCGAGGTCCTGGTACGGGTCTGGGACGGCCCCGCGCCGGCCGACAGTAGCTGGATCGCCGAGGGGGAACGCCCGGCAGTACTCGACAGCGCCACGGGCGAAGTGGTCATCCGTGCCTTCGCCCCGGACATCGCCGGTCACTTCCAACTACCCCGCCCAGGAATCTACGAAGGCCGGGCGTCGTGGAAGGGTCGACACGAGGCCGCCGCGCAGGAGACGAGCCTCCACGCCGAACTCCGCACGACGCAACAGCATTCACAGGCTGACACCGACGCGGTCTGGGCAGCCCACCAGAAGGTCCTGGAGACCTATCGGATCGACCTGTGGTGGACCGCCGAGTCCGAGGACGACGACGAGGACGAGGACGAATAGACATGACCTGGTGTGGCACCTCCACCGCCCCGGCAAAGGTGCTACACCCTGTGGACGGATCGACTCACGAACAGCCCCAGGTCGTTCAGGAGCGCCCGTCACAGGCCTGCCTTACTGATCGTGATCGTTTCAGAATGAGCTGAGCCACGGCCTTTGCGCGCGGCGATCTTGGTAGGCAGGGTGTCCAGGTGAACGCTGATCTTGTTCCGGATGACCTGTGGGAGCGGGTCGCTCCACTCCTGCCGCCCACTCCCGAACGCCGCCGCCTCTACCCGGGTCGGCTGCGTGTTCCGGACCGGGCGGCCCTCGCGGGCATCGTGTACGTGCTGCGGACCGGTGTGGCCCGGCGCGATGTTCCGGCCGATACCGTGGGCTGCTCCGGGGTGACGGCCTGGCGTCGGCTGCGGGACTGGACCTACGCGAACGCGTGCTGCTGGCGTGACCGCACGGAGCGAGACGCACCCAGGGGCCGGGATCCAGCGGGGCCTACTCAGGACGCCGATCGCGCGCCACGCGTGCGGCTACCGCCTGCACCGCCTCTTACTCCTGCTGGTTCGGCCCGCAACGGGACCTCGGGCGCCCCGGCGGCGCCTGTTGAAGCGACCGGCCGAGTCTCCCACACCCGCTTTCGGCAGGACCAGACCGATCAGAACACTGCCATCGCATTCACTCCATCATGGTGACTTGCCGTCACCAAACCACGGAATCTCTTCCGTGGGACTTCACGATGAGTGACTGGTTGATGGGTCAGATCCGATTTCTCGGGTGCTGTGCATTCCAGGCGCGGATGATGGCTGCTCGCTGGTCGTCGAGAGTTACGGCGTCTTCGGGTGATGCCGGGGCGAAGATGTCGACGGTCTCAGGGGCCTCGCCCCGAGCGTCCGGGAAGCGGACGTACGCCTGCCGCCCATTGGTGAACTGGCGCAACTGTCCTGACGGGTGAACGTCGGGACGGGCTCCCTGGCAGCAGAGCAGGCGGCCGTCTTGTTCCAGCTGTCGTCGAGCCTGGGTGAGACAGTCGAGGTAGTCGGTCCCATTGATCTGGGTGAGCGACTCGCCGTCAAGGAGCGCGATCAGGGCGGTGGAGGGCTGGCCGACGTAGATGGTCACAGACTCAACCAGTCCATCGGAGTCCACGGTCTGAAGTCCGAACTCTTCCGTCCACTGCGGCCGGGGAACGTTGCTATCAGAGCTTCTGTCCTGCTCAAACCGGCTGTTCATGTCGACCATGATCGCCGCAGGAAGCAAGCTCGGAAAGTGCTTACACAGCCGACAGGACACGCGTGCGGAGGAACACCGTTGGAAGGCGACGGTCTCGCGGCGGGTGATCTCGTCCTCGCAGAGGACCTGGAGAAAGTCCGGGTGCCCGAACTCGCCGCCCGTGGGCCTGGGCCGGGCGGGTGTCGAGGGTCTCCAGCACGCCGGAGAGGCGAAGCGCCTTCAACGAGTCGCGCGGGGCGCTGTCCACCACACTCATCGCACGGCCTCCTCGGCGGCCTCGTGGCCCTGGCCATCGCGGAGTTCGTCCGCAGTCCGGCTGGGGATGGCGGGGGCGAACAGGCCCTCGGGGCCGTGGAGGAAGGCCGGCCCCTCCGTCGTCGGCCTCTTCGCACCATCGGTCCCTGATCGGCATGCGTCGTCGCCTAGCCTTGAGCGATGAAGCTGCCCCTCGCGTACCGGACCGCCGAGTCGCTGCTCGCGGGCGTCCCCCTGCGCTGGGCGCACTCCTGTCGGGTCCTGGAGCAGGCCCGGCTCCTCGCTCCGGTCCTCGGTGCCGACGGGGAGCTGGTGTGCGTCGCCGCGGTGCTTCACGACGTCGGGTACGCGACGTGTTCGGTCGACACAGGCCAGCACATGATCGACGGCGCCCGGTACCTGCGTCGGATCGGCGTCGGTGACGAGGTCTGTTCGCTGGTCGCCTACCACTCCTCGTCGGAGTGGGAGGCGACCGAGTTGGGCTTGTCGGCCGCGCTCGCGGAGTTCCGCCGGCCGCCGTCGGACCTGCTGGACGCGATCACGTACTGCGACCTCACCAGCGGCCCCGACGGCGCCGTGGTGGACCCGGTGTCCCGGCTCGACGAGGTGCTCCGCCGGTACGGCGCCGGCCACGTCGTCCACCGCGCCGTCTCCGCCGCCCGCCCGGCGCTGCTCGACATGGTCGACCGGGTCGCGAAGCGGCTGGCCGGCTCCGACGGCTCTTGAGCGCTCAACCGAGGTGCGGGGTCTGCTCGTTCCGGAAGCCGTGGTCGAGGCGGAGCCTGGTCGTCGGGGCGATGTCGAGCCCGTCCAGGTCCTCCCGCGGCACCCAGCGGACCTCGAAGGACTCGGAACTGGCGGCGAGCCAGCCGCCCACCGGCCTCGCGCGGAAGCACAGGGAGAACTCCTGGCGCACCTCCCCGTCGGAGAACTCGATCACGTGGCCGGGATCACTGTACGTGCCGACGAGGCCGGTGACCTCGACCTCGATGCCGGTCTCCTCCCGCACCTCCCGCACGACGGCCCCCGGAAGGTCCTCACCGATCTCCAGGACCCCGCCCGGCATGCCCCAGCGGCCGTTGTCGGAGCGCCGCTCCAGCAGGAGTTCGCCGCGCCCGTTCACCACGAACGCGGTGACGGCGGGCACGATCCGCTGCGCCCGCGGGGCGTTCGGGTCGTCGAAGTAGTCGGTACGGCTCATGGTGCCTGCCTCGGTAGCGGAAGCGGTACGGCACCGGACCAGACCTTCTCGAAGCTCTCCTGGTAGGTCGAGACCAGCCGGGCGCCATGGACGCGGCGCAGGTGGAGCACCGGGGTGAGCGGTGCGCTCACGCCGTAGATCTGGGTGTTGACCAGCATCTCGTCGTCGAACCGGTACAGGGAGTTGTGCAGCGTGGACCGGTGTACCCGGAACTCGATGCCGGGTGTGCCGTGGAGCGGACGGTAGAGCTTGATGACCTCGCGCACCTTGTACGCGACGCCTTCGCCGAGCTCCTCCTCCTCGCCCCGCCGCGCGATCTCCGGGCTCTCCGGGTCACCGAGCAGCATCCGGACCCTTACCCCCGCCCGTGCCTGTTCGGTCAGCGCCCGGTGCCACCGCGGGTTCTGGGCCAGGTGGACGCCGGCGTGGACCAGGATCCCGATGTCGCTCGCGGCCCGCTCGGCGAACTGCACCCACGACTCCGGTGGCACGGAGGAGCGATGGGGGTAGACGTGGACGATCTCGGCGTCGGCCTCGTCCAGCCGCCGGGTCTCGGACTTCGCGTCCGGCCAGAGGTAGTCCTCGTCGATCTGCAGCTTGGCCGCGGCTGCCTGGCGGTGTCGCCGGTACGGTTCGCGGTTCCTGAGGATCCAGCGTTCCACCGTCTTGGCGTCGACACCGCAGTGCTCCGCCAGCTCCTGCTCGGTCACCCCTCGGACGACCAGCGCCGACCGGAGGCGTTCGTTCGCCATGGTGCTCCCGATGAGGGACGTCTTGGGACGTGCTGAGGCCTCAGGACGATACCGAGGACGTCCCAGGACGTCCAGCTCGGCTCTGATCACGTCCCCTTCCTCGGAGGCATCCTGAGTCCCCGCCGGTTCGGATACCGCATCGGTCGGCTCGAACTCACCCGCTCATCTGCGGAGACCTGCCATGAACCCGAGTGTTCCCAGCACCATCGCCGGCACCCCGGTCGACACCGCCGGCGTCCCGGCCGCCGTCCACGTCAGCTCCGGGGGACTCGCCCTCGGGGTCTCCCCGGGTGCGGACCGCGGCGAAGCGGACCGCCGGGCGGCCGCGGCATGACCGCGGCCATGCCCGTGAAGGGCGCCGGGAGGCCCCTGCCGCTGCCCGGACTCCTGTCCGCCATCCACATCCCCGACCCCCACAGCCCCGGCATGGCCGGCCTGGCCTCCTACCTGGCCCGGCGCCACGCTCGGGTGACGGTCTCGTCGGCGCCCCTCGATGCCCGCCCCGACCTGCGCCGAAAGCTCGAACGGTGCGGTGTCCACCTGCAGGCGACCACCCCCGGGGGGATCCCGCTGATCTGGGGCGGGGACAACACCGCGATCCAGGACATCCTCGACCACGCCGTCGGCCGGGGCCTTCCCGTACTGGGCTACGACCGGGCCGTCGAGCTGCTGGCCGGGACGGCTCCGGTCACGGTCGCCGTCGCGGGCAGCCATTCGACCACCATGGCGGCTGCCGCGCTCACCTGCGCGCTCGCCCGCCGTGACCCCGGGTGGATCCTCGCCGAGGCCCCGAAAGGGGACTCCGTCGGCTACGACGGCGACGGGGAGGTCCTGGTCGCGGACCTCTGTCCGGACAGCTCCGGTCATGAGACGTCGCCGCCCGGTTGGCGTTTCCGCACCCTCGGTGAAGGGCTGCGTCCGACCGTCACACTGATCACCGCCGCGGACGCGGCACCGCCGTGCTGGTGGAACCATCCGGAGGCGCTGGACCGGATGGAGGCCCTCGCCCGGCGGAGCGAGACGGTGGTGGTGTGGGCCGCCCAGCCGGGCTGCCAGGAACTGGCGGACCGACTGCGCAGGCACCGCCCGGGTCCCAGGGTGGTGACCGTCGGCCGCGGCACCGACACGGACGTGCAGGTCCTCCGGACGTTCTGGACCGGAGAGGACCACCGCGTCACCGTCCAGGCCGACGGCGAGCGTCACACGTTCACCGTGCCGGTCCCCGGGACGAACAACGCCATGGCCGTGGCAGCCGCGTGGGCCGCGGGCTGGGCCCTCGGTGTTCCCGGCACCGAACTCGCCGACGGGCTCGGCGCGTTCGCGGGCGTCGAACGGTCGCTGACCCGGCTCGGCTCGGCCGGCGGCATCGACGTCGTGGAGTCCAGGGCCGTGCACCCGGGGGAGATCGCCGCCGACCTCCAGGGCGCCCGGATGCTCACCGAAGGCGCGGTGGTGGCCGTGTACGAGCCCTCCGGGCACCTGCGGTCGAACGCCCTCGCCGGTCCGATCGCCGACGCCCTGAGCGCCGCAGACCGGACCGTACTGCTGCCCGTCCACTCGACGTTCCCCCGGCACCGGAACCGGGCCGACGGCGGCGAAGCCATCCTCAACGCCGGTTCCACCGACACGGTGATCCGGCACGAGCCCGGCCTGCACCAAGCGGGCGCCGACGCCCTCGTCGCCTCCCTCGTCCAGCGGGGCGACCTGATCCTGACCATCGGTTCCCACCTGGCCCGGCAGATCGGGCCCTCGCTGCTGGCCGTGCTGGATCAGCCGTAGCCGCCGACCCGGCAGCGCTCCTTCCGCCCCGCTCCTCCTGGAGATCCGCCATGTCCGTGTCCCTTCCCGGCAAACCCGCCCTGTCCGAGGCCGACGTCGTCCCCCTGCAGCAGGTGGCCCGCGGTGCCCTGTACGGGGCGACCAGCCGCGCCACCGGAAGCGGGGAGGCCAAGGTCGGCGTGGCCGTCCACGCCCCGGCGGCCAGGGTCGGTGCGAAGCCGCGTTCCACGCTCCCGCACCGGGCGCGGGCTGGGAGCCGGTGAGCGACGTGCACGCGGTGAACGCCACCGGCAGGCCGCTGCCGGAGCGGCACGTCGCGGTGATGGACAGGGTCGGTCTCGGGCTGACGGACGCGGCGATCGGCGCCGCACTGAACCTGACGTTCGACACCGTCAAGAGCCACCTGCACCAGGCGTACGACCGCTTGGGACGGCGAACCGGGTCCAGGCCTTCGCCCGGGCATGGCAGTCCGGCCTGCTCACCCGTTCCGCCCCGGTGAGCGCTCCGCCACCCCTTACCGACGAACAGACGTTGATCCTCCGGATCTGGGCGGCGGGCGGGACCCGCCCCGACGTCGCCCGCGCACTCGAGGTCCGGGAACGTGCGGCGGAGCTCTACGAGGACGCCGTGCTGGACGCCTTCCGCACGCGCAAGCGCGTCGTCGCCGTCCGCCAAGCGCTGGAGCACCAGCTGATCGATCCGGCCCGGGACACCCTGGCCGACCTCACCACACCCATGGCGGCCGATTCGGGTCAGGGCCGCACCGGGCACCACCGGACGACGGGAGGCGGTGGTGCCTCCGGCCCCGTCGCCGCCGCGCCGACGGAGCCCGACCACCGCTCCGCCCCGCTGGAGCACGCCGTCGCGCTGCTGCGATCCGCGCGCGGTCTGGCCGTGCACCTCGGCGCGCTGGACTGCCTCCCGGACGTGCCCTCGCTGAAGCAGGTTCTGGCCGGAACCGCGCCCCGCGGTGCGACGCCGGCCGCCGTACGGCTGGTGCACCAGGTGCTGGCCCTCGGCGCCCCGTGCGCACTGGTCCTCCCGGCGGCCGCGGTCGATCCGGGACGTGCCGTCGAGACGGTCGGTCTGGGAGCGGCCTGGTCGTGCGCCGTGCGCCAGAGCGTGTACGACGGCACCGCCGCCTACGTGGAAGCCGCCCACCGCCTCGGAGTGCCGGCCGAGGACGTGCTGGCCGTCTGCACCGCCGACCAGGCGCCTGTGGCGGCGGCAGCCGGGGTCCGCAGGGTCCTGACGACCACGAGCATCGCGCTGAGGGCGGAGCAACGGCGTGCTCCCCGGCCCGAGTTGAACACGCTGGAGCGTCGGATCGCCGAGTTGGCCGCTAAGGGGCTGAGCATCCCCGAGATCGGCGTCCGGGTCCACACCGGTGAGCACCTGGTCCGGACCCGTCTGGCCGACCTCCGCCGACGCGCCGCTGCCGTCGACGACGCCCACCTGGTCGCGCGCCTGATCGCGGCCGAGCTGATCGACACCGGACGGCTGCGACGCGAACTGCCCGAGCACGTGCCCGAGCTGGACCAGGCGGGTCGGGCCGTGACCGTCCTCATCTGCACCGGCACGTCGAGCGAAGCCGGTGCCAACGGCATCGGGCTGACCCTGCCCACGGCCCGCGCGATCGAACAGCGGGTCGTCCGCGCACTCTCGTGGCGCGGCAGCCGCACCCACGCCGCAACCGTCGCCGTGCTCACCGGCATCGTCGCGCTGCCGCGGTGACCGTCTCCGGGCTCCTGCCCGACCCCGGCCGGACCGGTGGTGTCGACCAGGCGCGAGAACCGGCCGCATCGTCGCATCCGGACGGAGGTCGCGGACGGCGGGTTCGGCCCGATGGCGGGCTCGTCAGCGTGCGCGAGAGGAACCGGGTGCCGGGGCACCTGAGCGACTGGCCTTCCGCAAATACTCCCTGGTGTTCCCGCCCCGCTCAGAGCGGGGCGGGAACACCAGGACGCGTCAGCCGCCCGTCGTCAGCAGCCGGTTGGCCAGGGCGTCGGCGAGGCGGTAGGCCTCGTCGGCCGAGAGGGTGCGGCAGATGGCGTCTGCCAGTTCCTCGACGTTGTGCCAGTCGACGTCGCCGAGTTCCGGCCGCAGGACGGCCGACGGCTGCTCGTCCGACGGGGCCACGGCCCGCTGCTCCGGCATCGGGAGAGGCTCGGAATTTTCCGCGGAAAATCGGTCGGTGCTCTGAACAGGCTCAGCGCTCGCGACCGAGTTGCGGAGAGTGGGCTCCGGCCGGGGAGCGACGGGAACCGGCATCTCCACGGCTGTCGGCGCCACCTCCGCGGCCGGCTGAACCGCGGGCGCGACAGCGGGCTGCGGTGCGGGAGCCTCAGCCGGTGCCTTGGCGGCGGCCTTGGCCTCCAGCTTCGCTGCGCGCCTGGCGGCCACCGCGTCGGCGTCGGCCTGGAGCAGATGCTCCAGTTCCGCCGTCTGACCGGCCAGGGACATCGCCTCGATGCCCTTGACCGAACCGAGCCGGCGGGCGACGTTGATGGAGATGCCCTCCTCGCCGCGCGCCTTGGCCCGCACCTGGCGCTGCAGCTCGGGGTGGAGCTTCAGCAGGTTCTTGCGGTGCGAGATCCAGCTCTGGGACCAGCCCTCCGCCTCGGCCGCCTCCTTGGCGGTCGGGTACTGCGCCACGATGAGCAGGACCGCGTTGGCCTCCTCGATCGGGTCGAAGTCCTTGCGCGCCATGTTCTCGTCGAGCGCGGCCCGCAGCAGGGTCGCCTTGGACTCCGCCACCGAGTCGTCCACGACGACGAGCAGCTGCTCGCGCCCGTACAGCTCCGCGGCCGCCCGTCGGCGGTTGCCGTTGACGACGATGACGTCCTGCGGGCCCGCGCCCAGCGTCTGCCGGTCCTCCGGCCACAGCCGCAGGTAGGCGGCCGGGGTGACGGCGAGGCAGCTCTGCAGCTGGCGGTCCTTGATGCTCGCCAGGTCGGAGAGGTCGCCCAGCTCGTCGCGGGGGTTGCGCGGGTTGGGCAGGCAGCTGGCGGTGGGGATCCACTTGGCCACCGGGGCACTGTTGTTGGCGCTGTCCACGCCGGGGGCGTCGACGACCGGGTCGCCGGCCATCGAGGCGAAGGAAACGCGACGGCCTGCCATCAGCGGCCCCCGTAACCGAGCTCGAGGGACAGGCGGAAGAAGTCCTCGCGGGCCCGGTAGGCGGTACCGCTCTCCTTGTACTGGGTGACGACCGTTCCCTCGGCCACCGCACGCGAGTGGATCTTGTACCGGCGCAGGACGGTCTTGGCGCGGGGCCAGCCCTTCGCCGTGATGTACGCCTCGGTGTCCTCCAGGTCGGCGCGACCGTCCCGGGGGTCCCAGTTGTTGACGACGATCCGGAAGGGGATGTCCATCGGCTCGATGACCTTCTGGATGGTCCGGGCCGTCGGGTCGAAGCAGAGCGGCTCGGTGATCATCGGGACCAGGACGTCGTCCGCGATCTCCAGGGCTCGGCGCAGGATCTCCTCGTCGGCCAGGGTGCCCGGCGTGTCGATGAAGATGTGCTGGTACTCGTCCTTCTCACCGAGGACGTCGAAGGTGCACGCCGCGAGGTTGACCGTGGTGGTGGTCTTGCCCACGCCGCCCTTCTGGTTGGCGATGACGTGGATCTTCGCGCCGGTCTTCTTCAGGTGGATCAGCTGCTCGGCGTGGTCGTGTGCCGCCATGAAGTCGAAGGGCAGGTTGTCTCCCACCCGCTCGGCCCAGACGACGGCGGACCCCTGGGGGTCTGTGGACACGACAAGCACGGATGGCTTCATGATGTTCCGTTCTCTCCGTGGGCTTCCCGGGCGGACTGCCCGGTACTGCGGATGCCCGCCGCTCAAAGCCGTGGACGGCGGACGGGGAACAGCATTCCAGATGATCAGCCCGGAGCCTGACACGACCCGCGTGTCATGGAGCACAGAATGCGGGGCGATGGGGGCTTTTTCCCGGCAGGCTCCCAATTTTCAGCCTTCCCACCTGTGGTGATGTCCAGGTTCCGGAGGGGGGAACTAATGCACAGAGTCATTTACCTCGAGTTTGTGGCGCGGATGTTGAGCACTTTGTCAGGCCGCGTGGCCGTGGCAGGATGTCTGGCGTCGCTTTGCGAGCCACCCGTCGGGCCCCAGTGTGGCGTTGGCATCGCTCATCGCGCGGCTGGGCACCGCGTGTGGCCAGAGGAAGTCGCGCGTGGCCATCTCGAAGTTGGAGTGGGCGTGGCAGTTCGGGCACAGGCCCGGCTCGACCCGGTCGTACTTGTCGATCGTGAGCGTGGTCATCCGTCAGGGATAGCCGATCGCCCGTTCCCGACGCGAGCGGTTTATCGGACCGGCCGTCACCCACCCGGGCGGACCCCGGAAGAGGGAAGGATAATGATCAATCTCTTCCCTGCTGTTGCGGATGCTCGTGACTGCCTGGGGTCAGAGGAGTCGGGGGAGAAGGATCAGGATCCCGGCAGCGGCTGCTTCCTGTGCCTCGCCATCCTCCTCCACGGAGCCGAGGTACCGGTTGGCCGTGTCGTAGACGGCTCCACTCGACACGGAGCCGAGATACCGGTTGGCCGTGTCGTAGACGGCTCCGCCCGACACGGAGCCGAGATACCGGTTGGCCGTGTCGTAGACGGCTCCGCCCGACACGGAGCCGAGGTACCGGTTGGCCGTGTCGTAGACGGCTCCGCCCGACACGGAGCCGAGATACCGGCTCGCCGAGTCGTAGACAGCCCCCATGTGTGCCTCCTGCAGGGTTGGAAGTTGGTTGTTCGTCAGGCATAGCTGATTGCGGGTTCGGGGTGCGAGTGCTTGGGGTTCTGCCCGGCCTATGCTCAGGCGGCTCAAGAAAAAGGGAAGGATAATCCCCGTTATTCTTCCCTCCCCGCCGACATATCCGGCCGTCAGGTGTTCCGGCGCCGGAGAGCTCTGACGCCGAGGTCGTAGGCCATGGAGCCCAGGGCGAGGACGACGAGTGGCCACACCAGCGGGGAGCCAGCTGGCACGGTGCCGGTCAGCAGGGCGCCGGTGACCGAGCCGGTGCCGGCCATGGCGGTGCAGGTCGGCGCGGCGGGCACGCGCAGCACGAGGCCGCGCTCGGTCTGCGGGGCGGGTGGGCGGCGGCTCATCGGATCACCGCCTCGGCGGCGAGCGCGCGCTGGGTGTGACGGCCGCCGAGGCGCTTGAGCTTGCGGCGGACCCGGTCGCCGTAGGAGTCGGGCAGGCCGGCCTCCCGGGCGGCGTGGGCCCAGCTGTCCGAGCCGTCGGCCCAGTGATAGGCGGTGGCAGCCTCGTCGTCGGCAAGTAGGCGCAGCACCGCGGCCAGCCGGCTGTCCGTCAGCTCGTCCTTCAGCGCCTCCAGCTCGGGGGAGCGGTGGTCGGCGAGCAGGTCCGCCACAACCAGGCCGGTGCCGATCGGCTGGCTAAGCAGCGCAGTCCGTCGGCCGCGGGTCTTGCGCTCCCACAGCGGCTGCAGACGCCGGTGCTCGACGTGGGCGGCGTGGCGCAGCAGGTCCGCGATCTCGCCCCCACTGGTCCGGCCCCGGCCGAGGACCTCGACCCAGTCGCCGAGCAGGGCCATCTCCACTGCGTTCCGCCATCGCGCCGGGTCGGACAGGCCCAGCCACGCCCGGCTGAACTCATCGACCACAGCAGCGTCCCCGTCGATGGCCGCGCTTCGGGCTGCCAGCACGGCGCCGAGGACTTCCTCCATCAGCGGGGTGATCTCAAGCTCCCGGAGCAACCTCACTGCGGCCCGGAGGAACCTTACGAAAAATTCCACCTTGGACGTGCGCTCGGCGCTCGGCTTGTCCGGCTCGCTCAGGATCGCTCCGATCGCTGCTGCGCCGAACCGGTGCCTGGCAGCCCTGGCCCGGGTCGGATCCTCGCTATGGATGGGAATCAGCCACTCGCTGAAGTCCTTCGGAGCGGGGCGTCCCTTGACGAGCAGGTCCGCGAGCAGCGGCTCGCAGCGAGGGCACCACACACCGGGCTCGGGTTTGGGGATCGGGGTCATGCTCGGCTCCTTGTCGGTGTCCGGGTTCAGGGTCCTTCACTCCTGGGCCCGGGAGCGGACCGGTCCGGCAAAGAATCTTGGGCCGTTGGATGTGATGTACGTCACGCGTCAGGACCGTACTGTCGCCTCGTGTCCGCGGGTGTCTCCGGAACCTGCGGCGGGGGGCTGATGGTTTGTCTGTTATCACGGGTAAGCTTCGCCTTGCCCGCGATAATGCTCCTTATCGAGGGGAGAGAGTGACCCTGACGGACCCTCCGGCGCCGCGCTCCGCCGAGCTGGTCGTGCGCGAGCTCGACCACCAGGTGCTCGCCGACGTCTCCACGTGGACGGACGCCGACTACCGCCTGACCGACCGCACCCGGGCCAAGCTGCGCGCCGCGGTGCCGGCGAACACCCTGCGCGCGTACGAGCGGTGGTGGACCGCGGCGGCCGCCTGGTGCGTGGCCGAGGGCCGCATCGCGCTGCCGATGACCGCCGAGACGCTCACCGAGTGGGTGCGCACGCTGACCGACACCGTCTCCGCGCGCACCGGCCGGCCGCTGTCCGTCGCCTCGCTCGACCAGGCGGTGGCCGCGGTGCACGCCGAGGCCGTCTTCGACGGCATGCCCGGCGCCTGGTCCGCGACCACGGCGCCCAGCTCGCCGACGCCGGCCGCACCCGCCGCCAGTCCGCGATCGTGACGGCCGACCAGGCCCTGGACGCCGCCGGGCGGTGCGACCCGACGACCGCGGCCGCCTGCTGGTCGCGCTGTCCTTCGGGGCCTGGACCCGCCGCTCGGAGCTGGCCGCGCTGAACCTCGCCGACGTCCGGGTCTCCACCGACCCCGAGCGGCCGGGCCTCCACGTCCGCTTCCGGAAGTCCAAGACCGACCAGGCCGCCAAGGGCGCGGAGGTCTTCGGCGACTTCTTCTGCGAACGCTGCGGCCGCGAAGCCGCGCGTTACCAGGGCGGGGTCTGCGGGAACTGTGTCCTTGCCGAGCGCCTCGGAGAGTTCCTGAACGACGGCACTGGCAGCATCCGGGTCGAACTCGTCCCGTTCTACGACGAGGTGAGGAACGTTCCCCGGCCCAAGGGGATGCTCACCTGGGTCGGCAAGCCTCACGTTCAGCAGATCCTGCAAGCCCTCGCCCATGGACAAGTGCCGCTCAGCCATGAGGGATTGAGCACGCTATCGCCTTGGCGATCGGTCGCCCATGTCCGAGACCTGCTTATGCATTCGGGCGTGCTCCCATACAGGGACCGCCACCTGCTGCTGTTCGAACGCCGCCTGCCCGAATGGCTCGATGCCGTCGAGAACCCGGAACACCGCACTCTGCTGCACCGTTTCGCGACCTGGCACGTCCTGCACAAGCTCTGAACCACTGCGGACAAGCAGCCCCTCGGGGCTGGCGCGGTCACCTCTGCCCGAGCCCGGCGAGCGCTCCCAGCGCGTTCCGCCTCCATCGGCCTGATTGTGGAGGCTCAGGTGGTCGTTAAAAATTCTAACGATTCCGAGCCACTGGCAACCGGCCAGAGTCTTTCCTCTGTCGTCGCGACCCGCGTGACCAACGGTTGGCGGGCCCCGTCGGCCGCGTGAAGCAGCCCCTGGCCCGGCAACTTCCTACGCCTCCCCCGCCGCCCTGCCCTCAACGGCCTGCAGGCCCGCCATCGCCACCAGCGTCAGCCCGTCGAAGTCCACCGGCTTGCGTCGCTGCTCGCCCGCCGTCCGCAGTTCGAAACCCTGCTCGTTGGCCGCTGTATGGACCAGCACCGCCACACCGTCGCCGACGCAACCGCTGACGGCCTGCCAGAGTTCCTCGCGCACCTTGGCGGAGATGGTGCCAACGTACAGCTGGGGTGTGACCTCGATGAGCCAGCGGGTGAGGGCGCCGCGGACGTGGTCGGGAACGGCGGTGGCGGACAGGACGGTCATGGCTGCCACGAGTACTCCCCGACCGAGTGGACGGGCACGGACCGGTGTGGGCTCACAGCAGTTCCTCCCCCCCGTAGTTGACCCCGCCGGGGATGGGGCCGGAGACCGGGTCCCACAGGTCGGCGAGCTGTTTGTCCGGGTCGGGGAGGGTGATGTCCTGGTCCGGGGCGAGCAGGCGCTGGATGTCGGTAACGATGCGCGGCAGCAGGCGGAACAGGCGCAGTCCGTCGCGGAAGCCGCGGCGGGCGTCGGCTTCGGGCTGTGGGGAGGCGTGGAGGGAGAAGGCGAGCGGGATGGTGAGCTCGGCCTTGTACAGGTCGGCGATGTCGTAGACGAAGGCCTGCTGGTTGCCGCTGTGGACGAAGCCGAGGGCCGGCGAGCAGCCGAGGGCGAGGACGGCCGCGTGGACGATGCCGTAGAGGCAGGTGTTGGCGGCGGAGAGGGCCTGGTTGACCGGGTCCTGGGTGTCCCAGGAGTTCGGGTCGTAGTTGCGGCGGAAGCGGCCGATGCGGTGCTGCTGGGCGAGGAGCCGGTAGTGGGCCTTGACCCGTTGGCCTTCCAGCCCGCGTAGCTGCGTGAGGCCGCTGCCGGCCGGTACGGTGCCGCGGCCGAAGCGCTGCTCGTACATGGCGGTGGCGACGGCCAGGCGGGTGGTGTCGTCCGCCCAGGCGCGGGCCTGGCGTTCGAGCCAGGTGGTGCTGAGGGATTCGGGGACGGTGGCGGCGTAGCAGCGGACGCCGCCGGATCCGGCGATGACGACGGTGGTGCCGTGCCGGGCCAGGGTGCTCAGGGCCCGGGCGGTGATGGAGGTGCCGGGGCCGAGGAGGACGCAGCTGAGGGCGGCGGTGGGGAGGTAGACGGTCTCGGTGCCGCGGTGGGGGCTGGTGACCTCGGCGCAGACACCGGTGTCGTCCTGGACGATGCGGACGATGTCGAGGTAGAGGAAGGAGAGGGAGTCGGCGATGCGGGGCAGCATGGCGACGGTGGGGGCGGCGAGTTTGCGCCGCGCTGCGCCGGGGTCGGGGCGGCGGGCGGTCACCGGGGCCCCCGGTGGGGGGCGATGCTGAGCAGGCCGCAGCCGTAGGCCTTGCCCTTGCCGATGCCGTCGGTGAGGCGGGTGCGCAGGAGGTCGGCGTCGGTGATGGCGGCGGTTCCTTCGAACAGTATGCGGTCGTGTTTGATGGGCCGCTGGTCGCTGCGCCGGTGGCCCTTGGCGGCCTCGAGGGGGCTGGAGTGGAGGGTGGCGAGGTCGAGGCCGGAGGACTGGGCCTGGCGGGCCCACCAGTCGTCGGCGGCCGCGCCCTGGAGGGGGACGACGGCTTTGAGCCGGTAGAGCTCGCGGGTGGCTCGGCCGGGCCGGCGGATGGGGTTGGCGGCGATGCGGTAGCGGATGTGGAGACCGGGCCGCAGGGCCTCGAGGAGCGGGGTGAGGGTCTTGGTCGCCGCCTGTCCGTATCCGGCGGGGAGGCGGTCGAGGTCGGGCCGCTCGGCGCTCTGGAGGAGGATCTGGTCGCCGGCGGGGGTGGATTCGGTGCGGAAGAGCACGCCGAGGCGGCGGCGTTGTTCGTCGTCGGCGACGTGGTCCGGGAAGAGCGACATCATGCGGTGGTGCAGGTCGACGGCGCCGGCGGTGTCGCGGCGGGCGTCGCGGCTGCGCGGGTCGGGGATGATGCGGGTGAGCCACAGGGTCATGCGGGGATGCTTTCCGGGCGGGTGGTGTGCTGGTCGAGGTAGTCGCCGAGGGCGGTCAGGTAGCCGGCGGCGAGGCCCTTGCAGTGGTCGGCGGGCAGGGTGAGGGTGCGCTGGTAGCGGGGGCGGGCGCGGTAGGCCCGCCTGCGGGGATGGAAGGTGAGGGGGTCGTCGGTGACCTCTCCGGCCGGGGTGCTGCCGTCGTCGTCCCCGGGCTGGGGGTGGTCGCCGAGGCGGTCGAGCGGCTGGTCGCCGTGGAAGACCACGTCGACGGTCCTGGCGCCCGCGCGGGCGCGCCTGGCGATCGGCAGGTGGACAAGGTGGTGCAGGGGGTCGTCGACCAGGCCGATCAGCAGGGGGCCCTCGGGCGGGCAGGAGCGGCGGCCGAGGTAGGGGGGCCAGTGCGGGTTCCGCAGGGCCTGAGCCCACTCGTCGAGGCGGTCGGGGGCCGCGGTGACGACGGCGGTGAAGGCCGCGTCGGCGAGGTAGTAGCGGTGGGACAGCAGGGTGGCGGTGTCCCCGGTGCGCTTCTTGCCCTCGGCGGTGGTGACCGTGCGGGCGGCGGGCAGGCCGCCGCCCACGGTGTGCAGGTCGCGCAGGATGACGCCCGGCCGGTCGGTGCGGACGGTCAGCGAGAGGCCGGCGAGGTCGCCGATCTCCTCGTCCCGTTTCCGGCCGAGGGCCGCGGCGAGCAGGCCGATGACGCCGGAGCGGGTGGGGAAGGACGCGGTGTCGCGCTCGTTGAACTGGCCGGTCTCGCCCCAGGACTGCAGCGGCGCGGCCAGGCGCAGCAGCAGTCCCCGGGTGGGAGTGGGGGTGCTCATGCGCCGGCCCCGGCGGCATCGGTGGTGGTAGCGGTGTCAGCGCCGGTGCGGTCGGTGGTGAAGGCCGCGTCGATGGCGGTGTCGATGAGCTGGGGGAAGGAGTCGACGCGGGTGCCCAGGCCGTCGAGGTCCTTGTCCTCCAGGCTGGCCCACGCCGCGGTGACGCTGCCGCGCCCGCCGAGGAGCTTGTCGGCGGCCACGGCGTAGCGGGCCAGGGCCGTACGGGAGGCGGGGCCGTAGCCGCCGTTCTCGTGGGAGGCGACGGGCTGCTCGAAGGCGGCGGCGTAGGAGAGCGGCCGGTCGCTGCGCACGGCGATGTGGACGAGGTCGGGGATGGTGTGCGGGGCGGTGGCGGTCTTCTTGGCGCGCGGGAGGGAGAGGATGAAGGCCTCGGCGAACCCGGCGGCGAGTTCGCGGGCGGCGTCGCGGTCGCCGCCGAGGTTGGCCTCCAGGTCGGCGAGGTCGACGGTGGCGTAGCGGTAGAAGACGCCGGCGCTGAACTCGGCGTGGCCCATGTGGGCGCTGCCGGTGGTGTCGCCCCAGGCGGAGGTGACGTCGTCGACGGCGGAGAAGTAGTCCAGTTCGACGTCGGTGCCGTGGGTGGTCAGGGCGTGGGCGACCTGTACGGCGCCGTCGACACCCGCGTCGTCGACCTCGGCGAGCATGCGGCCGAAGAGGTTGATGACGCCGTTGCGGCTGCGCAGGACGGCGTCGATGGTCTCCTTGGGCAGGACGCTCTTGTCGCTGGTCTTCTTGATGTCCTTGGCGCTCTCGAGGTCGGCGCGGTGCTCCTGGGCGAGGGCAGCGAGTTCGGCGACGGCCGTCTCGGGCACGTAGACCATGGCGTTGGTGGTGATGACGGGCGAGTCCTTGGCCGTCTCGAACTTGATGCTGCTGCCGGCGGCGACGTGCTGGCCGGCGCGCTGGGCGAGATCGGCGGGCCAGCCGTGCTGCTCCTGGAGGAGGCGGGTGACGCGGGCGCCGATGCGGCGGGTGCGCAGGGCCTGCTCGCCGAAGCTGTGCTGGAAGTACTCGCGCACGGCGCGCTTCCAGGACTGGCTGCTGACGCGGGTGCGCTCGGTGTCGCCGTAGCGGACGGTCTTGACGGAGTTGTTGTCGTCGCGGTTGAGGTTGGCGAACGGGACGCTCTGGACGATGTGGATGTCGAGGAAGCGGGCGGTGGTGCGGTCGGGGCCGGGCATGCTCTGCTCCTGGGGGTCGGTGTGGATGGTGGTCCGTACGGGGTCTGGGATCAGGCCTCGGGGGCGGCGCCGTCGGTGGTTCCGGTGCCGGTGCCCGTCGCGTCGCCCTGCTCGTCGTCGTGCTCGCGGGCCCGGCGCTCGCCGTCCTTCTGCAGGGCCCGGTGGTAGTCCTGGAGCCAGGTCCGCTTGACAGCGCCGGAGCGGCGCCGCCACTGGCAGAGGTCGATGAGCAACTGGGCCCAGTCGACCTCCACATCGCTGCCGCGCAGTTGGCGGACGGCTCCGGGCAGGTGGCGGTGCAGGCCGTCGACGCTCTGCCGGCTCAGCAGGTTGAGGCGGGTCTCGGCCGAGGTCTCCCGCAGACCGCCGCTCTGGCCCCCCTTGATAACACCGTCGGCGAAGGCGTGGCCGAGGCTGCGCGGGGGGACCCGCTTGGCGGTGCCGGCCTCCGTGTCCTGCGGGGGGTCGGCCGGGTGGCCGGGTGCGTCCGGTGCCGCGTCGGCGGCCGTCGTCTCCTCGCCCGTCGGCTGCTCCTCCGACCCGCTCTTCTTCGGCGTCTCGGCCTTCGCGGCGGCGTACTGGTCGCGGCGCTGCGCGGCGATCAGGGAGGCGATGGTGTAGAAGGCGCGCTGGATGTCGCGGCTGCGCGCCTGGTCCTCGGTGAGCCAGGAGGCCACGTAGCGGTGCATGAAGGGCACGGCGTCCAGGTCCTTGCCGACGCCACGGCGCAGGGCCGCGCGGACGCCGGGGTCCTCGTGGCTGCGCTTGTCGATCCTGGCGGTGAAGGCGCGTGCCCGTCCCAGCGAGGGGATGAGGGAGGACTCTTTTGTCGTGCCGACCGCGTCGTCCGCCGGTTTGGCGGGCCCGGGGATGGTGCTGGTCGTGCTCATGCGTCCTCCGTACTGGTGTTGCGGCCGCCGGTGCCGCCGGTCTTGGCCGGATGCTTCACCGGCCCGCCGTACAGCTCGAGGCGGGCGGTGGTGCAGGCCTTGGCTCCGCGCATGGTCCCGAGTGCGCTGTAGGTGACGGTGTCGTAGGCCTGCTCGGCGAGGATGCGGAACGCCGCGGCGGCGCCGTCGAAGTCGCGCGCGTTCAGTCGCTTCCAGAACTCGGCTTCTGCGGCGGGCCAGTAGCGGGCCGCGGCGTCGACGACCCAGGTGCAGTCGCGGATCTTGGGGGCTGTGGTGAAGCCGGCCCAGGCCTTCTTGACGGCCCGGTCGAGCCGGTTGCCGTATCGCTCCCCCAGGACGCGCAGGTGGCCGATCTCGACGGCGACCGTGGGGTCCTTGTCCTCAGCGAGCCCGAGCACCGGTGGGGTGACCGCGTCGACGAACTGGATGTCCTTGGCCTGTCCGTCCTGTTCGAACCCCAGTGCGCGCACCCTCAGGTCTTCCGAGACCTCCAGCGCGGTGCGGAACACCGCCGGGCGCTGCGGCCGGGTACTTCCTGCGGGGTTGTTGAGCAGCAGGGCGTCCAGATCCCGCCACAGCGCGCGCTGGGAGTCGGCGGGACGGGGGTAGGGGTTGTTGTCCTTGCTGGTCTGCCAGATCAGGTACGGGTCGCCCTCGCGGGAGATCTTGAGCTGGTTCGCCCAGGTGATGAACGCGTCCCGGACGTGCCGGCCTGTGGCATCGGGCACGAGCAGCAGCGCGTGCTGGGAGCGGGCCGTGAGCGCGGAGCACGGTCCTTTCAGCGCTGGAGGGGCGGCCACGGGGTCGGGCAGTTCGTCCCGCTCCCATGGGCACAGGTCGCTGCTGCGGGAGACGCCCTCGGCCGGTTCGGGGAGTCCGGCCAGCAGCGTCTCGAACAGCGTCTCGCCCTCCGGGTGGTAGGAGAGCGTGCTGCGCAGGGGGCCGGCCTTGCTGCCGGCCGCCTTGGTGCCGCCGACGGTGCGGCTGGAGCATCGTCCGGAGGGGCCGTAGTAGTGCCAGACGAGCAGGTGCAGGACGGCCTGGTCGGGGGTGGGCAGCTCGGGGGCGGCGCTGTTGACGTGTTGAAACCAGGAGTGGTTGTTGCCCGAGGGGCGGGTGGTGATGAGCTTGTCGACGCCGGCGGTGTTCGCCGGGTCGCACTGCTCGGCCAGCCTCGGGTCCTGCAGGAAGGGCCGCGCGGGGTCGAAGAGGTCGAAACGGTCGTGGATCGGCGTGACGTACCGGGCAACCTGTTCTTCGCTGAGGCTTCCCTCGGTGACCAGTTCGTCGCGGCGGTCGGACCAGTCGCCGGGACCGGCTTCGTCGAGCTCCGCCACGCGGGCGGTGATCGCGTACAGGACGCGGTACAGCGCGGAGAGCGCGGGCGGGTCGGCGACCGCGATCTGCGCGATCTCGGGGGCGCGCAGCAGGAGTTCGCGCAGGCCGACCTGGGGCGGACGGAGCGCGGTGGGGTCCGCCGTGTCGTTCGTGTCCTGCCCGGGGAGCCAGCGGACGGGGATCCACGGTTCGTCGAGGAGGTTGTAGGCGGGTGGTGCGGATGGCATGCGGCCTCCGGCGAGGCGAGTGCGGGTGGTCACAGGGTGGGTAGGCTCTGCGCGGTCCCCGCATGCGAGCGGGGGTGAGCCGTGCGGTGCCTAGGAAGCGGCCGTGTCGGCAGACCTGTCCCCGCGCGAGCGGGGGTCACACCGGTCCCGGAGGGACGACAGTCCTGTCCGGGTCCGGCGCAGCCAACGTATCGTCAAGTGCGGTGCCTATGAGGCTAGTTCTCGGAAATTCCCACGTTCGAGTACATGAGCTGCCGCTCCCCCAGTCGGCCCGTCCACCGGTCGCCGTCAGGGCGCATGCGCAGCAGCGCCAGGTCGGTGAGCAGGGGCCGGTCCTTCCAGGCCTTCGGCACGGCGTTCTCCTCGGTGCGGCCGGCGAGCCAGCGGCCGGGCAGCGGCACGGTGTGCCGCATGATCAGCGCGATCTCATCCCGGTTCGCCGCGGCTGCGGGCAGTGGGACATCGCGGTCGGGGTCGAGGCTCCAGCCGCTCTCCCGTTGGAAGACGCACACGGCACGGCCGCTGTCCGCGCCGAGGCGGGTGGTCAGCAGGTCGTCCGAGACGGCGAAGCCGCGCTCGCTGAGCTGGGAGAGGTCGTCGGCCACGCCGTGAGGGGCCGGGATCACGGTGATCTCCGCCATCTGCTCCTCGGCGGCGGCCGAGGCGATGCGCTCCGCGTCCATCCGGTCGAGCTCCGCCGAGGCGGCCTTGTCCAGGTCCGCTCCGAAGTCGTCCGCGTAGACCTCGTCCACGAGCTCCTGGACGTCTCCGGGGACCTCGATCGCCCCGCCGGACTGCCTCTCGAGCAGCAGACTGGTGCGGCGCAGCAGGGACGCGTCGTAGACGGTGCCCCAGGAGCGGGGTGCGGCCACGCGGTCCTTGTCGTCGAGCGGCTCCAGCACGATCATGCGCGGCTCGGCGGCCAGGCCGATCCAGGCCGGGCGGTTGGGACGTTCGTGGCGCTTGCCGCGGCCGGCCCGCTGCAGGAGCTGCGCCAGCGGGGCGAGGTCCGAGACGATCAGGTCGAAGTCCAGGTCGAGTGACTGCTCGACGATCTGGGTGGCCACCAGGATCGAGCCCTCCCGCGGGACGGCCGCCGCCGCGTCGTCGGCCGGCTTCCCGTACGCGGCCTCGCACTCGGTGGTGATGCGCTGCCGCTCGTGGGCGGGGTAGCGGGAGTGGAGCAGCCGCAGGCCCCCGTCGCGCGCGGCGAGCCCGGGCAGGGCCGACTCCAGGTAGCGGTAGGTGCGCTGGGCTTCGTCCACGGTGGTGCAGCAGACGAGGACACAGCCTCCCTCGGCGGTCACCGGTGTGAGGATCTCGAGCAGGGCGTCGCGCCGCCCCTGCACTCCCGGCTTCGTCGCGACGTCCTGGTCCCGGACGTCCCAGTGCACCCGACGGGTCTCCACGCGCAGGGTCCGGGTGCGGCTGCTGCCGGCCTCGCGCGGCTCGGACACCTCTCCGCTGCCCGCGTCCACGAACAGCCACCCCGGGTAGCAGGGCTCCACCGTGGACGGCTCATGGAAGCCCGCGCCACGCCGGTAGGCGTCGACCAGCGACGAGGCCGCCCTGCCGGTCAAGGTCGCCGACAGCAGCACGACCGGGGCGCCGAACGCGCCAAGCCACTCCAGCAGCCGCACCAGCAGACTGTGCATCCAGGGGCCGTAGGCGTGCGCCTCGTCCACCACCAGCACCTTGTTCGAGAGGCCGAACAGTCGCAGGAAGCCGTAGCGAACCGGCAGTACGCCGGTCAGCGCCTGGTCGACGGTGCCGTTGGCGAGCGGCGCCAGCAGACCCCGACGCCCGGTGCGCAGCCACTGGCCGGCCTCGGTGTCCGCGAGAACGGCCGACCCGTCCGTCGCCCCCTCCCCCGGGGCGTAGTCCGGGCTCAGCCAGGCCATGCTGTGCAGCAGGGTGAGCGCGCGATCACCCTCGACGTTGTCCTCGGCGAACCTGCGGAACCTGGTGAACATCGCATCCGCCGTAGCCATCGTCGGCAGCGCGAAGTAGACCCCGGAAGTGCCCGAGGCCCTCGCCATCACGGAGGCCGCGTGCAGGGCGGTCTCGGTCTTGCCGTCCCCGGTCGGGGCCGTGACCAGCAGCAGTCCGGGCCCCTTCACCACCTTGGGCAAGTACTCCGCGACGTCGGCCTGGAGCTTGTTCGGGGAGAACGGGAACTGCTGGGTGAAGGGCCTGTCCGGAAACGCCGCCCGCCCGAGGCCTGCCGTACGGACCCACCGCGGTGCGGCCTCGGCTGCCGTCTCGAAGTGCTCGGCAAGCTCCGAGTCCCCGGTCTTCCAGTCCTCCCCGGGCATCCGCGGCTCGATGACGTCGACCTGGCTGGCCAGCCAGTCGGCCACCACGACCAGCCCGGTGACCACCACCGCCAGCTCACCGGGCAGCACCTGCTCCAGCGGCCTGTCGGCCCCGACCGTCCGACGGACCGCGTGCGCGTGAGCGAGCCGCTGGTCCCGCCAACCTCCGGCAGTGCCGAGAGCCGGCTGGTAGCCCGACGGGTTGTTGATCTCCTTCACCTGCAGCACGGGGGCGAAGCACCCATGGTGCCCGCCGAGCAGCTGGGCGATCTGGTGGGCTGGCGACCTCCTGACGGGCTTGTGGAGCGGATAGCCGCACTGCTTGAAGAACTCGACCAGCCCCCAGTGCGTGGCCGTCTCGTGCCTCAGGTACCCGCTGCGCTTGGCGGCCGAGTTGTCCTCCGCGTACGCCGGATCCCCCATCAGCTTCGCGAACTGCTCGGTGACCTGCTGCTGGAAGTGCAGCGAGATCTTCCCGATGTCATGGAGGCCGGCCCACAGCATCACCATCTCCCGGGCCTCAGCCTCGCCGACGCCCATGGCCCCGGCGATCCGCATCCGCACGCGCTCGCTCAGGACGGCGTCCCACAGCGCGCCGGCGACGGCAGCCGTGTCCAGGAGATGACAGATCACGGGGTAGGGGCCGGGCAGACCGGCATGCTTGCCCCACAGACGGGAGTCGGGATCGACTGTCCCGACTCTGCCAACTGGCTTGCTCTCATTCATGTCTGAGGATCTATCAGTTACCACTGACAATCCCCACGGCCCCTCACATCGGATCCGAGGACGAGCGAGGGGTTGACCGGCTGGGCCCTCGGCGCATCGCCCGAGGTCATGGACATCCGAAGGGCGTGCGCGGGTAGTTCGTGTAACGATTCAGACACCGCCGGTCAGGCCCAACCATCCCCTAGGTTGGAACTTTTGGCGACCTTCGAGGAGGCAGGCACAACAGTGGAAGACCTCCGCGATCGGGCCATCCCCCTACGTGCAGCAGCCCACCCGCACAACGGTCACGACCACCTGCCCGACCACCACACGGCAAAGGTCACCCTCTGTGGCCCGGTCACCGATCCGCCGCAGCCACCCCACCGCCCATGGCATCATGTGGACGCTCCTTGACACCTCGACACTGGGCATCAATCCCATCCCCCGCACAGTCAAGGAATTGCAAACCCGCCACAACGCCGCAGTTCACGAAGCCTCCTCCCCGCACCCGCGGGGGTCAGCCGTAGTGGTGCTCCTGGCCGCCGGCCTTCTGGTGCTCCTCCCCGCACCCGCGGGGGTCAGCCGTTCCTGCCGGTGCGGCCGGTGCGGCCGAGCGGCTCCTCCCCGCACCCGCGGGGGTCAGCCGGAGCTCCGGGTCCAGAAAAACACCCTCTACAACTCCTCCCCGCACCCGCGGGGGTCAGCCGGACACCTGCGACGACCTCGTCAAGAAGATCGTCTCCTCCCCGCACCCGCGGGGGTCAGCCAGCGCGGCGGATACGTCTGCCTGGGCCCGTGGCTCTCCTCCCCGCACCCGCGGGGGTCAGCCGGCTCAACGTAGGTGAGTGGCGGCCCACTTGGACTCCTCCCCGCACCCGCGGGGGTCAGCCGCGCCGCAGCACGACAGCGCGACGCGCGGATGGCTCCTCCCCGCACCCGCGGGGGTCAGCCACCTGCGGCGTCAGTGCGGCGGGGAAGGATAGACTCCTCCCCGCACCCGCGGGGGTCAGCCGGCCGCGCGCGCCACCACCCCACACCACTGACCCTCCTCCCCGCACCCGCGGGGGTCAGCCGTCCGTCTCCGTGCTGTGGGCGCTGGGCAGCGACTCCTCCCCGCACCCGCGGGGGTCAGCCGTTCGACCACGTCGGTGGTGTTGGCGAGCAGGCCTCCTCCCCGCACCCGCGGGGGTCAGCCGGGAATGACGCTCACCGTTGTTCGCGTCGTTGACTCCTCCCCGCACCCGCGGGGGTCAGCCGCGGCGGCCGAACTCGCCGTCGAGGACGAGCTGCTCCTCCCCGCACCCGCGGGGGTCAGCCGACGGGCCGGACGGAGTCGGAGGACGAGCGGCGCTCCTCCCCGCACCCGCGGGGGTCAGCCGAACTGGACGAACGGGCCGCCGTCCTCGAATGACTCCTCCCCGCACCCGCGGGGGTCAGCCGGCCAAGGCGAAGGCCGAGCACTCCACCCGCTGCTCCTCCCCGCACCCGCGGGGGTCAGCCGCGCGGCCCGTCGGTGTGCACCGCCGGGCCGAGCTCCTCCCCGCACCCGCGGGGGTCAGCCGTCCGACATGCCGGTCTCGGACGGCGCGGTGAACTCCTCCCCGCACCCGCGGGGGTCAGCCGCCCTCGGCGATGCTCTGCGTCTCGTCGTCGGTCTCCTCCCCGCACCCGCGGGGGTCAGCCGTCCTGGACGTTGAGGCGGTCGGCCTCCGACCACTCCTCCCCGCACCCGCGGGGGTCAGCCGGCCTCCAGCGCCTTTGCAGTGGCCGCGTCTTCCTCCTCCCCGCACCCGCGGGGGTCAGCCGTGAAACACGGCCATGAGCAATCCCCGCGAGCGCTCCTCCCCGCACCCGCGGGGGTCAGCCGAGGTCGCGGTCGGTCGTGAACTCGATCTTCTCCTCCTCCCCGCACCCGCGGGGGTCAGCCGGAGGCGGATTAGTCCGCGGTTAGTCACGGATCCTCCTCCCCGCACCCGCGGGGGTCAGCCGTACTTGAGCTGGGAGGGCAGAGCGCCGAAGGTCTCCTCCCCGCACCCGCGGGGGTCAGCCGGTGCCGGCGGACGTGTGGCGGTGGGCGGCGATCTCCTCCCCGCACCCGCGGGGGTCAGCCGTCGACAGAGGGCACGGTGATGGTGCGGGTGTTCTCCTCCCCGCACCCGCGGGGGTCAGCCGCCGTGCCCGTCCCGCGCCGCCTACCACCGGCACTCCTCCCCGCACCCGCGGGGGTCAGCCGGCGATGTCCGCGAGGACGAGCTGCGCGCGCTCCTCCTCCCCGCACCCGCGGGGGTCAGCCGCGGTCCCAGTCGCTGCCGAGGGCGAGGGCGAACTCCTCCCCGCACCCGCGGGGGTCAGCCGACGGCGCGCGTGCCGCTGGTGAGGTGGCGGATCTCCTCCCCGCACCCGCGGGGGTCAGCCGGTGCTCATCAGCTGCTCCTTGTGCTCTGTACGCTCCTCCCCGCACCCGCGGGGGTCAGCCGCTCGCCTGCGCATACCAGGGTTTCGTACCTGCCTCCTCCCCGCACCCGCGGGGGTCAGCCGCTGCTACGCCCTGTGACGTGGGAGAACCCTGGCTCCTCCCCGCACCCGCGGGGGTCAGCCGTACCCGCCCACCGGGCAGGCCCCGCGGCTGGTCTCCTCCCCGCACCCGCAGGGGTCAGCCGGTGGCTCCCGATCTCGCCGGAGACCTGGTCCCCTCCTCCCCGCACCCGCGGGGGTCAGCCGCCGTAGCGAGGGAACCCGGTCGAGGCGCCGTCCTCCTCCCCGCACCCGCGGGGGTCAGCCGGCGTACGAGCCGTGGACGGGTCGGCTGATCCGCTCCTCCCCGCACCCGCGGGGGTCAGCCGTCGGCCCACCCCTCGTCAGCGCCGACCCGCAGCTCCTCCCCGCACCCGCGGGGGTCAGCCGACATTTGCCGACGCCGGCCACACGCGGCACCCCTCCTCCCCGCACCCGCGGGGGTCAGCCGAGCGCCATGCCGCGCTGGTGCTCGGTCCAGGTCTCCTCCCCGCACCCGCGGGGGTCAGCCGACCGCGTTCGCCCTCGTCACCCGCACCCTGGACTCCTCCCCGCACCCGCGGGGGTCAGCCGCCGATCCCGGACATCAGGCTCTCGATCTTGCCCTCCTCCCCGCACCCGCGGGGGTCAGCCGGCGCGCGGCCGGTGGACCGAGTACCCCGTGCTCTCCTCCCCGCACCCGCGGGGGTCAGCCGCCGATCAGCCAGAGCTCGTCCTCCGCGGTGCGCTCCTCCCCGCACCCGCGGGGGTCAGCCGTCGCCGAGGCGCTGGGGCGGGATCACCGCGTTCTCCTCCCCGCACCCGCGGGGGTCAGCCGGTGCGCGGTTGTCGGCAACGGCTCAAAACGGGCCGGTTCCAGCGGTTCAGTTGTGGGCCATCCGTTGGTCTCGTTGGATGGTGTGCGTCAGTCGTTGTCGTCGGTGGGAACGCGTCCGAGTTCGCGGCCCCGCATGCGGTAGGACTCGCCCTTGAGGGAGTGGACCTCGGCGTGGTGGACGAGTCGGTCGATCATCGCGGCGGCGACGGTCTCGTCGCCGAAGACCTCTCCCCAGCGTCCGAACGGCTTGTTCGAGGTGACGATCACGCTCGCGCGTTCGTATCTGTTCGAGATCAGCTGGAAGAACAGGTTCGCGGCCTCGGATTCGAAAGGGATGTAGCCCACTTCGTCGATCACGATCAGCGGGTAGCGTCCGAGCTTGACCAGCTCGTCCTGGAGCCGTCCGGCCTGATGGGCGGCGGCCAGGCGGTCGACCCACTGGGCGGCGGTGTCGGGGTACGAGTTCATCTGCAGAGCGAAGTACGAGTTCACGTGCAGAGGTCTGGTTGATGATGCTTGACATCTGATGATCTTTTGTTCAGATCCTGCTTTCGAAGGTCACTCTTGATCACGGAACTGTTCCGGATCGGCGTTGCCCGCCAGAATGATCGACATGACGATCCGTGGAGTGCTGTTCGATGTCGATGGAACCCTGTACGACTATGAGGAGGCCGAGGAGGCCGGTCTTCACGAGCACTTGGTGGCCGAAGGCCTCTCCGACCGGTTCGAGTCGCCAGCGGAGGCGCTGCGTGTGTGGCGGGAAGTCAGGGAGGAGGAGTACCCGCGGTTCCTGAGCGGCGAGTTGACGTTCGCCGCCCAGAAGGCGGCACGGATACGGCGATTTCTCGCACAGGCCGGGGTGGTCGGCGCACTTGAGTTGACGGACGAGGCGGCTACGGCGTGGTGGGCGAGCTATGCGTTGCGGAGGGACGCGGTCCGGCGGGCGTTCGACGATGCTCAGCCGACGCTGGGTGCGTTGGAGGGTCGATTCCAACTCGGCGTCGTGTCGAATTCGGTGACCGCGCACCAGCGCACGAAGCTGGATGCGATCGGGCTGCTCGGTTACTTTGCGGAGCCGTTGATCTGTTCCCAGGAACACGGTGCCGCCAAGCCGGCGGCGAGCATCTTCCTGGCGGGCTGCGAGGCCCTGGGGTTGGCGCCCGCCGAGGTGGCCTACGTGGGTGACGACTACGAAAAGGACGCGGTCGGGGCACGGGACGCAGGGTTGCAGGCCATATGGCTGGACCGCTCGGCTTCCGGAGGTTCCGGTGCCGTGGACGCCGGTATCCGGGTGATCGCCTCGTTGACGGAGCTGATGAGTTTGTGATCAGGCAGGTGACGCAAATGCGACCGGAGGAACCTCGGAAACAGGTACTCAACGGCTTCTGGCGCGGCTCGGCCGAGGCGGTCCTGGTGGTCGGCCCCAAGCGCGGTGGGGTGGGTGCCGGGTGGTCAGATGCCGGCCAGGGCCCCGTCGAGGGTGGAGAGCTGGTTGCGCAGGCGGTAGCTCGGGCCGTTGATGGGGAGGGTGGTGCAGTGGTGCAGGAGCCGGTCGAGGATGGCGGTGGCCAGGACGTCGTCGCTGAAGACCTGGCCCCACTCGCTGTAGGTCTTGTTCGAGGTCAGCAGGATCGGGCCCTTTTCATACCTTTTCGAGACGACCTGGAACAGCAGGTTCGCGTCGTCGCGGGTCAGGGTCTGGTATCCGACCTCATCGATCACCAGAACGGTGGAGCGCAGGTAGGTCCGCATCTTGACGGTGAGACGCCCCGCGGTGTCGGCGGCCCGCAGGTTGCGGACCATGTCGTCCAGGGTGGTGAAGTAGACCGAGTAGCCGACCCGGCAGGCCGCGACCGCGAGGGCCACCGCCAGGTGTGTTTTGCCTACCCCCGGCGGGCCTAGAAAAGCGGCGTTGGAGCGGGCCTCGACGAACGCGAGGGTGGCCAGGTCCTTGACCTTGCGGGCGTCGAGGTCGGGCTGGAACGCGGAGTCGTAGTCGTCCAGCGTCTTGTGGCTCAAAGGCGACCAGGCAGTCCTTGCCGACGGGCCGCAGGTGCCGGTCGGCCACGATGTAGGGGCGGTCGGGCGGCGGCCGCAGCGCGGCGTGGTCACGGGCGGCGCGGACGCCGATCACCTCGCCGTGGGTGCGGTGGATACGGGATCTTCGCAGCGGCACCCAGGCGGCGAACGCGGCGTCCAGCTCCATCAGCGAGGCGAACGTCCGCCCGGCCAGGACGTGGTCGCGAACGATCGTCACCTGCCGCTCGACCCGGCCCTTGCCGGTCGGGCGGTAGGCGGCCAGCACGTCGACATCGAAGTTGTAGTGGCCGGCGAACGCGACCGCTTCCGGGTGGAGCGGGACGGCCTTGCCGGGGCGACGTGCCGCCGGACGACGGTCTTGGTGCGGTCGTAGACGATGGTCTTCGGGACGCCGCCGAAGTGGGCGAACGCCCGGCGGTGGCAGTCCCAGAAGGTGGCCAGGTCCATGCTGGTGGTGAAGCAGCAGAACGGGTCGCGCGAGTAGGACAGCACCATGTGGAAGGAGTAGACCTTCTGGGTGCCGCGGGTGAGGATCGCGCCCTCGGTTCCCCAGTCCACCTGGGCCTGGGCGCCGGGGAAGACCTCGAACCGGCGGTGCAGTCCGTCCATGTCGGCCGGTCCGAGGCCGAGTTCGGCAGCGATCCGGGGGCGGGCCTCCTGCAGGTGCAGTTTCACGCGCTGGTAGTGGCCGGTGAAGCCGTAGGTGTCGACCAGGCGCTCGTGGATCACCGTGCCCTTCAGGGTGATGTCGGCCCGCAGCCAGGCGTCGATCACCGGCACGTACGGCACGATCACCTGCGGGATGCAGCCCTTGCGCGGTGTTCCGCGTTCGGGCACCACGGTCCCGGGCTGGTCGAGGTACTTCTTGACGGTCCGCCAGTTCGTCCCGGTCTCCCGGGCGATCTCGGAGATGCTCATCCCGGCCTCACGCAGGGCCCGGAAACGACGTAGTTTCATCCACTGCTCCGTCTGCAGGATCATAGAGACGGGTCACCTTTCGCTCCTTTCACCACACACCTGAGCGAAGGGTGACCCACTTCATGAACCCGACATCACGACGCGCCGGGGCACCTCTGCATTTGAACCCGTACGCACCTCTGCACATGAGGTAGTACCCGGACAGGCGGTGGCGAACGCGACCCGGTGGCCGGCCTGGCAGGCCCGGATGGCGAGTCCGGTGGCCAGGTGTGTCTTGCCCGTGCCCGGAGGCCCAAGGAAAATCGCGTTCTCCCGGGCGGCTATGAAGTCCAGTGTGCCCAGATGGGCGAGCTGCTGGCGCGTCAGGCCACGCAGGTGAGCGAGGTCGAGTTCCTCGAGGGTCTTGATCGCGGGGAAACGCGCCTGCCGGATGCGGCCCTCGCCGCCGTGGCTGTCGCGGGCGGAGACCTCGCGCTGCAGGCAGGCGACGAGGTATTCCAAGTGAGTCCAGGACTCGGCCTGGGCGCGTTCGGCCAGGCGCTCGGCGGCGTCCAGCAGAGCGGGGGCCTTCATCGCGCGGGCGAGGAACGCCAGGTCGGCGGCGGTCTGCCGACCGGTGCGGGCGGCGCGTGCCTCGGGTGGACGGTCACTCTTGGCGGTGGTGGTGTTCTGGCTGGTGGGGGCGGTGGCTGGGGTCATCAGGGATTCTCCTTTCCGGCTCCGCCCTCGATGAGGGTGAAGATACGGTCGTAGGTGGCCAGCTCGCGCTGCTCGACCTCGACGCCGAGGCCGTCGGGCGCCAGGAGCGCGGCCTGGGCGGTCCGTGCGCGGTCGGCCCGTTGCCGCCAGACCTGATCGCGCAGATGCCGGGCCGCGGCAACGTGCTCGGGGTCGGTGATCGACTGGTGGCGGGCCCAGCAGCGGGCATGGCGGGCCACCACGTCCTCGCCGCAGGTCACGGTGATCTCCTCGGTGTCGGCACGGACGGTGACGAGGCGGCCGATCGCGCGGGGGTGGACGGAGTAGTCGTTGGTGTCCAGGCGGATGTAGTGGTCGCGGCCCAGGCGGGTGCGAAGCGGCCACCAGGTCGGCGGGTCGACGGGCGGGATGGCCAGCATGGCCGCTCTGTCCGTCTCCCAGCGGTCGAGGGGCCGGGCATCGATCGTGCGGTGCCTGCGGCGATTGGCGATCCGCAGCCAGGCGGCCAGCTGGGTGTTGAAGTCGCCAGGGCCGGCGAAGGTTCGACCGGGCAGGAAACTGGTCTCCAGGTAGCCGTTGGCCCGCTCGACCAGGCCCTTCGCCTCCGGATCCCGGGGCCGGCAGAAGTGGATCCTGGTGGCGAGCAGTCCCGCCAGGGCGGCGAACTCGCTGGTCGGCCTGCCCCTGCCGACGCCCGGCTCGTTGTCCCAGACCAGCGTCTTCGGGACGGCGCCCCAGCCGGTCAGCAGCCGCCAGTGCCCGTCGATCAGATCGTTGGTCTGCCGCGAGGGCAGCATCCTGGCGGTGATCATCCTGGAGTAACCGGCGACGATGACCAGCACCGGAGGACGCCCGCTCTGACCGTAGCCGAGCGGGATGTCCGCCTCCGGGAACCACAGATCGCACTGGGCCAGCTCGCCGGGCTCGTAGACCGTCCGCGATACCGGGTCGACGGGAAGGTAGGCAGGACGCAGCTCGCGCACCCGCTCCCGCAGGATCGTCAACCCCCGCTCCCAGCCGATCCGCTCGGCGATCACCGTGACCGGCATCGTCGGCGTCTGCTGCAACAGCTCGCGGACCACCGGCTCCACGGCGTCCACCGCCGAACCCTTCAACGGCCGCTGGTAGACCGGCGGCCGGTCCGAGCCCAGGGCCCGCGCCACCGTGCCCCGGGAGATTCCCAGCTGCCGGGCCACAGCCCGCGCCGACAAACCCTCGGCCCGATGCAGCCGACGGATCTCAGCCCAGTCCTCCACCCCGATCCCTCTCTCCTCCCTGACTCCCGCTACCCATGAAGTCAGGATGATCAAGAGATCACGAAGTGACCCGCTTTTGATCCGCTGTCCGTGGTCCTCGGGGAGGAAACCGACGGGAGGAGCCGGGGTGGGGCCTGGTCTGGGCAACGGCCGGCCCCGCGAACCGGCCGGATCGGCACGGGGAAAAGCGCTCGGTGTCAGTAGCGAATGCTAGGAGCGGCCGTCGACCCGTAGCGCGTTCCTCTTCGGACCCGTCGGTTGTCCGGCACCGCGTGGTGCCGGACAACCGACGTCAGGGGGCAGGAACTGCCTGGATGCGTTCCGGAACCCCGCCCAGGCTCACCCGCCGGAGCGTACCTGGAGGAAGAAGCTGACCGCCGTACCCACCGCCGCACCGGATCCGGTCAGCACGAGGGGCACGAGCCTGGGGCGGTGCTTGAGCACGACCGTCAGTCCGCCGACCTTGAGGGGGAAGTAGGGCGGCTCACGGCGGGCCTGCGGCTTGGGCTTCGTCTTTCCGGTGGCGCTCATGCGAACCGCACCTCCGTCCTGGTGGACGGGGCTGCCGCCGGGCTCGGGGATGAGGCTACGTTCTCCCGGTGCCAGGCGAAGTACTCCTCGCTGACGTCACTGTGCTCGGTGCACTGCCTGCCGGCGATGGCCTCGGCCGCGGCGAGGAGGTCCCCGGACATCCCGGCCTTCGGTGACGCCTCCACCCGGCCTTCGGCTGTCACGAGGACGAAGCAGTCCTCGAACAGGGCGTCGCAGCCAAGCACGCAGACCGCCATGACGTTGGCCAGGTGCGAGCGCTGCTCCAGGTACCAGGTACGTCGACACGTCCGTCCTTGAGTCGCTTGGGTCGCTGAGTCGCTGGTCGCCGGCCGAGTCGCCACCTGGTCGTGCTGCCCCTGCCTGCAGGCAGCGACCCAAGCGACTGACAGCCACGGTTCCTGGCCGGCACCAGCGCGCGGGATCTGCCCCGCTTCGGCAGCGCGTACGGTCCGCACCTCAAGAGACGGTCGCTGGAGCTACCGAAGCGACCCAAGCGACTCGGCTGGAGTCCTTCCGGCAGACCTGACACGCCCGACACGCCGGGGAAAAACGCCCCGAGAGACTCAGTCGCTTTCAGTCGCTGAGCTTCAGTCGCTCGACAAAACACCAGGTCAGAGCATGTTTACCCATCTCAACAGCGACTGAAGCGACTCAAGGTCGGGTATATAAAGACATTCCCGTGTGCGTGTGTGCGTTATAGACCCGGGCTTCAGTCGCTTCAGTCGCTGTTTCCTGTGGAAAATGCGCTTGACCTGCGGAAACGTCGGAGCGACCAAAACAGCGACCGAACGGGCTCAGTCGCTCTCCCAGGGCTTGGTCGCTGAGTTCGCCCGCAAGCAGTGGCAGTGACAGTCCCCACGTCCCCGCTCGGCTAGTCTGTGTGAGCTATCTTCTGAACTTCGGTCGCTTCAGTCGCTGACCCGGTGCCCGCCAGTGCCCTGACCTGGCTTTTTACCCTCAGCGACTGAGCCAGCGACTCAAGTCCGAGCAGCTACCGAACAAGGGGAAGGGACCAGCGTGACGGCGCCGATGGCCGTGGGGAGCGACCGAGCGGACCGCCAGCCGGATGCGCTGGCCGTTGCACGCTGGTGTGCGGCCCAGGGCTGGCCCGTCCACCCGCTCGCCCCCGGGCGCAAGACCCCGCCCGCGAACTGCCGCCCTTGCCAGGACTCCCCGCACTCCCCCGCCGACTGCCCCTGCCCCGCTGTCGGCCGCTGGTGCCACGGCTTCCACGCAGCGACTCTGGACCAGGACATCCTCACCGCCTGGTGGCGGGTCAACCCGGACTTCGGCACGGGTGTTGCCTGCGGCCCGGCCGGACTGGTCGTCATCGACGTCGACAACCACACCGACGTCGTCCCCGCCCGCGACCGCATCCTCCCCGGCATCCCGATCCACGAGGACGTCAACCTCGAAGGACTCGAGAACGGCTACCACACCCTCGCCCTGCTGGCCGCCCTGCGCCGGGCTCCCGATCCGACCACGGACGAGGGCACCCTGCGCGTCCGCACCCCCTCCGGTGGCCTGCACATCTGGTACCAGGACCACAGCGACCGCCGGTTCGCCTGCTCCACCGGTTCCTCCGCGGGCCGTGCCCTGGCTTGGCAGGTCGACGTCCGCGCCCACGGCGGCTACATCGTCGCCCCCGGCACCGTCACCGTGGCAGGTACCTACACCCCGCTTCCGGGTGCCAGGATCCCCGCGCCGCTGCCCGAGTGGCTCGGCGAGGAACTCGTCCGTACCGGCCACCTCCAGGACCGGCCCGGCCGGCCGAGCGTGCCGCAGCCGGCCGTCCCCGACCGCGCCCGCCAGGCCGTCGTCGCCGCAGGCGGGGGGAAGAAAGGCGCGGAGAAGGTAATCGACACCGTCCTCCAGGAAGTCACCGACTGCGCCGGGACTCCCGAGGGCGCGGGCTTCACCGGCAAGCTCAACCGCGCCGCCTACACCGTGGGTGGCCTGGTCTCGGCCGGCCACCTCACCCACGCTGCCGCCGAACAGCTCCTCCTCGAGGCGGCCCGCACCGCCCGTCCCGCCCAGGACAGGCACAACTCCGCCGTCATCCGCTCCGGCCTGGCAGCCGGCAGCCGCCAGCCCCTGCGCATCGGGAAGGCCCGCGGATGACCGACAGCACCCGCCGCAAGAGGACGGTCTTCGACCCCGTGGCCACGGCGCAACAGATCCTGGACTACCCGCCCGTCCCGGGCCCCTCGCAGCCCCCGTGGAACGGCACCGCCGTCCAGGAGAGCCTCCTCGACCCCGCGCCCGCGCCGGCCGCTCCCCCGGTTCCGAAGGCGGCCGCAGAGCCCGTACAGGCCTCCGCGACGGGCCCGCAGGCGACCCCGCACGGCCTGCTGCCCGACTCGCTCTCGGACCGCGGCAACGCCAAGCTCTTCGTCCACCTCTACGGAGGCGACTACCGCCACGTTCCCGGCCTCGGCTGGTACCGCTGGTCCGCCCACCACTGGCAGCTCGACGAGGACGACACCGTCCTGTGGGCCGCCGGCGAGATGGCCGAGAGCATCGCCACCCACGACGCGCGCGGCATCTACACCAACACCGACCTGCGTCGGCACCGCCGCCGGGCGCTGTCCACCTCCGGCATGAACGCCATGCTCGCCCAGGCCAAGTCCGCCCCCGGCATGGTCCTCAACGCCGCCCTCCTCGACGCCGACGCCTACGCCCTGTGCACCCCCGGCGGCGTCGTCGACCTGCGCACCGGTGCCATCGTCCCGCCCGACCCGAAGGTCCACCACCACTCGCGCTCCACCACCCTGGCCCCCGCCCGGATGCCCACCCCGCGCTGGGACCGCTTCCTGACCGATACCTTCGGCGACGACAGGGAAGGCCGCCAGACCCGCGACTTCCTCCACCTGCTGCTCGGATACTCCATCAGCGGCGACGTCGGCGCCCAGGTCATGCCGTTCCTCTACGGCCAGGGCAAGAACGGCAAGTCCGTCCTGCTCGACGTCATGATCCAGCTCCTCGGCGACTACGCCGACGCGGCCCCGCCCGGCTTTCTCATGGCCAAGACCTTCGACGGCCACCCCACAGACCTCGCCGAACTCCACGGCCGCCGCATCATCGTCTGCTCCGAGCTCAAGCCCGGCGACCGCTTCGACGAGGCCCGGGTCAAGCTGCTCACCGGCGGCGACAAGATCAAGGCCCGCCGGATGCGCCAGGACTTCTTCTCCTTCGAGCCCACCCACAAGCTCTGGCTGCTCGGCAACCACCGCCCCGAGGTCGGCACCGGCGGCTTCGCCTTCTGGCGGCGCATGCGCCTGATCCCGTTCGAGCGGGTCGTCCCCGAGGAACGCAAGATCGACAACCTGGCCCACGTCCTCGTCGCCGAGGAAGGCCCCGGCATCCTCGCCTGGCTCATCGAAGGCGCCTGCCGCTACTTCGCCGGCGAGAAGGACCTCGCCGGCCCCCAGGCCGTCCAGACCGCCACCACCGCCTACGCCGAGACCGAGGACCACGTCGGCCGCTTCCTGAAGGAGGCCTGCGTCACAGGCGAGGGCATGCGGGCCGAACAGTCCCAGCTCTTCGGCGCCTACACCCGTTGGTGCGGCTTCGAAGGGGCCAATCCCGTATCCGGGCGTGCCTTCGCCGCACGAGTTCGCGAGACACTGGGTATGACCTCTCCCAAGGAGATGGTCCTGTCCAACAGCCGCAAGTACTACCCGGGCATCGGCCTGATCACCGACGACACAGAGGAGCACAACGCGTGAGCGCGCTGATCGACCCGGCCGAGCTCGCCCACGAAACCGACCTCGTCTGGCTGGAGGACACCTCCGACCTCGACTACGTCCGTCAGTCGCTGGACCGGCTCACCACCCGCCGCGGCCGCCCGGCCTACCACCGCGACGGCCGCATGGTCGGCTACGCGATCCTCGGACCCGACGCCAAGTCCTCCCGGGCCTCCGGTACCTTCCGCCGCCGCGTCTTCTGGCTCCTGCCGCACGACCGCGACCAGGACCCCGAGGGCCTCTACTCCACCGGAGCCCCCTCCGAGGCCGTGGACCCGCGCACCGTCGCCCCGGGCGTCAAGGGCTACAAGACCGAGCGTTCCGAGGGCGGCCCGGCCTCGCCCGCCATGCTCGAACTGGGGATAACACTCCCGAAGGCCTGACAGCCCGAGGACGCGGCACAACGGTGAGGGGCGGTTCGGAAACGGGCCGCCCCTCACCGATTCGCCGGCCCGGGACTCGCCGGATGACGATCGGTGGTGATCCGGGAAGCCGTGGGGGCTCCGGCGCGAGAGCCCGGACAGAAGGGCGGGTCGCAGGGCCTCCAACGGGGCCGTGGAGGATCCCGGGGCCGCACTGTCCGTGGTGACGGATAGGGTCCGCTCGTCAGCCTCGCCCCGCTCCCGTAAAGGGTTCCGATGGCCCGCACCACCCCACCGCGCCCGGTCGACATAGCCGCCGTCTTCCCCGAACTGGCGCCCCTGGCCCGCCGGACGGTGCGCCTGCACCCGCGCCTGGGCACGCCGACCGTCCGAGACAGCTCCGTCGGCGGCCCCTTGCTGTGGCCGGCCGACGAGCCCTGGCCCACGTGCACCGAGCCGCATCCGGAGGACGAGCCGCCCGTGTCGCCCGCCGACGTTCGGCTGCGCCGCAGACTCATCGACATCGGCTGGACCGGCGGGACGCGCACCGCGCAGGAGGAAGCGGCCCTGCACGCGACGTACGCGGGGCATCCGTGGAGCGGGGAGCCCAACCTCCTCGTGCCGGTGGCCCAGCTCTACGCGCGCGACGTCCCGGGCCTGCCCTGCCCCGACGGGGCGGACCTGCTCCAGGTGCTGTGGTGTCCCCTGGAACACGAACCGGAGTGGATGCCGGCCACTCGACTGGTGTGGCGCTCTTCGGCAGAGGTCGGCGGGGTGTCGGCCGTGCAGCCGGAGCCTGCAGACGTGTCCAGCCACGGCCAGTACGTGCCCGAGCCGTGCGTCCTGCACCCGGAGGTGGTGACGGAGTACCCGTCGTCGCTGGAACTGGAGTCGGGTCTGGCGAGCCGGATCGCGAACTGGTGCGAGCAGGAGTTCACCGGCAAGGACCCCGGGTACCGGTCGGCCGACGAGTTCCGGGCCTACTACCAGTTCGAGCTGTCGGTCGCTCCGGGCTGGAAGGTCGGCGGCTGGGGGCCGTGGAGCTTCCGCGACGCGTGGGTCATGCGGTGCCGCGCCTGCGAGTCGGTCATGAACCCGCTGCTGACGATCAGCTCGGGCGCTCTGGACGGCAGCGGCTGGGACCCCGTCGAGGACCGGGACGCGGATGACGACATCGGCATCCAGATCGGCCGGAGCTACAACATGCAGCTCTACTACTGCCCGGTCTCCTTCGACCACCCGCACCTGGAGGTCATGCAGTAGCCCTCATGGTGCGGGCCCGTGCCACGGTGTGTTCCGCTCCCGGAACCACGGTGGCACCCGGCCGGGGAGCAGGGCTTCGACGACGGAGGCGACGTGACCGAGTCCGCGGGAAGCCGCCTACTGGCGGTGCGATTCGGGCAGGGCCCGGTTCCTGACCCCTTCGCCTTCACTCCGGAGGGGAAGCGGAGGAGGGCGACAGCCCGCTGAACCGATCACGTGATGCCTCTGCCGAAGTGCCGCGGCGGGCAGGTCCGGTCGCCACCGGTGTGTCGTGCGGCATCCGCCGCCTCGGGTGTGAACGTGATCTGTCGAGGCCGACGTGGAGGTGGCGATGAGAGTCGTGTTCGTGCACGGGGCGTGTGTTCGGGACGGGTCGTGGTGGTGGCACCGCACCGCCGAGCTGCTGCGGGAACGGGGGGTGCCCAGCGCGGCCCCGGCGCTGCCCAGCTGCGGCGAGACGGGCGTGCCCGGCGGCCTCGGCGGGCCGGGTCTCCGGGAGGACGTCGCCGCGGTGCGGGAGATGCTGAGGGCGAGTGACGAGCCGACCGTCGTGGTCGCCCACAGCTACGGCGGCATCGTCACCGCCGAAGCCGCCGCGGGAGTCGGGTCGGTGTGCCACCTGCTGCTGGTCTCCAGCTATCTGCCCGAGGTCGGGCAGAGCCTGTCGCAGTTCGGCGACGGCCACCCCGCTCCCTTCCTCGACGTCGACCCCGAAAGCGGCACATTCGGGGTCCGCCCGGAGTCGCTCGCGGACACCTTCCTGCAGGACTGCGACCCGGAGGTCCAGGCCCAGGCGGCCGACCACCTCGCCCGGCAGAGCCTCCAGGTGACCGGGCAGCCGGTCGGCGCGGCCGCATGGCGGCAACTACCTTCCACCTACCTGGTCTGCGCCCAGGACCGGGGCACCCCGCCGCGGCTGCAACGCGAGTTCGCCCGCCGCGCCGGCCGCGTCGTCGAGCTCGATGCCGGCCACCACCCGTTCCTGTCCCAGCCCGCGGCGGTCCGGGACCTGCTGCTGAGCCTGTGACGACAGTTGCGGAGGAGAACCGGGCCAGCGATCGGAGCAAGAACCGGAGGAAGCCTGCCGGGACGTCGTGGACTGGGAACCGGTGGGTCGCTACGAGCCGGGGCAGTTGGCGAACGCGTATTCGTCTACGATGTTGAACACGCTGGCACAGCGCGGGCATTCGGCGTCGCCGAAGAGGTAGGTGATTCCGCGGGCGAGTTCCTCCTGCCCGTCCCGGACGGCCGTCTCGTGCATCCATCGGCCTGGCCCGGTCAGCCCCTCGGGGGACGCCGGCCGCAGATCTCGTCGGTCGACGTCACCGAGGTTCCAGTCCCGGATCGCCGAATAGCGCCCGTAGTCGCCGATGGCGATCGTGACCTCTGCGTCGCAGTGGGGGCAGGCGAAGTCGTAGAAGTCGTCGGTGAAGTCCCCCAAGGCCGCGCTCCAGTGGTACTGCTTCCGGGCTGCCAGCGAAGCGAGGAACCCCGCGAGGTAGTCGTCCGGCCGCGACTTCAGGTGCAGGTCCAGCAGCACACGGAACTCGGCGACCGCCTCGGCGCAGTCAGCGAACAGGTCGTCGCAACCGTGGCGCCCGGCCGCGCGCTGCAGGATCGTCCCGGCCAGTGCGCGCGCCCGTGGGGTGTTCGACGCGAGTCGTACCAGGCGGGGAAGGGCAGCGAAGCTGGCGGGGAGGACGAGGTCGTTCTCCAGGCACAGCCGGAATCCGAGTTCCGTCCATGCCTCGGCATCGTCTTCGCGCTCGACGCGGTGCAGGAGTTCGGGAACGCGGTCGACTTCCCCGCAGCAGTCGTGCATCCGTGCCCAGTTCACCATCCGGGCGTCCAGTTGCCCGAGGCTTGCCAGGACGAATCCGCCCTGCTCTCGTGGCGGTCAGTCGATGGGGTCGGCCGGTGCCATTCGCTTTCCGGCGGCACTCCGTCCGGCCAGGCGAAGCACAGCTCGTCGTTCATCGCGGCCACCAACCACTGGGCCAGGGTGACGCCTTGCTGCCGACAATCGCCCTCTGCGTTGGACCACATCGCGCCGTCCACGTCGCGGAAGTCGACCATCGACCACATCGTGCAGCCCCAGTCGAAGAGCGGCACCACTCCGGCCGGCACTCCCCCGGTGGGATCCGGTCCGTGCTCATAGGCTTCCGCGATGTGCTCGTGTCCTTGCCCCACATCGACCGGCAGGACGCCGGCGACGGGCCCGAAGCCACCGTTGGAGACCTCGGTGTAGAGGCGCCGCAGAAGCGTGGGGAAGGCGAAGCCGATGACACGTTCCGCCTCGGCGAGGGCCTCCGGCGGGACAGGTGGGGGTGCCTGACGTTCCTGGGCAATTCCTCGGCAGGCCTCAATGATCTCGTCATCCGTCACGAGGCGACCGTAGGGGGTGGCTCGGACAGTAGGGACCACCGCTTTGGGACGGCAGGAGGTGGATCGCCTCGGAGCGATGTGAAGTCCGAAGCCCGACGTCCGGTACCGGTCGACTCTTCAGGGCACAGGGCGCAGGACGTCACGAAGTCACTGGCAGCGGGAGGAGGCGGTCGGCCCTGAGCCGATCTCGGCGGCACCCGGCCTGGCCAATGGGCCGTTGCTTTGAGTGTTCGGTCGGACGATTTTCCGCGGAAAATTTCATGACGCGGGGAGTCCCGGAAGGGTCAGTTGCCTGAGCCCTTCGCAGGCTGCCGCGTCATCGTCAGACAGCTGCCCTCGACGGCAGCTTCCGGTTGCCCGGATTTTCCGCGGAAAATTCTCCGTGCGGATCGCGGACGCACCCAGCCGCGCGCCCTCACCGACCAACCCCGTTGAGTGCTGTTCCCAAGCCGTGCCAGTGTCGACCACTTGTGCCCACGGTTGTGCTCGGCCTGTCACTCGGTGAGCTCGCCGCCTTTGGGGCGGCGGTGCGGGATGACCAGGCCGGTCCCCGGGTAGTCGCCGTCGGCGATTGTGGTGGTCCGGCCGACCGTCGCCTTGGAGAAGCCAAACAAGGGGCGCGAGCTGCCGCAGTGTCAGGTTGGTGCGCCAGTAGCTGCGATCAGCAGGACTTGGTCCTCCAGCGGCAGGTTCCACGGCCGGCCAGGACGGACCGTGCAGGCGCCCTCGCGGCGGAGCATCGTGATCAGCTGTTTGAACTCGCGTGGCCCCAGGCCGGTGAACGGGGCTATCCACGACGATTCCGCTGCCGTGATCACTCCAGTCACGGCAAGATCATGGCATCAAGCCTGCTCCCGTAGCGCCGGCCGGTCGGAGTGCCTCCCGGCTGTGGGTACCACCAACAGCGGGAGCATGGTTGAGGCAGCGACGGAGCTGGCCGGGGATCCGGATGAGGAGCAGGGCGTGGGAGGGCTGTTGAAGAGCGTCTCTGGGGTCCGCTGGGCAGAGCTGCGTGACGCAACGGGGGCTCCGGCCGGCGGGATTCCATCTCTGCTGTCCCGGATCGCCTACGGGGATGAGGACGCGGCCCGCATCGCTATCGATGAACTGGGCGATGCCATCTGTGCGCTGGGGTTCGTCGTCGGTGAGGCGACAGCTCCCACGGTCCCGTTCCTTGTCGAACTGGCCGGGGCCCCTCACGTGGCGTGCAAGGCCGAGCTGCTGGCTCTGCTGGGCAGCATTTGCCAGACCGACCAGTGGCACTCTGCCGCTACGGCAGCCAGGAACGGCAAGCGCGACACGGGCTACCACCAGCAACCCGGCTGGGAGGCGGCCGCGAGGACAGCCGTCTTTGTGGGTCGGTCAGTCATCGAAGGTGTGGCCTCCTCCGTACATCCAGAGGAGGCCACACCCGCAAGGCGGTTGTTGCAGATGATGGACCACATCCCGCCGTTTCCGGAGCTGTGAGCCGCCCTTGCGGGACAGCCTTTGGCCCATCGATTTTCTGCGGAAAATTCTCGGGACCCTGGCGGTGCTGCAAGCCGTTCGGGGCAGTCGTCGATCAAGCACTCAGGACGTGCCGAGCGATCGCCCGTCCCAACAACGTTCGCAGGTGCCGCGAATTTTCCGCGGAAAATTCCCGAGCCCGCCCCTACCGATCCTCCCGCGGAGTGGCGGGCCTGCGCCCGCTCCGGCCGGCTGCATCCCCGTGGGCTGCCGGGTGACGGAAAGGATCCGGCGGGCCCCCTTGAGGTGTCCCATGACTCGGATGTCGACCGCGCGAAGCTCGTTCCGGAGTCACATGGTGAACGGGCTGAAGCGGACGGTGTGTCGGCGCACCCCGGCGGAGGTAGCGAGCCGGGCTGCCAGGGAACCGCTGGTGCCCCATGAATCGGCTCGGGATCTACCTGTCCCGACCTACCGCTGTTCCTCAACCCCCGCGCGGCCGATCTCGTCGAGTCGCTTCGGCGTGCGGAGGACGTCGCGCCGCTGGACTACGTCACTGGCAACGGACGTCGCCGACCTTGCCGGAGTGCTCCCCCATACCGTGCTCATCCAGCTGACACGGGAGTCTGCTCGCTCAGTGATGACGATGCTGAGGCAGTCAGTACGACCACGGGGTGGGAGCGTGTGTAGTAGGGGTCGCGAATGTCGGCGGTCGCTGAACCTGGGTTCTGGATCACTTTCCGTGCCAGAGCCACAGAGCGTCACCACAACCGCGATCATGAACGGTCGTGGCTGACGACCTCCTCCAAGACCTCT